>NZ_JAUOEO010000001.1:2543000-2856500 GCF_030540825.1 Flavivirga spongiicola
AAAAACATCCCGTGCCAAACTAATAGAAGCAGGTTTTGATTTTAATTATTTTACCACTATTTATACAACAAAAGCAGGCACTATTTATTACTTTGTGTATGATCAAGGCTACTTACCTTTGGAAGGGGGTTATTATGCATTGGTGAAACGAGAAGGGTGAATCTTGTAACAAATAATGAAAATAAACACTTATAGTATAAAACCACTCTATGATATTAGCTCTCAGTTTTATTGAAAGTCCTATTGCAGTTATTGTTATTTTAGGATCTATTTTAGTGTTTGCACTATACTATTTTAATAAAAAACAAGTCATATTAAGAAAGTTATCCAAAACAAGACGAAAAGCAGTAGCAAGTTTAAAGACTAACGAATTTGTTAAAGTTCATGGAAAAGCATTACATGTTGTAGCTCCTTTGGTAGCCCCTTTAAGTAAAAGAAAATGTGTTTTTTATACTATTAAATTAGAAAAAAAGGTAAGCTCAGGCAAAAGTTCTTATTGGAAGACTATTGTAGATGAAGAAAAGATGCAAGATTTTTTTCTTGAACAAAACGGAAGTTATGTCATAGTAAGGCCAGTACCATCCCCTAAAAATTATAAGAGTTATTTGGTTAAAGATGAAAAAGTGTCTTCAGGAGTATTTAATGACCCAACCCCAGAATTTAAGGAACTGCTTAAAACATATAATATTGATAGCGAAGGTTTTTTTGGATTCAATAAAACACTACGATATGAAGAGGGTATCATAGAAGTTGGTGAAAAAATAACGGTTGCAGGTATTGCAAAATGGAAAACATTAAACGAACCCATTCCAGAATATGCGTATTCAAAAATTGTGGAATTAATAAGTGACGAAAAAGAAAAGCTTATTATTACAGATCACCCAAAGGCCTTAAAAGACTCAAGGCATAGCATTTGAATGTCTTCACACTCAATTGGTATTAAATTACTTCCAGTTTTGCCCTTTTAAGGCCAGAGCTGCTTTAAGAATATCTTTTTGACTTATCTGTCCTACTAGTTTGCCATTTTCAACAATAGGAAAACGTCTTCGTTTAGAGTCGAGAAATTTATTGGCAGCATCAAAAATATTCATATTGCCATCAATGGTTTCAACATTTTTAACCATGTGCTTTTCAACGGTGGCGTCTTTGTCCATAGGCATATTATAATACCTGCTTTCACTTATTTGCTTAATACAATCACCTTCAGATATAACGCCTATTAATTCATTTTTTTCATTTATTACAGGTCCTCCTGAAATTCTATGTTTTATTATAGCATCAATGACTTGCTCGATTCCTTGATCAGATCTAAATGTAATCAAATTTGTGGTCATATAATCACTAACCTTAATTGGGGTATCGGATGTAGCAGTAGCCTTTTTTGTTTTTTTTCGTGAAGCCAGAAAACTTTTTATTCCCATAATAATTAAATTTAGTAATCTTAAATATAGTTATTTTTTTTAGATTTTCCTAAAAAGATGCTTTTCATTTTAGGGGAATTTTAATGAATAATGATACATTATAGTAGAATAATGACATCATATAATTTCTAGAAAAGGGAGTTACTTTGCTTAAACGAAAATAATTAGCATTCTTTTAAGAGATTAAATGTTAATTTTTTATAGTTTTAGCAAATTAAAATAAATATAAGAGGAATGAAAAGATTATTTGGATTGATTTTATTAGCGAGCAGCTTTATGTTAAGCGCACAAAGTAACTCAGAATTAATAAAACATTATGAAGCTTATTATAAGCAAATGAAAGCTCAAGGGGATGTACAGGGGATTATAAATGGGATGACACATTTAAATTTATTAGTGCCATCTGAAGCAAGAAAAGATACTTTAGCTTATTTATATATGACCGAAGGTAAATATATGCAAGCTCTAAATACTATCGGAATAGAAAAAAGTACTACGGATTCTGATATTGCGGTTGAGGTAAAAGCATTGTCTTTAAAATCGGTTAAACAGCCAAAATTAGCCATTGGATTTTTTGAAGAAATGTTTAAAAGAAACCCAAGCGCTTTAATTGCTTATGAATTAGCTGAACTTAATTTGCAAACTCAAAAACTGGCAGAGGCAGAAAAACATATTAATTATGGTTTGGCAAATTCTAAAGATGATATGAAGAAAGCTTTTTATGAGACTCAAACACCTTATGAGGTGTCTTTAAAAGCTGCATTTATGTATTTAAATGCACTAGCTACTTATAATAAAGACAAAAAAGCAAATATTGATGCCGCTGTTGATATTTTAGATGAAACTTTAAAAATAGCACCTGGCTTTAATTTAATTCAATTAACAAAAAATGAATTGTTAAGACAAAAGCAGATTATGCAAACGCAAGCTGCACAACCAAAAAACTAATAAAAAAGAGTATCAAAAAGAAAAGCATCCCAAATGGGATGCTTTTCTTTTTGATATATTATTTACTATTCTTACAGACCGGCGTTTTTCCAAGTCCATCCTGAAATATCTAATGCCGTCGCATCTTTACCAGAATTAAGCGTGTATTTTTTAGTTTCTCCAGATAGTAGAGTTGCATCAGCATTAGCACCTTCAATTTGTACATTAGCTAAAGCTCCACCGTCTTTCATGTCTAAATCGACATCATAACCGGTTAAATGTAAACCGGTAATGGTTCCACCTGATTGCTTTTTAAATTGTAAACCAGTACCTCCTACACTAGAAATAGCCGTGATATTTGTAAAAGTCGGATTTCCATTGTCTTTGTCTCCTTCAAAAACAGTTGAGAAACCAGTAACCGTATGAGAAATGTAAGCATTTGTTACAGATCCATTCCATCCTTCTGTCCAGTCGATAGAGTCATCATCATTGTTTTCTAAGTATAAGTTAGATGCAGAAACTGTTCCACCAAAAAACTCTACCCCATCATCAGAACCATTAATAACAGATATGTTTTCTATAACAGTTTCAGAACCAACAGCATATAACGAAAGACCATTGTATTGAGACTCAGAGTTGATTTGAGCTCCAGTTCCTTTAAGCACTAAATATGTTATAGAACCAGAGTTGTCATTGTCAGTTGTACCACCATAAACAAAACCACCTATTTCAGCCACAGCATTAACGCCAGCAGTAGTTGTAGCATGACCACAAATAGTTAAACCTCCCCAGTCTCCACCATTTGCAGCTGTAGATGCAATTACAACAGGATCAGATTCAGTTCCTTGAATATCTATTTCACCGCCTTGTAAAACTGCAATATAAACACCAGTACCACCGTCTCTGGCAGTAATTTTAGTTCCTGCAGGAATTGTTAATTTAGCGCCGCTTTGAACAATATAAGAAGAGTTTAAGATATAGTTTACAGAAGCGTCTAAAGTAACATTACCCGTAACAGCTCCTTGTAAAAGACTGCTTTCAAATGATAAATTTGTATCTACCCAATCAAAGTCTGAAGCATCTACAGTAGGAACAACAGAAGTATTTAAAGAATAAAAGTATTCTCCTGTTTCTATTTGTTTTGCAGGAAGAGCGTGAGCAACAGGAGCGTAACCATCATTAAAAACGACATTTGCAGTATCTCCACCGTCTTTCATATCTAAATCTACATCATAACCACTTAAAGAAAGGCCATCAATAGTAGCTCCAGATTGTAATTTGAATTGTAATGCAGTACCACCTACAGTAGAAATTGCTGTTATATTCGTGAATTTTGGGTTTCCATTTGTTTTATCTCCTTCAAAAACAGTTGAGAAATCAGCAATAGTATGAGATATGTAAGCATTTGTTACAGATCCATTCCACCCTTCTGTCCAATCGATAGAATCATCATCATTGTTCTCTAAGTATAAGTTTGTTGCAGAAACAGTCCCGCCAAAAAACTCAACGCCATCATCAGAACCATTTATTACTGCTACGTTATCTACTAATGTACCAGAACCAACAGCATAAAAAGAAACTCCGTTATATTGAGATTTTGTATTGATTTGTGCACCAGTACCAACAATTTGTAAGTATCTTATAATTCCAGAACTATCGGTATCATCAGTACCTCCGTAAATAAAACCACCAACTTCAGCTTGAGCATCAACACCGGCAGTAGTAGTCGCTTTTCCACACAAGGTTAAACCTCCCCAATCGCCACGATTTCCATCAACAGATGACATTACAACCGGACTTCCTGCGTTTCCATTAATGTTAATTTCTCCACCTTTTAAAACAGCGATATATACGTCGGTACCACCATTATCGGCAAGAATTTTAGTGCCAGCAGGAATACTTAATGAAGCACCATCTGCTATAATAAATTGACCTGTTAAATTATAAACAGTTGAAGCTTTAAGCGTATAGTTTTCTTCTAAAGTACCATTCATAACTCCAGCCTCTAAGTTTTCCAAAACTTTCGCTTTTGATGGCACTATTGGTGCTGGATCATCAGAGCTACAGCTGGTTAAATTAATAGCAGTAAATGCTAATGCCACAGCAATTAATTTTAAAGATAATTTTTTCATTTTTGATTTTTATTATTTTATAATAGTTATGCAAAGAAAATCGATTTATATCTCCTTTTGTTTACTAGAATATTAAACGTAGGTTACGTTTTGTTGTTAAATTAGGTGCTTTTGTTACCAAAAGGTTAACTGCATATAACCGATGTTTTGATGTTTCGTTTTTTGTTCTTTTAAATTAATTTCTACTTATGTTTTTGTAATATTTATTAAAAAGAAAGCCTCAAAGATTTCTTTGAGGCTTTAAACGATTATATGATTTAATGGTATGTTTATTTAAACGTATACTTTAAGCTCAAGCTTAATAAACTTCCTTTTTTATATGAGCTTACAACTTCGTTTGTCTCAACACTTGTGTTAATGTCTCTAATTAACTGTGTTTGTTCTATATCTGGATTAAGAAGGTTTCTTCCAATAAATTTTAATAATAAATTATCTGTTATTTTTTTACTAACAACCAAATCCATAGTAAAGAATCCTTTTTCTATAATTTCATCATTATAAAGGGTGCTACTATTAGCAAAATCTTCAGGAGACCCTAATGCAAATATTTTGTCTGATGAATAATTACCAGTTATGGTAGCAATAAACTCTTTCTCTTTTTGATTGTTGTATCCTAATGATCCATTTAAGATTAAATCTGAAGCGCCTTGTAAATCGGATTCTGTAACATTTTTATATTGAAATTCTTCTAATAAATCCTGATTAAACCACATTTTAGTTATGTTAGCATTAAAGTTAAGGATGGGGTCTTCTTCTTCGTTTTCAATTAAATTTAAACGTGTTTCCAACTCAACACCAAAAACATTAGCTTTTTTACCTGTATTCGAGAATTCAAAAATCCCGGCAGAGCCTCTGGTTAAGGCTAAGTTAATTGGGTTTTTTATTTGTTTGTAGAATGTTGTGGCAGAAACCAACTCACTTTTTTTAGGGAAAAACTCCCATTTTAAGTCAACATTAAAAACATCAGATTTTTCTAAATTAGGGTCACCTCTTGTAACACGACCCGTTGGCGAAACATACTCAAAAGGAGATAACTCTTTAAATTCCGGTAGAGTCTGAGTTAAACTTGAAGCAAAACGTAAAAAGTTTTTTTCATTTAACTCATATTTCAAATTAACACTTGGGTATATTTCGTTATACTCTTTTGCAATGGAACCAACGCGCCCAACAAAGTTAGCCACATCCCATAACACATTTATTTCATCTCTCTCATATCTTACGCCAATATTTCCAGAAAACCTTTTGTTTAAACCAAAATCTAAATTGGCAAAACCAGACATAATGGTTAAATCAGCATCATATCTATCAGGGTCACTTTCTCTTAAAATTAAACCATTGTTAAAGTTAGCTTCAGTAAAAGTGATTGAAAAATCATCTACAGATGGAACTTGAAAATCTCTAGCTCTAACACCAATAAATAAAGAGCTAAATACTCTTTCTTTTTTACGAATGTTAGCACCTATATGAAGCTTGAAGGGTTTCTTTTCATCTTCATCTAATTTCCCAAAACTTATCTCGTCTTTTAGGTAAGCATTGTATTCAGTATCTTCAATTTTTTGTTTAGATTTTCTTTGTTGAAAATCACCAACGTGAGCATATTGAACGGTATTAGCATCTAAAATATTTGCTTCGTTTCTAATCCTGTTGGGCTCTTCAGCCAATACAAAATTATAGCCACCAGCCCATTTTAATGTATTGTTTTCACTTATTTGGTGATCACCAATTATTTGATTCACGAGCAGTCTGGTTTGCTTGAAATTTTGGTCTCTTA
Organism: Flavivirga spongiicola; assembly: GCF_030540825.1. Classification (NCBI taxonomy): domain Bacteria; kingdom Pseudomonadati; phylum Bacteroidota; class Flavobacteriia; order Flavobacteriales; family Flavobacteriaceae; genus Flavivirga; species Flavivirga spongiicola. The sequence continues at coordinate 2,549,252 of NZ_JAUOEO010000001.1, forward strand.
CAAAAGCGGCGTCTTCTTGAGGGTCTTGATCGAAAACATAACCCAAACCATTTCTACCTTGCTCGTAAACATTATCTGTACTTTTATTAACCGATAAACTGCTTATTTTTATTCTATTATTATTATCTAATTTGAGTCCTAAATTTACATATCCAGTAGAATTTGTATTCGTTGTAAATGACTCAACATCTGTAAATTCATTATCTAAAATATTAGATCTATAACTTCTGAAGATCCCTTCTTGATACCCAAAAGATTTTGAATGAGAACCAGAAGCAAAGATCGATAGCTCTTTTCCAAAAACCTCAAACTTATATCCACCAGATAAGGATAGGTTATAGTTTCCAGTGTTTTTTTGATTTAATGGATCCCAACTTTGTCTTGTAATTAAATCTACAAGAGCGAATTGTTTTTTATGAAAACCAAGTGTAACATCTTCAGAAGCTACGCTTCTTTTAAAATCACCATCTAATCCTAAAACATTAGTGTTATAACTTGAGCCTACACTAACAGAAAACTGCTTTTTAGAATACCCTTTTGAAGAGATATCTACATTTCCAGAAGTTTGATCAGCATAACCAGAAGTAGCATAAGTTTTGCTAATTCCAACATTTTCAATCATATTGGTTGAAAATAAATTTAGATTAATATTTTTATTATCAACGTCATCAGATGGTATGGGTAGGCCATTCATTGTAGTAGATAAATATCTGTCTCCTAAGCCTCTTATGTATATTTCTCCAGTTCCTTCACTTTGTGTAACTCCAGAAATTTTAGTTGTTGCTGTTGCGGCATTAGAAACTCCAATTTTACCTAATCTTTCCGCTCCAATACTTTCTTTAATAACAACAGCTTTCTTTTGCTCTATTAAAAGCGCTGTTTCACTCTCTCGCTTGGTGGTTGTAGTAATTACAATTTCACTTAAAGAAGCTGCACTAGCTCCCATAGGTACATTTACTTCGGTTACTTTTCCAGCAACTATTTGTATATTTATTTCCTGAGTTTCATACCCAACAAAACTAAAGATTAATGTATAAGGCCCAGGATCTAAACCTTCTAATGTATAATGGCCATCAAAATCTGAAGTTGTTCCTTTAGTAGTGCCTTTTATTATTACGTTAGCAAAAGCTAAAGGCTCATTGTTATACTCTTTGTCTGTTAGCTTTCCAACAGCAGAACCTTTACTTTGAGCATGGGAAAATGTAGCAGTAAAAACTGCCAATAGTACTAAAATTTTTTTCATTATTTCTATTAATTTCTAGCTGCAAAGAACGGTAGACTATGTAAAGACTATGTTACCTTTAGATTAAACAACAGTAACTAAAGAGTTATCTAAATGTTACCTAAAACAAGCCTGTTTTTTAATTTGTAAACAATAAGTTAACATTGGTTTTTCTTAAAAAAATGATGTTAAAGTGAAGATTGAATTTTACTAAACTCCAAATGAGTATTGTTGTATATCTATTGGGAGTAAGTCTCCGTGTGCATATATGTAACGAATAATAAAGTTTGACACGAATTACACAAATTTACACGAATCTGCGATCACATGATAATGTTGGTGCAGGTCTAAAACCCCCTGACAGGCAAGCTAATTAGTGAAAATTTGTGTAATTCGTGTCTTTTCTTTTAAAGATGTAGAGGCAGTGAGGGATAGTAAGTTAATGTTAGATCTAACTATTAATTTATTCGAGAAGCAGTTTTATTGTTTTTTTCACCCACATTAGTAATTGATGCAAGTTCAAGTAAAGATATTGTACTTGCACCTAAAGAAGCTTTGATGTATTCTGATGCTCCCGAAACAACTTTTACTTTTAATTCTTTAGTTTCATAACCTATAAAGCTACATACTAGAGTGTAGTCACCATCTTCTAAATTTTCAATAACAAATAAACCAGTTTGGTCTGTGGTCGACTTTATAGAACTTCCTTTAATAGAGACATTAGCAAAAACTAAAGGGTTGTTGTCAAACTCTTGATCCATTAATTTACCAGTTATTATACCTGTGTTTTGTGAAAAACAAAAAGAAGTAAAAATTAGTATATAAAAGGTTGTTAGCAGTTTCATAAGCTTATGTAAAATAATACGTGCAAAGAACTAATTTTTGAATCATTCGTATGTTATCTAATTATTAAAGAACAGTGATTAAAATGTTATCTTAATGTTATCAAATTTTTGAGGACTAATTATTATCGAATTTAATTATCTTGCTTGTTCTTAAAAATATAAAATGAACTGGGAACAATTATTATCCTTAAAGCGCTTTGGCGACACAAATAAACGCATACGAAAAGAACAAGATGAAACTCGTTTGGGGTTTGAAGTAGATTATGATCGGGTTATATTTTCTTCAGAATTTAGAAGCCTTCAAGATAAAACACAGGTGATTCCTTTATCGCAAACCGATTTTGTGCATACCAGATTAACACATAGTTTAGAAGTAAGTGTGGTGGGACGTTCTTTAGGTAGGTTAGTTGGTAAGAAATTATTAGAAAAACACCCACATTTATACAGTGTTCATGGGTATCAAGCGAACGATTTTGGAGCTATTGTTGCCGCGGCAGCTTTAGCACATGATATAGGTAATCCACCTTTTGGGCATTCTGGAGAAAAGGCAATTGGTGAGTTTTTTAAAACAGGAAACGGAAAACAGTTTAAAGATCAGTTGACTGAAAAAGAATACCAGGATTTATGTGATTTTGAAGGCAATGCTAATGGCTTTAAAATTTTAACCGAAAGTAGAGCAGGACGAGATGGCGGGTTACGATTAAGTTATGCCACTTTAGGGGCTTTTATGAAATATCCAAAAGAGTCTTTGCCTAAAAAACCAACAAAGCATATTGCCGATAAAAAGTATGGTTTTTTTCAAAGTGAAAAAGGAGCTTTTATTGATGTTGTCAATGAATTGGGTTTGTTAAAAAGAAGTAAAACAGCTATTAGTTTTTCCAGACATCCGCTTGCATTTTTAGTAGAAGCAGCAGATGATATTTGCTATACTATAATCGATTTTGAAGATGGTATAAACCTCGGTTTGATACAAGAGGAATTCGCTTTGGAGTATTTAATTAATTTAGTGAGGGATACTATAAATACCAAAAAGTATCATCAACTAAAAAACACGCAAGATAGAGTAAGTTATCTGCGCGCTTTAGCAATAAATACCTTGATTAATGAGGCGGTTACCGTTTTTATGCAAAATGAAGAAACTATATTAAATGGTGATTTTAATTGTGCTTTGCTGGATAAAAGTAAATATGAAGCACAAATAAACGATATTATTAAAATTAGTGTAGAACAAGTGTACCAAAGTAAGGAGGTTATCGAAAAAGAAATAGCCGGTTATAGAATTTTATCCGATTTATTGGATGTTTTTATAACGGCCATCAATAATTCTCATGTGAATAAAGCATCAAACTATGATAAATTGATCCTTCATCTTTTACCTAAAAATGATGTGGAAACGCAAAATTCTCTATACAATAGAATATTTAAAGCTTGTAGCTTTGTCTCAAATATGTCGGATAGCAATGCCATTCTGCTATTCAATAAAATAAGGGGAATCAATATAAATCAATAGCTTAAAACAAATAATCGATATATTTTGTAAACTTATCCCCCTTGTCTTGACTATTACTTATATGAAAAAAGACATTCTTTTATCTATTGTTTCCGTTTTCACCATTTCAGCTTTGGTGTTTTTTTTGAATACAAAAAACTCAGACATTAAAAAACTTAGAGAACAGCATGCATTGTTTTTAGAATCACATCCCTATAATGAAACATTAAAGCTTAGTAAAAAAGAAAGAAAAAAATTAAGGATCCCTCCCAATAAATATTTTGAAGAACAATATTTATTGGAGATGAATCCTGCATTAGGGAGACCTACTCGTGAAAAAGTAAAAGCGTTACAACAAAAATTAGCTAAGTCAAGAACTTTAAATGGTTTAATAGGAAAGGTTCCTGGGGAAAAGATTGATAATGTTTGGGTAGAGAGAGGACCAACTAATGTTGCAGGTAGAACTAGAGCCATCATGTTTGATCCTAATGATGCGACCAACGAAATAGTTTTTGCTGGAGGTGTTAGTGGGGGCTTATGGAAAAACACCAATATTTCGAATGCAAATTCACAATGGACGCGAGTCAATATTCCTGAAAATTTAGCGATTTCGAGTATCACTTATGATCCAAATAACACAAATATTTTTTATATAGGTACAGGTGAATCCTATGTAGGAGGCGATGTAAATGGCGATGGGTTATGGAAATCTGAAGATGGAGGAAATACCTGGACTAAAATTTTTGGAGGCATAAGTGGCGATAGTTTTTTTCAATCGGCAACTAATTTAACTATTAATTCTCCTGGATCTATAGCTGGAGATATATCATATCTGCCAACAACAAATTTTGGAACCACAATTACTTCTGTAATTACTGCAGATGCTATTTTAGTTGATGATGGAGACGGTGTAACAAGTGATGGGTGTAATGCTTTAGAAAACAGTACAGAATTAAATGGAAACATAGCATTGGTAAGAAGAGGTGACTGTAATTTTGTTACTAAAGTAAAGAATGCCGAAAATGCCGGAGCCATAGCTGTTGTCGTCATGAATAATGTTGATGGTAGTCCAATCAATATGGGTGGAGACGATGCTACAATTGCCATTCCTGCAATTATGATTTCAAAAGCAGATGGTGATTTAATAGAAAACACCTTGGCAACAGAAGCAGTTAATATATCTTTAAACCCAAGAAGTGGAAATTTTACAGGCCTACTTGTTCCCGGGATACAGCATATTAATGACGTCGTTGTTAGAAATAATGCAGGAGTTTCAGAAATTTATGTTGCAGCAGGCGACTCTTTTTATAGTGATGCTAATGTTAATACGTTTCTTGGAGGACCGGAATTCGGATTATACAAATCTACAGATGGTGGCTCGAATTGGTCTGAAATGGTATTGCCATTAACCTCAAACGGAAATAAATATGCCCCTAATGATATTGAAATTGGAGCAGATAATAAAATTTGGGTAGCCACAACGAACAGTGTGGTTTTTGGAGATGGAGGAGGCACTATTTTATCATCTGCAGATGGTACAATCTTTACCAAAATACATGAAATTGCAGGTGCTAAAAGAACACAAATAGCATTATCTGCAACCGATGCGCAAAAACTATATGTTTTAGCAGATGGTACTGGTGGGTCACCAGTAATAATGGAACAAACGACCAATGGTTTTGCAACAAGCATAGAGTTAAGCCTACCCAATGATGCCGATTCCGGTATTCCTGCAGACGATTTTACAAGAGGCCAGGCTTTTTACGATTTAATGCTGTCCGTAGATCCAGTTAACGATAATGTTGTTTATGCTGGGGGTATCGATTTGTTTAAATCTACAAATGGAGGAACAGGCTGGAATCAAATATCGAAATGGACTCAAGGAGGAGGAGATAACCCACTTAAAGATTTAGATGTTCCTATAGTACATGCAGACCAACATAATATGGTATATGGTAAAAATGATAATGACAAAGTTCTGTTTGTGAATGATGGAGGCGTTTATTATTCAAATGATGCAGGGGGTACAATAAGTGCCAGGAATAAAGGGTATAATGTCACTCAATTTTATACGGTTGGAGTTGGTCCAGTTAGTGTTTACAATGGAGATGATTATTTTCTAGCAGGAGCTCAGGATAATGGGACTCAATTATTTCAAGATGTCAACAAGAATCAGCCAGATGAATCTTTAGAAGTAGCAGGAGGCGATGGCGCTCATAGTTTTTTTGATCAAGATGGCAACGATGCCTATTTCATTGGAAATATTTTTTACAATCAATTCGTATTCTTGTTTAATTATGATACAGATGAGTTTGTTACAATTAATTCTGAGGATACAAATAATGGATCTTTTATTAACCCGCAGGCGTTAGACTCTAATTTAGATATTTTATACTCTAACTACTCATCAGGAGGAAATAATATTATTAAAAGGTATTCTCAAATAAAGTCTGAAGCAACAGTTGCTAAAAACAATCTAACAAATGCTTTACTTACATCGAGACCAACAGCATTTACCGTATCTCCATATACCGTAAGCTCGTCTAAATTATTTGTTGGAACTGTTTTAGGAAATGTTCTGAAAGTGGTTAATGCCAACGAAAACTCCCCCGCTTGGTCGGATATCACAGGAACCGGTTTTGTTGGAAGTATTTCTGATATTGAATTAGGAGCTACCGAAAATGACATACTTGTTACGATGCATAATTATGGCGTAACAAACATTTGGTATACGAATGATGGCGGATTGACTTGGGAAAGCAAGGATGGAGACTTACCGGATATGCCTGTTAAAGCAATTTTACAAAACCCCTTAAACTATGAAGAAGTTATTATAGGGACAGGTCTAGGCGTTTGGTTTACTAATAATTTTTCATCTTCAACACCTATATGGAATCAGGCATTTAATGGGATGAGTAACGTCATAGTAACAGATTTAGATTTAAGGGACGATAACAAGGTTTTTGCATCAACGTATGGTCGTGGGGTGTTTTCAGGACAGTTTGAATTAGATCCTGCAGGAGATATTGATGGAGATGGTGTACTTAATGGTGTAGATGTGTGCCCTCAGGTAGCAAATGCAGATCAGGCAGATTCAGATGGAAATGGTATTGGTGATGCGTGTCAGGATTCAGATAACGATACGGTGTTAGATATAAATGATAATTGTGTGGAGAATTCAAATATAGATCAATTAGACTCGGATGGAGATGGTATTGGTGATTCTTGTGATGCTGATTATGATAGTCCCGATAATATAAGCCTTGAAATAATATCTGAAACTTGTCAGGGATTGGATAATGGAAAGATTATTGTTAGTGTGGTCGAAACTTCTGTTACATACACAGTAACATTAACAGGGAATGGCTTAAATTTAACTCAGGGACTTACAACAACTCATACTTTTGAAGACATAGCCGTTGGGTCTTATACCTTATGCGTTGATGTAGATGGTAGATCGTTTCGGCAATGTTTTGAAATTAATATAGCGGCTGCAGAAGCTTTAGATGCCGTTTTTGAAAAGCGTGTTAAAAATAATTCTGATCTAACATCAGTAACAATAAATCAAGGAACGCCACCATTCACAGTTGTCTTTAATGGTGATACAATAAGAACGACTAGTGAAACCGCTTTTGAAATAGAAACATTAGGCTCAGGAATCTTAGAAATATTTTCTTCTAAAGCTTGTGAAGGTGTGGCTAGTAAGGTAATTAACAACAATGATGATTTTAATAAATTTGTAGCAAGCCCTAATCCGGTAATTGAAGACTTAAAGATAACCTTACCTGTTATTGAAGAGCATCAGATTCCCATACAGATTTATAATATAGATGGCCAATTGCTTTTTAATAAAACCATAAATAAAAGCAACTCGAATGAGATACAGATACCCTTTCAAAAATTTAATAAAGGCGTTTATTTTGTTAGAATCGATATTGAAAAACCAGTCGTTTTTAAGATCATTAAATAGAGGAACTATCATGAAAAAGATCATTAAAACAGGAACCATTTTTACAATACTGTTTTTTGTTTTTGCTTGCGGAGGTGGAGGAGATGATTCGGCATCAAATGCAGCACCGTCAAAGGCTCAATTAATTTACCCATCAGTAGATTTATTATGTATTGATAATACCATTACTTTTAATTGGAATGCAGCTTCAGATCCTGATGGTGATTCTGTTCGTTATAAATTAACCATTGCTAAAGATAGAGCTTTAACAGATGTTGTAGAACAACGTACAGTTAATGGAACAAGTGTTACTATAACCTTACAAAAGGGTGTTGCTCACTACTGGAGTGTGATTGCGGTAGATAGCGAAACTAATGAAGGGGAGCCAACAGCAACACAGGCATTTTTTACTGCAGGGATCGGAGTTTCTAATTACGCCCCATTTACCGCAGCATTAGTAAGTCCTGATAATGATAGTGATATAGATGCTGGTTCAGTAAATTTAAATTGGACGGGAGGAGATACAAATACCGATGATATATTAACCTATGAGTTATATTTCGGTGAGGATCTTGATCCGCCATTAGTGGATGGTAATTTGTCATCTCAAACCTCAAATGTTAATGTGGTTTCAGGAAAAACATACTATTGGAAAATAAATACATTAGATGGCTCTGGGGCGAAAACAATTGGGCAAGTTTGGAAGTTTAATGTGAATTAGTCTGTCATTCCTGCGGAGGCAGGAATCTACTTGTTTGCAAAACACTTCATACATAAACGATTCTCCAATACTATCTCTATGTTTTATCGATAAAACTTAGAGAACATTCTACGTTGATGCAACAAACAATTTTGAACAACATATGTTTTGAATAAGAATAAAGAGGTGATTTAATATTTCTAATACTCTAGTGGATTCCTGCCTTCGCAGGAATGACAAGGTTGTTCTATTTAAAAATTAAAAACAGCCCCATGATAATAAGTATTAAAATTAGTGCCCAGGAATTTACAAATGCTCTCCAACCTGCTACATTATAACCCTTCATGTTAAAGGATTCCTTTTTGTAAACCTTATAAATCAGATATGAAATTCCAAGGATGAGACATATAGAACCAGAATAAAAAGGATATTCTGAAATCAAGTCACTGAATTTTGTTTTCATTTATATTGTCAGTTAAAAAAGATTCAGGTAATTATAAGTGTCCAAAGTTTAATAGCTGGAATTGACAATCAGATTAAAGCCCATTTAGCTTTTTTAGTTAATTTCTAATTATACGATTAGATCAAATGTGTTACAACCCATTAATATAGCTAATTAAGCTTTCAACATCCAACCCAATAGACTGCTGTAATTGGTTAACACTTCCATGTTCAACAAAATGATCAGGGATCCCTAATATGTTAATGCTGTTTTTATAATTGTTTGCCGAAGCAAACTCTAAGATGGCACTGCCAAACCCACCTTTTATCGTATTGTTTTCAATAGTAATAATGGTCTCGTGTGTTTTAAAAATAGCATGTAAAAGAGGCTCATCCAATGGTTTTACAAAACGCATGTCGTAATGTGCAATATCTTGTGGTTCATGACATTTTTGAATGGCTTCATTTACATTTTTTGCAATGGCTCCAATACTTAAAACGGCTACGTTGTTTCCTTTTTTTAGTTGGATCCCTTTACCTATTTCTATTTTTGAAAATGGTTGTTTCCAATCTATTGTAACTCCACGTCCTCGAGGATAACGTACGGCTATAGGCTGTTTCAAACCCAACTGTACAGTATACATAATATTACGTAACTCGATTTCATTTCTAGGAGAAAAAATAATGAGATTAGGGATACATCTTAAATAGGATAAATCATAAACACCGTGATGGGTAGCACCATCCTCTCCAACCAATCCGGCTCTATCCAAACAAAAAATAACAGGTAGTTTTTGAAGTGCCACATCATGTATTACTTGATCGTATGCACGTTGTAAAAAAGTGGAGTAAATATTACAAAAGGGGACTAAACCTTGTGTCACCATACCAGCAGCTAATGTGACTGCATGTTGTTCTGCGATGCCAACATCAAAAGCGCGTTCAGGAATTTCATCCATCATATACTTTAATGAGCTTCCAGTAGGCATGGCTGGCGTAATACCTACAATGTTTTTATTTTGTTTGGCTAATTCGACAATAGTATGTCCAAATACATCTTGATATTTGGGAGGTTGGATGGTTTCGGACTTTACAATTAAATCGCCTGTTTGCGCATTAAATTTTCCTGGAGCATGGTATTTAACCTGATCTTCTTCAGCCTGTTTTAAACCTTTACCTTTGGTAGTGATAATATGTAAAAACTTAGGGCCTTTTATAGTTTTTAAATGTTCTAATTCCGAAATTATAATATCTATATCATGTCCGTCAATAGGACCCGAGTAATCAAAATTTAAAGCCTCAAAAATGTTGTCTTGTTTTTGAGTTCCCTTTTTAACATTGGTTAAATATTGTTTCAATGCACCAACGCTTGGGTCGATACCAATGGCATTATCATTTAAAATAACCAGTAAATTGGCATCCGTTACGCCAGCATGATTTAAGCCTTCAAATGCCATGCCACTGGCTATGGAAGCATCACCAATAATAGCGATGTGTTGTTTTTTTGTCTCACCTTTTAATTGCGAAGCAATGGCCATACCCAGAGCTGCAGAAATGGATGTCGAGGAATGTCCAACCCCAAAAGCATCATAATTGCTTTCTTCACGTTTTGGGAAACCACTTAGCCCCCCAATTTGTCTATTGGTATGAAAAATGTCTTTTCTGCCAGTTAGTATTTTATGCCCGTAAGCCTGATGGCCTACATCCCAAATAAGTTGGTCTTCGGGGGTATTAAAAATATAGTGCAGTGCAATGGTTAACTCCACAACACCCAAACTAGCTCCTAAGTGCCCTTCTTTAGTAGCAACGATATTAATTATGAATTCACGTAATTCTTTTGCAAGTTGAGGTAAGTCTTCTTGATTTAAAAGACGAAGCTCTTTTGGTGAGTTAATAGTATTTAATAATTCTTGCATGCGATTGCAAATGTACTATTTGAAATTGTATTTTTGCTTTTATGATAGAACCTTTTGATGATACTTATTTTATGAAAAAAGCACTTCAGGAAGCTGAAGCTGCTTATGAAAAAGGAGAAATTCCTGTGGGAGCTGTTATTGTTATTGATAACAAAATAATAGCCAGAGGACATAATTTAACCGAAACCTTGACGGATGTTACGGCGCATGCAGAAATGCAAGCTATTACCGCTGCTGCTAATTTTTTAGGAGGTAAGTATCTACAAAAATGCACCCTGTATGTCACTTTGGAGCCTTGCCAGATGTGTGCAGGCGCTTTGTATTGGAGTCAGATTTCTAATATCGTTTACGGGGCTAGAGATCAAGAACGTGGTTGCATAACCATGGGTACAAAATTGCATCCTAAAACGATTATAAAAGGAGGCATCATGGCTGATGAAGCTTCCGAGTTAATGAAACGGTTTTTTATTGAAAAACGGAATTTGAATTAATACTCTTTTGTCTCCTCGAGTACTTCGGTTGCGCTCAACATAAACTAAAGTCGGGAGGTCATTAGTTTTCAATACATATAAAAAGGTTTCGACTGCACTCGACCAGACATAAAAACGATATCAACACAGATCAGATTAATGTTTCTTATCGCGCTCCTTTTCACGCATTTTATCTAAATTCTCTTTAGTAAGCATGTAGTCTTTAACATCTTTGTCTTTCCAGCGGTAGTATGAAAACAAAGGGAACACAATAAAAAATAATCCAGCAACACCAAAACCAATTAATTTTTGCGACCATTCATTTTCTAAAAAGTAACCAGTTACAATACTTCCTAAGGCAGCTAAAAACAAAAAAAGAATAATATATTTCATGTGTTTATATTTATTGTTTTTAATTTGTCACATGTAGCATCCATATAGTCATTGTCCTTGGGTATCGAACTTTTAGTTATGGATGTTTCATAAAAAAGGATATGAGTGAGATAATTAAAACACCTTTTAAGGTGTTATTTTGTAAAATTAATTAATTGTTGTCTGTATGCTGTTAGTAATTTAGATTTTGAGATATATCCGTAGTATTTACCATGTTTAATGACTGGTAAATTCCATGCGCCACTACTTTTAAATTTATCCATAATATCATTCATTGAATTTTCTTCATAAACAATAATATCTGCATCGGCATGCATTAAATTAGAAGCGTCAACCTTATCATAAAGATGCGAGTTGAACATAATATGTCTGACATCGTCTAAACGTATAACACCTAAAAACTCGTGGTTATCATTGACTACAGGAAAATGATTTCGAGAAGACTTTGCAACTGCTTTTTTTAATATATCCCCAAGTTTCATTTCGGGTTTTAATATGATGAAATTAGTTTCTATGACTTTGTCAATATCCAAAACCATTAATACATTTTGATCTTTATCGTGAGTCATCAATTCACCACGTTGTGCCAACCTAAGTGTGTAAATGGAATGGGAAACGTAATATTTAGTCATGGCAAATGAAATGGTTGACACGATCATTAAAGGGACAAATAATTCATAACCACCTGTAATTTCAGCAATGAGGAAAATCGCTGTAAGAGGCGCATGGAGTACCCCGGCCATTAAGCCTGTCATACCGATTAAAGTGAAATTAGATTCGGATACTTGAAAACCCAAACCAATATTATTGATGATTTTCGCAAAAGCATTACCTAGCGCACTACCCATAACTAGCGTTGGGATAAATACACCACCCACACCACCGGCACCAAAGGTAGTCGTCATAGCAATGGCTTTGAATATAGCTATGCCAAGTAACAGAGCGATAACTATCCAGATATTGGATAAATCTAAACTAAAAGGGGTTGTGCCTATGGCAGATAAGTGATCGCCTTTTAAAAGATTATTCATAATACCGTAACCCTCACCGTAAAGAGGTGGAATAAAGTATAACATAGAACCGATAGCAATGCCTCCAATTAACAAGCGTTTGGCACGACTTTCAAATTGCTTAAAGAAATTAGTAATACCAAAAAATACTTTTGAAAAATATACAGATGCTATACCAGTTACGAGGCCTAAAACGATATAGAATAAGATATCATTAACTTCAAATTTATCGGTTAATTCAAATCGTAATAAAACATCGGTTCCTAAAAACATATAAGATGTTACGACTGCAGAAACAGAAGCCAATAAAAGAGGTACTAAAGAAGCAAAAGCAATATCTAAGCTAAATATTTCGACAGCAAAAATAATAGCAGCTATGGGTGCTTTAAACATGGATGCCATAGCACCGGCAGCGGCGCAACCAATTAAGAGCATTCTCGTTTTGGTATTCATGTGGAATAAGCGTGCAGCATTAGACCCCAAAGCAGATCCTACACTTACGGCAGGACCTTGTAAACCTACCGAACCACCAAAACCAGTAGTTAAAGGTGCGGTAATTAATGCGGCATATATATTATACCTGGGAATGATACCGCTAAGTTTCGAAATAGCATATAGTGTTGAAGAAATACCATGTCCAATATGTTTTTTTAGCCAGATTTGCTTGATTGTATAAACAAGTAAAAGACCAATAATTGGGAAGATGAAGTAAAGTGAATTTTGGTAATTATTAAAGAAATCTAATTCAAAAAGTAATCGAATATAATGCGTTAAGTTTTTTAGGACTACGGTGCCCATTCCTGCTAAAAAACCAACCAGAATACTAAGAATGTAAATAAATTGAAGCTCGGAAATATGCTTGTATTTCCAGATTAAAAATTTACGTAAAAGACTTTTAGCACTTAGAGGCATATTATAAAATTACTAAAAAAAATCCTGCAAGAAGCAGGATTTAAATTTTATGATTTCAAATTAAGCTTTAAACTTAACTCTGTTAACTGTTCATCGTCAATTGGAGCAGGAGCATCTATCATGACATCACGTCCCGAATTATTTTTAGGGAATGCAATAAAGTCTCTAATAGTCTCTTGTCCACCTAAAATAGCTACCAATCTATCCAATCCAAAAGCTAAACCACCATGAGGCGGTGCGCCATATTGAAAAGCGTCCATTAAAAATCCAAATTGTGCTTTAGCTTCCTCTGGAGTAAACCCTAAATAATCAAACATTAAAGATTGCGTTTCTTTATCATGAATTCTAATGGAGCCTCCACCTATTTCGTTTCCGTTTAAAACTAAATCGTAAGCATTGGCTTTTACATCTCCAGGGTTCGTTTTTAATAATTCTAATTGTCCAGTTTTTGGTGATGTGAAGGGGTGATGCATCGCATGGTAACGCTCTGTATCTTCATCCCATTCTAATAAAGGAAAATCCATGACCCAAAGAGGGGCAAATTCGTCTGGTTTACGTAAGCCTAATCGTTCTGCTAACTCCATACGTAAGGCGCTTAATTGTGCGCGTACTTTATCCTTATCACCTGATAGCACACAAATTAAGTCACCTGCTTTTGCATTAGTAACTTCTGCCCATTTAGCTAAGTCGTCTTGATCGTAGAACTTATCAACTGAAGATTTAAAAGTACCATCGTCATTACAACGACTATAAACCATTCCTAAAGCGCCAACTTGTGGTCGTTTTACCCAATCAATTAATTTATCTATTTCTTTTCTGGTATAACTATTTCCTCCAGGAACCGCAATACCAACAACTAATTCTGCATTATTAAAAACACCAAAATCTTTATGTTGAGCAACAGCATTTAGTTCGCCAAAGGCCATCCCAAAACGAATATCTGGTTTATCGTTACCATACAAACGCATGGCATCGTCATAGAGCATTCTTGGGAATTTTTCTATGTCAACACCATTCACTTCTTTTAATAAATGACGTGTTAACCCTTCAAAAGCATTTAAAATATCTTCTTGCTCTATAAACGCCATTTCACAATCTATTTGTGTGAATTCCGGTTGTCTATCTGCTCGTAAATCTTCGTCTCTAAAGCATTTTACAATCTGAAAATATTTATCCATACCACCAACCATAAGCAATTGCTTAAAAGTTTGTGGTGATTGAGGTAATGCGTAAAACTGACCTTCATTCATACGTGAAGGCACTACGAAATCTCGAGCCCCTTCAGGTGTTGATTTAATTAAATAAGGAGTTTCAACCTCAATAAAGCCTTCTTTAGATAAATAATTTCTAACTTCTTGAGTTACTTTGTGTCTAAAGATTAAACTATTTTTTACTGGATTTCTACGAATATCCAGATAGCGGTATTTCATACGTATATCTTCGCCACCATCTGTTTTATCTTCTATTGTAAACGGAGGAAGTAAAGCTTCGTTTAATATATTTAGTTCTGAAACTAATATTTCAATATTTCCAGTTGGTATATTAGGGTTTTTTGAAGCACGCTCAATAACAGTACCTTTAACTTGAATGACAAACTCGCGACCTAGATTTTGAGCTTGTTGCATCATGGTTTTCGAAGTGCGTTCTTCATCAAAAACCAATTGTGTAATACCATAGCGATCTCTCAAATCTATCCAAACAATAAATCCTTTATCACGAGATTTTTGAACCCAACCAGCAAGGGTTACTTCTTCATTTATATTTGTAGCTCTTAATTCACCACAATTATGACTTCTATACATTGTTGTAAAATTGAAGTGCATTTCTATTATTCTATAGTCTTTATTGAGTTAACCGAATAGTAGTTTAATGCATTAAACAGATTGCAAATTTATGAAGATATTACTTTGTAGTATAACCTTTTTTGTAAAGATTTAAATAAAGATTGTTTTATTAGTCCACGCCTATTGCGTGGCAGGAAAACTCAATTTTGAAAAGTTGCGAAGCAATGTCTTCGAAATTGATAGTTGAACTAATCCCGCTTTTCTAGCCGGATCATACGGACTAATACCTCAAAAGCTTGTTTCGGGACTTTAAAAATTATTTTTTCATTATAATGCCTCACGAGCTTGCTTCGAGGTAGTTTGCTATATTCTTAAAATTCACTAGGGTTTTTTATTAAATCATGAATTTACTTGCTTTATTTGTATGAATATTCATATTTTTTTTAGATATTTAAAGATAACTAATTCAAATAAAATACATTATGAGCAAATTTTTACAATTTAAAACGCTTCTAACTTTGTTATTTTTTATGCCTGTAATAGCTTTTTCGCAGCAGGTTTCAGGTACGGTAACAGATGAAGCAACAAATTTGCCTTTAGCAGGGGCAAATATTATTATTAAAGGGACCACTACTGGAACCATTTCAGATTTTGATGGAAACTTTACTTTAAACGCAGATGGTTTCCCAATAACTTTGGTGGTGTCCTCAGTAGGATACGATACCCAAGAGGTGAGTGTATCTTCTTCTCAAAAGGTTACTATAGCTTTAAAGGAAGGTGTTGCTTTAGATGAAGTCATCTTAATCGGGTCAAGAAATCCAAGTAGAACAGCCGTAGACACTCCTGTTCCAGTTGATGTTATTGATATTTCCGAATTAACATCGCAAGGTCCACAAGTTAATTTAAATCAAATTTTAAATTTTGTAGCGCCTTCATTTACATCTAATACTCAAACAATTTCTGATGGAACCGATCATATTGACCCTGCTTCTCTAAGGGGATTAGGTCCTGATCAAGTGCTTGTTTTAATTAATGGGAAACGAAGACATAATTCTTCTTTGGTTAATGTTAATGGAACCTTTGGACGTGGTAGCGTGGGGACAGATTTAAATGCTATTCCATCCGGAGCCATTCAACGATTAGAGGTTTTACGTGATGGTGCAGCGGCCCAATATGGATCAGATGCCATTGCTGGGGTTATCAATATTGTGTTAAATAGTAATGTAAATGAACTAACTTTAAATGTCACTACAGGAGCTAATTTTGCTAAAAACGCTAATAATCAAACTGGAGGCGTTGATGGAGGAACAGTTAATGTAAGTGCAAATTATGGAGTGTCTTTAGGAGACAAAGGAGGATTCATCAATTTCACTGGTGATTTTGATTATAGAGAAGACTATAGTAGAATGAAAGAATGGGAAGGCAATATTTTTAATCTTTATAATACTGTAGAAAGATTTGCCAATAACGATGGTTATAATTTATCTGATTTACTAGACGATGATGTAGCCGATGTTATACAATATGCTAATGCAGCAGGTATTAGTTTAGGAGGTGCAAGCACTAAAGCAGATTTACAACCTATTTTAGAAGTTGATAATACGGATGCCGAATTAGCTGCCAGAGGTTTGGTTAGAAGTGATTTTAACATGCGTGTTGGCCAATCTGAGGTAAGAGGTGGAAGGTTCTTTGCAAATTTATCTTTGCCCCTAGACGATAATGGTACAGAATTATACTCCTTTGCAGGAGCAAGTTCCAGAAAAGGAAATTCTGCCGGCTTTTACAGATTGCCAAATCAAAGTAGAACGTTTACTCCGGCATATATCAATGGTTTTTTACCAGAGATTAACTCAACGATTACAGATAAATCTTTAGCAGTTGGAATTAAAGGTAAAATAAATGACTGGAATGTAGATTTAAGTAATACTTGGGGTAAAAATGCATTTTTGTATACTATAGGAAACACCTTTAATGCATCACTTCAAAATGCGTCTCCAACAACCTTTGATGCTGGAGGGTTTAACTTTATGCAGAATACCGTTAATTTAGATGTGAATCAATTTTTTGATGATATTTTAAGTGGTTTAAACATAGCGTTCGGAGCTGAGTATAGGCTTGAGAATTATGAAATTATTGCAGGAGAAGAGGCTTCTTATGGGCAATATACAGCTGCAGGCGAGTTAATAACGTTGCCAACTCAGAATCCTTCAGAAAATTTCTTTGGAAGTGGCAGACCGGGAGGTTCTCAGGTATTCCCAGGGTTCAGTCCTGCTAATGAGCTATCTAGAGACAGAAATAGTATCGCAGGATATTTTGATTTGGAAGCAGATTTTTCAGAGGCATTTTTAGTAAGTTTTGCAACACGTTTTGAAGATTATTCAGATTTCGGTTCAACCATTAACTTTAAGCTGGCAACCAGATTAAAAGCTAGTGAAAATGTTAATATAAGAGCCGCTTTAAATACAGGCTTTAGAGCGCCTTCATTACACCAGTTAAATTTTAATTCAACGTCTACAATATTTCAAGATGGCATTCCTGTTGAAGTAGGAACATTTTCAAATGATAGTCGTGCGGCAAACCTTTTAGGTATCCCGCAATTAAAAGAAGAAACGTCTCAAAGTATCAGCATAGGTTTTACAGCAAAACTACCTGATGCAAATTTAACCTTTACTGTTGATGGCTATTTTGTGGGAATTGATGATAGAGTGGTTTATACTGGGCAATTTAGAGGACCTGGAACAGGAACTGAATTAGATAATTTGCTTTCTCAAGCCAATGCTTCGGCAGCCTCATTTTTTGCAAATGCTATAGATACAGAATCAAAAGGTTTAGATATTGTTATTACACACAAAGCCAACATAGGGGCCAATGCAAATTTAAAGTCCGATTTGTCGGGAACATTCTCTAAAACAAAAAAAGTAGGCGCTATTAAAGCATCTCAGGTTTTAGAAGATGCTGGCTTAGTAGGCACTTATTTTCCTGAAGATAGTAGAATTTATCTAGAAGAAGCTGTGCCTAGAACGAAATTAAATTTAACTAATAACTTAACAACAGGCAAGTTTAATGTATTCTTGAGAAATGTTTGGTTTGGTGAAGTTTCAGAAGCTACAACAAATGTAGCTAACCAACAAGTGTATGGTTCTAAATTAGTAACCGATTTATCTTTCGGTTATAAAGCTTCAGAAAGCTTAACATTAACGGTAGGAGCAAATAACTTGTTAGATGTATACCCAGATAGAACCATTGAAGCAAACCGAAGTAGTGGTCGTTTCGATTGGTCTAGACGTTCTCAACAATTTGGTGTCGCTGGACGCTTTCTTTTTGCCAGACTTAGCTTTAAGTTAAAGTAAGAAAATAAAGACTTTATTTTGAGGGTCCCATGAATATTCATGGGGCTTTTCGTGTTTATTCTGTTTTGATATATTCTTAAAAATACTGGTCTAATTTTGTTAAATTCTTAATTTATGTAATTAGTTTTTATGAATATCCATATTTTTTTTAGATATTTAATGCTGACTAATTTCAAATAAATTACATTATGAGCAAAGTTTTACAATTTAAATTGCTTCTAACGTTGTTATCTTTTATTCCAGTAATTGCTTTTTCACAGCAGATTTCGGGAACGATAACAGATGGAGCTACAAGTTTGCCCTTGCCAGGTGCAAATGTTATTATTAAAGGAACACAAATTGGAACAACATCCGATTTTGATGGACGTTTTAGTTTAAATGTTAGCAGCTTTCCTGTGACATTAGAAATTTCTTCTTTAGGGTTTGAATCCATTGAAGTCGTAGTAAATGAGGTTAGAACAGTAAATGTCACTTTACAAGAGTCAGCTGAGTCTTTAGAAGAAGTGGTGATTACAGGTTTAGCATCCTCAATTAAGCGGAGTAATGCTGCGAATGCTGTAGCATCTGTTTCTGCTGATGATTTGGCAGGAAGAACACCACCACAAACCTTAGATGGGGCCTTGGCAGGGAAGTTTTCCGGAGCTCAAATTACGGCTGCTTCTGGTGCCCCTGGAGGAGGCATATCTGTAAAGCTTAGAGGGGTGACTTCTATTAATGCTAATGGACAACCGCTTTACATTATAGATGGCGTCTATGTAAATAACAATAGTATTTTTGCTGGCGGATTAAATGAAGTTTCTGATGCAGCAGGAGGTGGTGCAACCTCTGTTGATTCTCAGGATAATGCATCTAATAGAATTGCAGACATTAACCCTGATGATATTGCGAATATTGAGATATTAAAAGGAGCTTCTGCTTCTGCTATTTATGGAGCTCGTGCCGCAGCTGGTGTTGTAATTATTACAACTAAAAGAGGTAAACAAGGAAAGACAAAAATTAAATTTTCACAAGCCTTAGGTTGGAATGAAGCTATTAATCTGCTAGGTACAAGAAAATGGACAGCTGATTTAGCTGAAAATGGTAATACCGCAAATGGTGCTGGAAGAGGAGGACGTGTTGGTGCTGGTGCTTTATTTACAGCAGCACAAAATGCAGGTAAATTGGTTGATTGGGAAGATGAAATTTATGGAGAGAAAGGTTTCATTACAAATACCAATATTAGTGTTTCTGGAGGAAATGAAAAAACGACATTCTTTGGTAGTTTTACTAATAATGAAGAAGATGGTATTGTTAAAAGAACAGGCGCTGAAAAAAAGTCATTTAGAGTAAATGTTGATCACAAAATAACGAGTAATATTAAATTGGCTTTAACAGGTAATTATATAAATTCTAGTGCAGACAGAGGCTTTTTTAATAATGAAAATAGTGGAACTACAATTGGAGTGACACAATTATTTTCCAGACCTTGGGATGATTTTTTCCCAGTTAATGGTATTTATCCTGATAATCTAACAGGAAGTTCAAACCCAATACACACACGTGATGTGATTACTAATAATGAATCAGTAGACAGGATTATTGCAGGAGCTGGTTTAGATATTAATTTATTTAGTACAGATAAACAAAACCTAAAATTGTTTTTAAAAGCAGGGTTTGATAACTATACACTAAAAACAACAGTGTTTTTTCCTAGAGAATTACAGTTTATGAATCCAGTAACTGGTTCATTGGGATTGGATGGATTGACATCAGATGGAACAACTCAAAATACCGATGCTAATTATTCGGCTTTTTTAGTTCATAATTATACTACGGATAACAATATTAATTTTAAAACCCAGGCGGGGGTAACTAATAACCAATTTGATCAAAATACGGTTAGAGTGACTTCAAATGGGCTAATAGCTTCAGAATCAAATGTAGATCAATCCACAAATGTAGGCGTGACTCAAACTAGACTGATACAGGAGGACTTTGGGTTTTTTGTTCAGGAGGAAGTAAATTATCAAGATAAAATTATAGGAACTTTAGGTATAAGAGGTGATAAATCATCAAACAATGGTGATGCTAATGAGTACTTCTATTATCCTAAGGCGTCAGTGGCTGCTAATTTACATAATTTGTTTAGCATGCCGGAAACCATGCAACTAAAGCTTAGAACCGCATATGGTGAAGCTGGAAATTTCGCGCCTAATGGAGCCTTATTTTCACGGTATTTGAATACATTAATTAATGACCCTTCGGGAAATCCAAATGTAGGAATCATAACATCTAACACATTAGGCGACCCAACCATTCAACCAGAACGCCAAAAAGAATTAGAACTAGGGTTTGATTTAGGTTTATTTAATAAGCGCGTGTCTTTAGAATTTACTTATTATAAAAAAGATGTAGAAGATTTAATTCTTTCTGCTGATAATCAAGGATCTTCTGGTTTTTCATTTCGTTGGGCCAATGCTGGTGAATTAGAAAATAAAGGTGTTGAAATAGCATTAAATGGAAGAGTATTTGATGATGAAGACTTTTCTTGGGATACGGGAATTATTTACTTTAAAAACAAATCTGAAATTACCAGATTAGATGTAAACCCGTTTAATACACAAGGGTTTAGAACGAGTTTAGGAACCTTTAGAATTGTA
This sequence comes from Flavivirga spongiicola, assembly GCF_030540825.1. Lineage (NCBI taxonomy): Bacteria > Pseudomonadati > Bacteroidota > Flavobacteriia > Flavobacteriales > Flavobacteriaceae > Flavivirga > Flavivirga spongiicola. The sequence continues at coordinate 2,570,372 of NZ_JAUOEO010000001.1, forward strand.
GAAGGAGAAAGTGCAACAGCAATATTTGGTAATGATGCTAATGGTAATCCTGTTGTGATGGGTGACTCAGAGCCAGATTTCCAAATGTCTTTTAATAATAATCTTAAATATAAAGATTTTACTTTATCATTTTTGTGGCATTGGAAAAAAGGCGGCGAGAATGTAAATTTAACACGTCTACTTACAGATGATTCAGCAACAAGTCATGATTATGACGACCTTACCTTAGATCCAGCTGGTGCAACCATAAATGGATTATATAGACTTGGTACTTTAGGGAATGGTACAAATGCGTACATCGAAGATGCTGGCTATTTAAAATTAAGAGAGGTTGGGTTGTATTACAACATTCCTAGCAATAATTTAAAGAAATGGTTTAACGGCAATGTTTCAGATATAAAAGTAGGATTATCAGGTAGAAACTTAATTAATATTTTTGATTATGATAGTTATGACCCTGAGGTGTCGAATTTTGGTTCAGCAGCGGCTGGAATTGGTATAGAGGTGGCTCCGTTTCCATCATCAAAAAGATTTATGTTTCACTTATCAGTTGGACTTTAATACTTAAAAAATAATAATATGAAAAATTCAAATAAAATAAAAATATTGACCATATTCTTCGCATTGAGTATTGCTTTTTCTTGTAGTCTCAACGAAGGGGAAAGTTTAAATGGACCTCAAATTACTTCAATTTCTGAAGGACTCTCAAGACCAGAACTTCCACAGGTGGTTGCTGGAATATTATCAGATATGAGAATTGACATGGAAACAGAAAGAGATGTATTATCTGTATTAGGGAGAGAATATTGGCATCTTCAAAGTTCTGACCCAGGATGGGGGACAGAATTGGCTGCTGGATTGTTGAGTAATACGGCATTTTTTATAAACAGACCATATACTGCAAGGTACGCTGTCGTTAAGGAATGTAATATTCTATTAGAAAGTTTAGAAGCGGAAAGCACTATTACAATTTTTTCTTCAGATGAAATAGCTGCTATTAGAGGGTTTGCAAATACAATAAAAGCTCATGAATTGCTATCGGTTTTAAATTTGGTATATCAAAATGGGATAAGAACAGATGTGGCTGACCCTGATAATTTAGGCCCTTTTGAAACTTATGATGCAGCATTAACTACCATTGCGGGGCTTTTAGATTCCGGCTTTACAGATCTTACTACTGGAGGAGAAGTGTCTCCTAACACTTTAGGTGTTTCTTACATAGAATTCAATAGAGCTATTGCAGCTAGAGTTGCAGCATATCAAGGAAATATGGCAGGAGTTTTAAGTGCACTATCTGATTCTTTTATGGATATAAATGGTGACATGAATTTGGGTGCTTATTTTCGATATTCAGCTGCAGGAGCAGATCAGTTAAATCCATTGTTTATTGCTTTGAATTCTGGCGATACAGGAGCTGCCGTAGCTTATCCCGATTTTATAGAAACCCCTTCTGTACCATCCTTCGAGCCTGGAGATACAAGATTAAATAAGGTTGTTGCTCGTGCTGACTTCCCTGTTCAATTAGAACTTGCTGGTATGGCTGGAGCATATGATGTATGGATATATCAATCTAGTACTGACCCTGTAGGAATAATAAGAAATGAGGAATTATTATTATTATATGCAGAGGCCAATATGGTTACCAATCCTGGTGAGGCAGAAGCAGCCATAGATGCTGTTAGAGCAGCTGCAGGATTAGGTGTAATTGGTGCTGGAAATGTTGATGAAGATCAAATTATATTTGAAAGACGGTATTCTCTTTTTGGAGAAGGTCACCGTTGGATTGATATGCGACGTTTTGGAAGGCTCGCTGATATAAACCAAAGTTTTGATAGAGCTGGTGATATATCGCCAGTACCTAGTCAATTCCCTATTCCCCAAAGTGAGGGACAATAATATTAAAAGGTATTCTCATAATTGAATAAAAATGAAAAGCCTCAACATGACGTTGAGGCTTTTCTGCTATTAATCAATCCTTTGTAAAGGTCTAAAGGATTTTTGTAACAACTATATTTCAAGCTGTTTTAGTTAAATTAGAAATTAATCTAATCGTTTATCCATATTAAAAACTTCTTGAGGCTGGTTATTCGTACTTAAAACCTCTTTCAGTTCATTTTTTGAATATTTAGCTACTCTATTGCTATACAACCACATTTTAAATTTGGTTACTAAATAGAACAGTATAGGCACCACTATTAATGTTAGGAATGTCGCAACAAATAATCCATAAATAACAGTCCAAGCCAATGGCCCCCAGAAAATGACATTGTCACCTCCCATGTATATGTGTGGGTTGAACTCACTAAACAAAGTAAAGAAGTTGATGTTTAATCCGGTTGCTAAAGGAATTAAACCTAAAATAGTCGTGATAGCTGTTAATAATACAGGACGTAAACGCGCTTTCCCTCCTTTTATAATCGCTTCTAATAGATCCGAAGTTTCAAGATATTCATCATCCTCTAAATCGTGTTCTGCTTTTTTTCTGTCAATTAAAAGTTGCGTATAATCTAAGAGTACCACACCATTATTTACAACAATACCAGCTAATGAAATAATACCCATCATGGTCATCATAATTACGAAAGCACTACCGGTAGCAACAATACCGCCAAATACACCTATTAAACTCAAGAAAATGGCGAGCATAATAATCCCTGGCTTAGAAACAGAGTTAAATTGGAAAATTAGAATAAAGAAAATCAAGCCTAAACCTGTAAAGAAGGCACCCATTAAAAATGCCATTTGCTTATTTTGTTCCTCTATTTGGCCTGTATAATCCACTTTAACAGATGCAGGTTGTTCCGTGTAACTCTGCATTTCATTTTGAATTTGTGTAACTATGGCTCCAGCATCAGTAAATCCAGGCGCTAAAGCAGAGTATAATGTTACCACACGTCTAACATCTCTATGTTTTATAGCACTAAATCCAGAGGTGTTATTTTGCTTAGCGACTGTAGAAACAGGAATTTCTTTTATTTGTCCACTAGCAGGATCTCTAAAGGTGATTTTTTGGTTGAAAATAGCACTAGTATTATACCTGTTTTCTTCATTAAAACGCACATAAATATCATAGTCTTCCCCATCTTCTTTATAAATGCCTGCTTTGGCTCCAAAAATAGCATTACGCAATTGTTGACCAACCTGACCAGAAGTGACACCTAATTCTCCGGCTTTTTTCCTATCTACCTGAACTTGCATGGCTGGCTTTGATTTGTTTACATCAATTTTTAATTCGTCAATACCTTGAATATTTTTCGAATTGATAAAATCACGCATTTTCTCAGCGGTTGCAATCAGTTCAGAATAGTCGTTGCCTTCTAATTCAAGATTTATAGGATAACCTGCTGGTGGACCAACAGCATCTTTTTCAACTGAAATAGCAACACCAGGGTAAACATCTTTTAAATCTTCCTGTACTTTTTTAAGGAGAACATTACTATCGGCTCCATCTCTAAATTTATATTCACGCATGGTAGCTGTTATTTTACCACGATGCGGCATTTCTGCTTGAGAACCACCATCAGTTTGCGGGTTTCCTGCACCTGCACCAACTTGAGACACAGCACTTTCGGTTAAGAAATTAAAATCACCATGCATATAAGCTTCTTCGTTTATAATTTTATAAACACGCGCTTCAATATCATTTGTAATAGCATTGGTTTTTTCAATATCTGTCCCTTCGGGGTATTCTATATATACTATAATTTGATTTGGCGTATTATCCGGGAAAAACTCCACTTTTGTACGTTGACTTCCAACAGATGCTCCAAAGCCCATAAAGGCTATAATTAGCAAAACAAATGTTCCGATAGCAATAATAGCAGGTTTCCTTCCGCTTAATGCGCCACGAAGTGTTTTTTCATAAAAACGTTCCCATTTAGGTAATACATTATTTTGAAACCCATTAGCCCAGCCTCTTAAGAATAAGCGATACAACCAAAGTAAAATAACAGTAACTATCATTAAGGTTCCCAAACCTCTATAGCTTCCACCAACAAGCATAATGAATAAACCAAGACCTCCAACAATTGCAGAGATTTTGATAATGTTTTTTAAAGGCATGTCTTTATCCTCGGTAGTCATAAATTGAGATACCATAACGGAGTTAAAGAAGATAGCCACAAATAGAGAGGAGCCTAATACGACCGATAGGGTAATTGGGAAGTAAATCATAAATTGCCCCATAACGCCAGGCCATAAACCTAATGGAATAAATGCGGCTACTGTTGTTGCTGTAGATATGATAATTGGGAAAGCAATTTCGCCTATCCCTCTCTTAGCCGCTTCAATACGGCTCATACCTTCCTCACTCATTAAACGATAGACGTTTTCAACAACTACAATACCATTATCTACCAACATTCCAAGCCCCATAATAAGACCGAAAAGAATCATAGTATTCATAGTATATCCCAACATGTTTAAAATCATAAGAGACATAAACATAGACATCGGGATCGCAAAACCAACAAACAGGGCATTTTTGAATCCTAAAAAGAACATTAAAACGGTTACCACTAGAATGATACCAAATATGATATTGTTTACTAAATCATCAACCTGTCCAATAGTTTTTGAAGATTGGTCGTTTGCCACAGTGACTGTTAAATCCGGAGGAAATACGTTGTCAACGGCCTCTTTAATGATCACTTCAATTTGTTCTGCAGCAGCCACCATGTTTTTTCCAGCACGCTTTTTAACGTCTAACATCACAACAGGTGCGCCAAATTCTCTGGCGTAAGTTGTTTTGTCCTCATCTTTAAAAGTAACTTGAGCAATATCTTTTAAATAAATAGGGTGCTCTTTTTCAGATTTTACTACAAAACTTTCAAGTTCATCTGGTTCATCAATTTCACCAATAATTCTAATAGTACGTCTCTGTCCGCTTGTAATTAAATTACCGGCAGACATCGTCATATTTTCTCTGCTAATCGTATTAATGATATCATCAAAACTTACTTGAGCTGCCATCATTTTATAGATGTCTACGGCCACTTCTACTTCTTTTTCCTGAGCACCTCGAATATCAACTTGCTTGATTTCCTGCAAACTTTCAATCTCGTCTTCCAGATATTCCCCGTATTCCTTTAATTTGTCGATAGGGTAATCTCCAGAGATATTAATATTGAGGATTGGAATCTCCTCAGACATGCTTAAATCGAAAATATTAGGTTCTACTTTAGCCCCATTAAATGTTGGCCAATCTTCGCCAGACGTTTCTGTATCTACTTCGTCTTTTACTTTTTGTTTTGCTGCATCGACAGAAATATTCTCATCGAATTCTACAATAATAATAGAATAGTCCTCTTGAGATGTCGATGTGATTTCAACAACATTACTAACCGTTTTGAGCTTGTCTTCAATAGGGTCAGTGATGAGTTTTTCAATATCCTCGGCAGTATTCCCTGGATACACAGAGCTGATATAAATTTTGGTTTCTTTAATTTCCGGGAAACTCTCTCTGGGCATACTAAAATAGGCACCAGCACCAAGAAACAAGATCAAGGCAATTAAAACATACATGGTTGTTTTATTGTTAATTGCCCATGACGATAAACCAAACTCTTTATCTACTTTCTTTTGTTTTTTATTTTTACTCATTAGTTTTTAGAATTTAGTTTGATTATTCTACAACAAGTATTTTTACTTCTTGTCCATCTTTAACGCTTCTAGCGCCTTCATCAATAATCTCATTACCATTATCTAAACCAGAAAGGACTTCTATATAATCGCCTTGTGTTTTTCCAGTTTCAATAATAACACGTTTTGCTTTCGCTTTGTTTTCAACTTTATCAGTTACGGTATAAACATATTGTTGACCTTCGGCATTTTCAGAAATAATACTTTGAGGTATTAATATGGCTTTTTCGTTTTTATAATCGTTAATTTTAAGCTTCGCTGTTAAGTTGGGCTTTATAGATTTATCTTTATTTGAAACAGCCACTTCAATTTTAAAAGTTCGGTTTGCAGGATTTATAAAATTTCCTGCCTGACGAATTTTTGCATCCATCTTTTTTCCAAGTATCGGAAATTCTACCTGTACATCTTTGCCTGGTGTTATATTAGAAATGTAACGCTCCGGTACATCTGTTTCAATGTACATGTCTCGAAGATTTACGATTCTAAAAAGTTGGGATTGTCCTGGGGCAACCACACTTCCTTGTTCTGAAATAACATCGTCGATAGTACCAGAAAATGGTGCACGAACCACTGTTTTTCCAACTTGTTGTTGTAATTGATTAACAGCTCTTTGCTGTGCCTCATAAGTAGATTTAGCTTGCAAATACTGAATTTCACTTCCTATTTTTTGATTCCATAAACGTTCCTGACGTTCAAAAGTTGTTTTTGCTAACTCAGCTTGAATTTGTAGTTGTGCTACTTGTTGGCTTAAACCACCGTCATCAATTTTTGCTAGTATTTGTCCTTTAACTACTTTTTGTCCTTCTTTAACATAAACTCTTGTTAATGTTCCTGAGTATTCAGGGTATATTACAAGGTTTTTCTTTGTGCTCACATTTCCTTGTAATTCTACATAGTGATTAAACACAGCTTCCTTTGTCTCAAAAGTGGTAATTAAAGGAATTCTTTCTTGTGGATCCAGCTTTTTAATTTCTGATTCTAATTGCTTTAATTGCGAAGAAATTTCCTGAGCAGAAGCATCTAATTCTGCTTTCTTTTTTCTTATCTGTTCTAAATTTCCAGAAGCTATAATATCTTCAACAGCCATTTTTTTATCGGCTCCACAAGATGCTAAAACAAGTGTTACGAATGATAGGATTAATATATTTTTCATTGTTTATGATTGATTAATTGTTAATAGTGTTTAATACTGTTTCTAATTCAGCTTTTTTATTTATGACATCAAGCATGGCTTGTAAAAACTCTTGTTGAGAACTGTATAATTGTATTTGGGCTTGTCTTAATTCGAAACTTGAAGCAATCCCTTCGAAAAACTTCGTTTGGTTTTTCTGCTCTATACGTTCAGCCAGATTCAGATTTTGCTTTTTGTTATCGTAATCTTCAATAGCAAATTGATAATCACTTTTTGCTGATGCTATTTGAAATTTTAATTTTTGCTGAGTCTCAGTTAAGTCTTCTTTTGCTTTTTCAAGATTTATTCTAGCGCGTTGCGTTGATGCGCCTCTTCCACCAGAACTAAAAATTGGAATATTCATACTAACACCCACTAATGAGGAACCAAACCATGTTTGATCTTTTTTTAGAAAATCAAAATTTTCGTTATTTCCGGAATAGCCACCATTAATAAACCCTTTTAATGTTGGTAATGCCTTACTTCTTTCAAGTTTTAAAAGAAGCTCTTTTGATACCTTGTCATTTTCTGCAATTCTAAAATCAATATTATTTTCTATATTCTCTTCAGCATTAAGGAGATCTAAGGTAATGTTTTGTGCTGTTAAGCTTTCTAAATTATCAGTCAACATGGTTTTAGAATTTATTTCTGTCCCCAATGTTATATTTAACATTTGGTATGCTAATGTTTTTAAACGAGTCGTGTTATTTAAATTACTTTCAACACCAGATAATGTAATTTGTAACTGTTCTACACTCTCTTCTTCTTCTAGACCGTTTTCATATATTTTAGTAGTTTCGTTAAGGTTTTTCTTTAAAACTGCTATGTTGCGTTCTAAAATTTTTACGCTTTCTTCGGCTAGTAATACATTTCCGTAAGCGTTTATTACGGCTTTTCTAACTTCTAAATCGGTTTTTTCTTTAGCATTTTTAGAGATTTCTAAAAACACTTTTGCTGATTGCAAACCAACCAAATATGAACCGTCAAAAATTAATTGCTCTAACTTTACTGTGGCATTTAAAGTTTGTTTAGTACCAAATGCAACTTCAGAAAACTCTCCAGGATTTCCTCCAAAAAACTCCGCTGGGATCAAAGAAACTTGTTGCTTTAACCAATTATTATAATCAATACTGGCACTTATTTGAGGTAATCCAATAGTTGTGGTTTCCCACTTTTGTTTTTCAGCTGCTTTAATATCTCGTGCTGCATTTTTTGCAGTTCTGTTGTTTTCTAATGCAAAATCTATCGCTTCCTGTAAGGAGAAACTTTTAGTGTTTTCCTGAGAAAACATGGCAATAGAGCATAATAAACTAAATATTAATATTAGTTTGTTCTTCATTTTATGATTGATTTGATGTTATAAATTTGTTTAATATATTAAAGCCTTTTTCGGTAACGATGGCTCTTAAATGATATTCTAAATAACTCTCCATTAAGTAATCCATAGTATACATTGTCAGTGGAAAAATGGAGCCATCTTTTATACCCGTCATACCATTAAAATACATTCTGGATATAAAATCTACATTAATATTTGATCTGAATAATTCGGTGTCAACACCTTTTTGAAGGCTATCTTTAACCGAATCGTGCATCTTTTCAAATTGCCTAAGTTTTAGCACATCATATATTTGTGGATAATATTTTTTTAACTGAAATTGAGGAGATGATTTTTCACTTTTTAAGTGATGCATCACAAACATTTTAATGTCATATAATTCTTCAATAGGGTTGTTTGAAGCTTCACAAATTGTATCAATACCGTCGCAAATATTTTCAAATAGTTCAAACGTTACAGCTTCAACTAATTTAGTTTTATTTGCAAAATGCACATAAATGGTTTTTTTAGATATCCCCATTTCCTGAGCAATATCGTCCATCGTGACACTTTTAAAGCCGTACGTAAGAAACAATTCGGCTGTTTTATGTATAATCTTTTCTCTCATAATCGGCTGCAAATATATAACGGAAACTTTAAAAACCAAAAAAGTTTCCAAGGTTTTACAATTTTTTAACATATAATTTATGTAGGAACTTTTTAGTAATACTATTTACTTTATTTTTGTTTCATGCTTTCAATAGAAAAATATCAAGAAGAATTTGTTGCTTATTTAAAAAAATATTCAACATTAAAAGAACCTAAAAATCTTTATGAACCTATTCAATATATCCTGAGTTTAGGAGGCAAACGGTTGCGACCAGTTTTGACTTTAATGACTGCTGAAATTTTTAATAGCGATTATAAGAAAGCCTTGGATGCAGCGTTAAGTATTGAGGTTTTTCATAATTTTTCGTTGGTTCATGATGATATTATGGATGATGCCCCTTTACGTCGCGGACAAGAAACCGTACATGAAAAATGGGACATAAATACGGGGATTCTTTCTGGTGATGCTATGTTGATTATGGCCTATCAATTGTTCGAAAATTATAATGCTGGTACCTTTCAGTCTTTGGCAAAACTGTTTAGCAAAACTGCTATAGAGGTTTGTGAAGGTCAGCAATATGATGTAGATTTTGAAACCAGAAACGATGTTACCGTTCCAGAATATTTAAAAATGATTGAATATAAAACAGCTGTTTTGGTAGGAGCTGCGATGAAGATGGGAGCTATTGTTGCTAATGCATCAAATGTTGACCAAAATAATATTTATGAATTTGGACGAAATTTGGGTATTGCCTTTCAATTACAGGATGATTTTTTAGATGCTTTTGGAGATCCAGAAACATTTGGAAAGCAGGTTGGGGGTGATATTATAGAAAACAAAAAGACCTATCTATATTTAAAAGCCTTAGAGTTTTCCAATGAGGAAGATCAGCTTAAGTTAAAAGATTTATTTAATACGATCCCTAATGATAGTGATTCCAAAATTGGTATAGTAAAACAAATTTTTAATGCCTCTGGAGCATCAGCTATGACTCAGGAAGAAATTAAAAATTATACGAATAAAGCCTTTTTGGTTTTAGAATCTTTAGATATATCTGAGGAGAAAAAAGCACTTTTACGTGATTTTGGTCATGGTTTAATGAATAGAAACGTATAAATAATTAATTTTTCTATTTCCGCAGAGGTGGAAATCTTTAAATATGAAGTTACCTGTTACTTTTGAAGCTCTAATTGAAGAAGCCAATCAATTGGATTTATATAAAAAATTAATCCTTCAGCTTAATAAGGATTTTCTTTTAGCCAATATCGATTTAGATTTTCACGAAGAAGTTCTACCTTCAAGTTTAAAACTCTTACTTCACGAAACCGTTTACAATTTAATTCAGGAAAAATTCACCGAATATTTAAATCTGCTTTATATCATTGATGTTCCAGAAAAACAGGTTAAAGCATTAAGTGGGGACGATGTTCTAAAATTATCTGAGGACGTTTCCTTTTTAATCCTTAAGCGTGAATGGCAAAAAGTATGGTTTAGAAATAACTATTAATTGAATTTTTTTTGTTCAAAGAGCGATGTCATTCAGAGCGCAGCGAAGAATCTCATAACCTTTACACCAAATGAAAATAAAACGATTCTAGATTCTTCAGTCGTTCCTCCTTCAGAATAACATAGCGATTTCTTTTTTGTTCAAAGGTCAGTGTCATTCAGAGCACAACGAAAACCTCGAAATATAAACATCAATTATAAACAAAAGAAATACAAAACTATATGTATTAATCAATGGAACAAAAACGAATTTAGATTCTTCAGTCGTTCCTCCTTCTGAATGACATGGCACTTTGTTTTTTATTTAAAGGTCAGTGTCATTCAGAGAGCAGCGAGGAATCTTATGACTTCATGATTTTTTAATTAGGATAAATTTATCCTAATTAAAAAAATAGCTTATTTTTGTAACAAATTATAATCTATATGTTTTCTAAAGCTTGCGAATATGGTATTAAAGCATCAATTTTTATTGCGCTGAGTTCTTATAAAGGTGTTCGCGTTAGTCTTAAGGCTATTGCTAGAGAGGTTAATTCACCGGAGGCATTTACAGCTAAAATCCTTCAGGACTTGGTAAGACACGGTGTCATTAATTCCACAAAAGGAGCACATGGCGGTTTTGAAATTGAAAAAGGATTGATTTCTTCAATAAAATTATCGCATATAGTAAATGCTATTGACGGTGATGCTATTTATAATGGTTGTGGGTTAGGGCTTCATACTTGTGATGAAAACCACCCATGTCCAGTTCATCATAAATTTAAATCTGTTAGAGAAGAATTAAAATCTATGTTAGAAAACACAAATCTTGAAGAATTGGCGCTTAATATTAAGTCAGGCACATCATTTTTAAAAATGTAAAAAAAATTTGAATAAAAATAGGATAAAATTATCCGAATTAAAATAATTATTATGGAAACAACACTTAAAGACTCACAAAAACAAATCGGACAATTTGTTGCCGAAGATTTTAGAACCGCTGCAGTTTTTAGTAACTACGGTATAGACTTTTGTTGTCGTGGAGACAGAACAGTGGAAGAGGTGTGTGATAAAAATGGTATAGATACATCCGAGCTATTGGGTAAACTTAAAAATGTTTTAAGTTCGACCACTGGTCAGAATATAGATTATAAATCATGGGCATTAGATTTGTTGGTGGATTATATTGAAAAAAAACACCATCGTTATATTGCAGAGAAAGTACCTGTATTACTTCAGTTTTTAGACAAGCTTTGTAAAGTTCATGGTGAAAGACATCCTGAATTATTAAAAATTAATGCCCATTTTACAGCGTCTGCTGGGGAATTAGCTGCACATATGAAAAAGGAAGAATTAATCCTGTTTCCATTTGTTAAGAAAATGATTCATGCCGCAGTTGCTCAATCAGCTATAGAAGCACCTCATTTTGGAACCGTTGAAAATCCCATAGCGATGATGAAGGATGAACATGATAATGAAGGGGTACGTTTTAGAGAGATTGCAAAATTAACAAACAACTATACACCACCTGCAGATGCTTGTAATACCTATAGAGTGACTTATGCTATGCTAGAGGAATTTGAAAAAGATTTGCATTTACATATTCATTTAGAAAATAACATTTTGTTCCCTGAGGCTATTAAATTAGAACAACAGTTTGATTAATAGCAAGTTCTGATTAATACTGAAAAATTCCAGAAAGGTATTCTTATTACTTTCTGGAATTTTGAATTTAAGAAGCATTTATGTCATTCAGAAGGAGGGACGACTGAAGAATCTTTTAAATAGTATCATTAAGATAGTGAGATTCTTCGACTCCGACAACTGTCGGAATGCTCTGAATGACATAGGAATTTGACAGATTAGGTTGTATCGATATAACATAAAACAAAAGAACTTATTATCTTTAATCGGAGAAATAAATTTTATGCCAAAAAAACTTGTTATTACATGTTTGATTAATTTCCTAATAGCTGCTATAATGGGACTGGTGTTGCGATATACGCATATCAATCCTATGCGTTTTAACTATAGGTTTTTAACACATGCACATTCGCATATTGCCATGTTGGGTTGGGTTTATCTTATGTTGTTTACACTAATTGTACATTATTTTGTTCCTGAAAGAAAGGCTATATATAGCCGTTTATTTTGGGTAACAGAATTTACTGTTGTTGGTATGATGATTAGCTTTCCTTTGCAAGGCTATGCCGCAGTTTCTATATCATTTTCAACTTTGCATATATTCTGTAGCTATTATTTTGTTTACCTTATCTGGAAACATCAAAAAACCGATTCGTTAGTAACTCGTTATTTATTAAAAGCGTCTCTTTTGTTTATGCTTTTATCTACTGTTGGTGTTTGGTGTTTGGGCCCAGCCGTTTCTATGCTTGGTCAGGCTTCAGCATTTTACCAGATAGCGATACAATTTTTTTTACATTTTCAGTTTAACGGCTGGTTTTTACTAGCTGTTTTTGCGATACTTTTTCACGTATTAAAGATTCAGAATTCTAAGGAATTTAAATATTTTTTCAGGTTATTAATAGGGTCAACAATCTTAACTTTAGCTTTACCAGTTCAATGGTTTGTAAATCATAATGCGCTATTATACATTAATGGTGTTGGAGTATTTCTTCAAATAATGATGTTATTTTTCTTTTTAAAACTGATAATTCCAAAACTACGAGCTATTTTTATAAAGCAATCAAAACTTATAAATTTCACACTTGGTTTTGCGATGTTTTGCTTTGTGTTAAAAACGGTTTTAAGCTTATTGTCACTATTTCCAGAATTTTCGACTGTAGTTTACCAGCATCGTAATTTTATAATTGGATTTATCCATTTAGTGATGTTGGGTGTTATTTCCGGATTTTTATTTACGTATATTTTACAAAGTCAATTAATCACTTTTAACAGCACTTTGAATGTTGGGATCATTACTTTTATTTTGGGCTTTATTTTCACTGAATTAATCTTAGGCATTCAAGGTGCTCTGTTTTATTTTGGGAAAGGATTGTTGCCAAACTATTACCCGTTATTGTTTTTGTCCAGTTTATTATTACCTATTGGACTCGTTTTTATTTTGATTAATATTATTAGAACGAAAAGAGATGTTGATTTGTCATTCCTGCGCAGGCAGTAATCTACTAGTTAACGAAATGCTTCATGAATGAGTAATTTCTAATGGCATATATTTAGTAAGAGTATATAATTATTTAATATTTCTAAGATTCAAGTAGATTCCTGCCTGCGCAGGAATGACAAAATAAACTAAACCATAATCAAAAGCGCTATAACAAAAAGTACTAAAAACCCAATAATTAATACCTTCCAAAAAACATGTGCCTTTTTCATTTCCATGAATTGAAAAACAATTCCTAGAAATTTTAGTGCCGCTAAGATTAAAATGACGAGTATAACATATTTACTCTCTAGTTTAGAAAATAGTGCAGAAGCTAAAGTGAGCACTAATAAAACGATCCATGTTATTGCTGCTGTTTTGTGCATATTAAAAAAGTAAGTAAATGATAGGGAATAATATGATCCAGATTAAATCGCACATGTGCCAAAAGGCAGCACTGGCTTCAACATCTTCAATAACGGTATTTGAATTTTCTTTTTTCATTCCAAAATAAACTGAAGTCAAAATGACCAATCCAACAATAACATGGATAACATGAAACAGGGTAAGCATCCAATAAAAAGAGAAAAACGTATTGTATCCAATGCTAATGCCTTCATTTATTTTTTCGTAATATTCGAAGCCCTTCAAGCACAAAAAGAAACACCCAAAAAGCATAGCAAATAGTAATAGTTTTTTGAATGTCTCTTTGTTGCCTCTTTTTAATTCAGTTACAGAAATCGCCATGAAAAAACCACTGGTTAATAATAACATGGTGTTAACCATACCATAGGTTGCGTTTAATTTCAAGCTTGAATCATGGAACAATTCCGATTCCTGATTACCATAATACACCATCACAACTAAAGTGGCACCGAAAGTAATCAACTCTAAAAAAATAATGATCCAGATAAGAATACCTCCGGGCGGGTAGTAGATGTTTTTATGATCTATTTCTTGTGTATGCATAATACCAAACGAATTTAATCGGTTATTTTGAAGTTTATTTGGTATAACTTCTAATCCCAATCCAATAACCTTTTTTGACCTTCTAGTTTTTGAATATCTGTTATATCTTGGGACATTTCAATAACCCCCTTGTATTGCTTGTTGTTATCTCGAATAGCAAAGTATCTAATATGAATGACTCTCTCTTTAAAATTAAACCAGAATTCTGCAACATCTTTTGTTCCAGCTCTAAATTCCTCAACAATACGCAAGACCATATCGACACTTTTTGGAGGATGACAAAAGCGCACTTCACGACCAATAATACCTTTACTACGAGCAAAAACCCTGTCGTCTCCTCTATTGTAAAATATAACTTTATCATTTTCATCAACATATGTAATATCTACAGGTAAAAAACGTAGTAAAAGATTTACTTGTTCTGGGGTCATATGGCCTTCATCATAGTGAAATGTGTTTTCTAATGAAAAAGATAAATCACGTTTAGAATGGTCTTCACTTGGGTGGACGTAAGCTGTTTCTTCAATGTGGGGATAAGGTGCTGGTTTTTCAGATAACATCCAACCAATTTCTTCATCACCTATATGAAATTCTTTCCAATCATCTTCTGAAAGTAAATCCATGGCATTTGGAAATAAACGCATATCTTCAATACTTAGTAAGCGTTTTATCCCTTCAAGTAAATAAGGTATGTTATCTGTAATTTTTACTGTGTTCTTTTCTGAGTTGTAAGTATTTAATAAACGAATTTGCTCTCGTAAATTATCGTGAAAAGACCACATGCCTTGAGAAGGACCATGCCAACCATGTTTTTCTAAGTATGGGAATAATTGATTTTCCTTTCTTTTAAATCGTTTTTCAATAGTAGACAATTGATTAAAAATGTTAAAGTATTTTTGAAAATCTTCTTCAGGGTCACAATCGTACAAGTCTAATATAAGGTCTTGTATTAAGGCACTTTCCTGGTAATAAACTTTTACTGGATGTCCTACCGGTAGTTGCTCTGCAACTGTTAAAAATGAATTCATTATATTTTTTTAAATGTGATTTTAAATATTAGGATTGATGCTTTATTCGTTCGTATAATTTCACCAATGATTGTAAAAGTTCAACTGGCGTTGTGAGAATTTGATAGTGATTTTGTCCAAACATTTGTGGTAAATAATATTTTGCTTGGGCTTCAATGGCCAATGCATACGAATTTATTTGTCGTTCGTTTAACTCACGCAAGGCTTGTTTGACATCATTAATACCATACTTACCTTCGTATTTGTCATAATCGTTTGGCTTCCCGTCTGATATTAAAATCACCCATTTATTCTTAGTGTCACGTTTATCTAATAAAGCTCCAGAATGACGTAATGCGGCACCAATACGTGTGTAGCCACTAGGTTCTATGGCACCAACTCTATATTTGGCGGTATTCCAATGATCGTCAAAGCCTTTAAGACTTAAGTAGGTAGAATGATTTCTGGTTTTTGAATAAAAGCAGTCTATAGAAAAATCGATATTAAACTCATCTAAAATTTCACCAAATAGAATGGATACTTGCTTTTCTACATCTATCACGCGATTGCCTGCTGCGTAACCATCACTTGATAAACTAATATCTAACAGTAATAAAATGGATAAATCTTTTTCTTTTTTTCGTTTAGATAAATAGATTTTCTCTGAAGGGGTATGCCCAGAATGTACATCTACAAACAAGTCGGTAATAGCATCAATATCAAATTCTTCTCCTTGTGTTTGTCTACGTTGCTGCTGATACTTATTATTTACCGTTGTAAGCATCTTGCGCAATCCAACTAAGGTTGAACGATGGTTATTGAGTGTTTTTTTATAATAAGAAACATCCGATTCTAATTGTGTTTTTGGATATACTTTGCAGAAATTGTCTTTGTAAGTTCGTTTGGAATAATCCCATTCATCATACTCTAAATAATACGCACTACTTTCACTCTCTGCGCTTTCAGAAACCGTTGTATTTTCAATAAAATCTGCTTGATATACCGAATGGGCTGTGTCATCCACACGAACCGTAAACTTCATGTTTACTTCATCCAATGCATTAGAATGGTCATCTAAATCATCATCACCATCAAAATCTCTAAAATTACCTCCAAATTCTTCAGCAGTTTCTACTTTTTCAAATTGATGTTGCAAGACGGCATCTTCCATCTGTTTTTGATCTATTTGAACTGAAATTATTTCCTCAACAGCTTTAGACTTAATGATGGTTTGAGGTTGTTCCTTATTGGCTTCTTTTACTTTGTCTGTAAAGTTTTTAAGTTGTTTCTCAGAATCATCATGAGGTGAATTCCGCATCCATTTACCATAGATAAAGGAATAATCTTCAGGTTGTTTTGTGGTAGCCTTACTTTTATAATACGTTTTGAATTTTTGATGATAATTTTCGGTTATCGGAAATTGAGTAAACAGTGTTTGTAATACTTTATTTGAAGTGTCTAGAGCTTTTTGTTGAGATTCTAGAAGCACATGTTCCTGATCATCATTCCAGTTTAGATCCAAATTCTTTTGAATAGATAGATAGAGTACTCTAAACAGGTAAAATGATACATTTTCTTCTTCGGTTTTAAAATGAGAGAACTTTGTGGGTAAAAAGAAGTTATTATTTCTATAGCCACCTTCGCGCTCTGCCTCAAAAATTTCAATGGATTGTCCAGTAATAGCGCGGGCAAATATGGTAAGGCGTGATTTTACATCACTTAAATTTATAGCATGTTCAAGTTCTGCTTCCTTTTTCTTTTTTCGTTTTTTAAAAAAGAAGGCAAACTTCGTGAAAATATATTCATCTGGTTCGAATTCAAACATTCTCTTTAGTTTTCAGTTTCAGTCTCAGTTTACAATCTAGCACTGCCAACTGCGACTGAATACTTTTTCATATCATTAAATCACCCAAATCTTTAAGTGCCTGTATCACTTCTAAATCATCTGTTAAAGGTTCTATGACTGCTACATGAACAGCGAGACGTTTTGGAAGTCCTGAATGAATTAATTTTGCGGCATCTACCAATAATCGAGTAGAAACAGTTTCGGTTAACCCTAGTTCTGTAAGATTTCTGATTTTTGTGGCTATGTTAACTAATTTTTTAGCAATATCTGGTTCAACTCCAGTTTCTGCAATTAAAATTTGTGCTTCGATTTTAGGTTCAGGGTAGGCAAAAGATGTCGCAACAAAACGTTGTCTTGTAGAGGGTTTTAATTCTTTAAATCCGCGTTGATATCCAGGGTTAAAAGAAGCTACAAGCATAAAATCTTTATGTGCTTTTATGGTTTGCCCTAATTTATCTATAAACAATTCACGTCTATGATCTGTTAAGGAATGTATGGCTACAATAACATCTGGTCGTGCTTCAGCAATTTCATCTAAATATAAAATAGCACCTTCTTTTACAGCTGTGGTTAATGGCCCGTCCAGCCAAACGGTTTCGGCACCTTTAATAATAAACCGACCAATTAAATCTGTCGAAGAGGTTTCTTCATGACAAGAAATGGTGATTAATTTTGTGTTTAGTTCATACGCCATATGCTCAATAAATCGTGACTTTCCTGTACCTGTTGGTCCTTTTAGTAAAATAGGTAGTTTACATTTGTAAGCCTGCTCGAAAACAGAGACTTCTTTTCCAATAGCGTGGTAATATGGTGTACTCATTTTAGTGTTTATTAATTAATACCATTTCTACATTAAAATCATTATTTTACTTTGGTAATTTCCAAATAGAAATGGATAAAAAAACCAGAGTTATCGTTGTATAAAATTCTAACCCTGGTTTTTTGTGTGTAATATCTATACTTAATTTGTGGTTGCTACTAATGCTTCATCAGTAGGCTTACCGTGCTTTATAAAATCTATGATATATAGTGTAATACCTGTTAAAAATAACGTTGCACAAATAATTAGTACTACAAAATGAATTTCAGTTTCTTTTTGAACTTCCATAAATTCCATTTTTAGTTTACGTTCTAAATATACCTGAACGACTCCAGCAACACCAAAGGCAACAGTCATACCAATCATTCCAATATTAGACATCCAATAAGCCATCCTGCCTCTAGTACTTTCATACAGTTTTCTTCCTGTCATATTTGGTAAACTATAGCTAATAATTGCTAATACAATCATGGCATAAGCACCCCAAAAGGCAAGATGCCCGTGCATGGCGGTCACTAAGGTGCCATGTGTGTATAGGTTTGTTTGTGGTAATGTATGTGCAAACCCTAATAATCCAGCACCAATGAATGATACGATGGCAGCTCCAAGAGTCCAATATAAGGCTAGCTTGTTAGGGTGTTTTTTCTCTCCTTTTCGGTACATATTAACAGCGAATAATGCCATTGCTAAAAAAGCTAAAGGTTCTAAAGCTGAGAATATACCTCCAACGATTAACCAAATTTTATTCACTCCAATATAGTAGTAGTGATGTCCTGTTCCTAATACGCCGGATAAAAATGTTAAGCCAACAATGACATATAACCATTTTTCAATAACTTCTCTGTCTACGCCAGTTAGTTTAATTAATAAGAATGATAAAATACCACCCATTATAAGTTCCCAAACGCCTTCAACCCAAAGGTGAACAACCCACCATCTAAAAAATGAATCTTTTACTTGACTATCAAAAGGGAGCATGCCAGGTAAATATAATAAGGCAGCAAAAAGAAGTCCCATAGAAAGCACTAATGCCGTTGTAGTTCTACGTTTTCCTTTAAATAAGGTTGTTAATATGAGTCCTAAAAATAGCAGTACATTTACAACTACTAGATAGTCTAAAGGTCTAGGGATTTCTAAAAACTTACGTCCTTCCCAGTAATTAAAGTGATAACCAACAATAGCAATAACACCAACAACGGCAAGGCTAATTAATTGAACATAGGCTAATTTAACACTTACCAATTCTCGTTGTGCTTCTTCGGGAATAATATAATAGGCTGCTCCCATAAAACCAGATAATAACCAAACTACAAGTAAATTTGTATGTACAGCTCTTGCTGTATTAAAAGGAATAAATCCGTGTAATCCATCAAATCCTGCATGAGCAAAGCCCATTATAAAACCGTATATAATTTGAAGACTAAATAATAACATGGAAAGCGCAAAAAACCAATACGCTACTTTTTGTGATTTATATTTCATTTGTTTTATTTTTTAGTTTAGTTATCGTCTTTAGCTAGTGGTGAAACAACGGTATCAAACCCGTTTAAATCGATATCGTCTATCCAATCGAAAAAGGCGATTAAATCTGCAGCTTCTTCGGCAGTAAATCCATAAGCCACCATTTTTCTTCCATTTGGAGCCCAATCTACGGGTGTTGTTAATACGGCTTTAATATAGCCTTCCCCTCTTCTATCTATAACTTTAGTTAATTCTGGAGCATAATAAGCTCCCTCTCCCAAGAGAGTATGGCATCCCATACAGTTATTGTCTTCCCAAAGTTTTTTTCCTCTTACGACAGCTTCTGTAATATTTTCGTCATTAGACTGGTCTTGTGATTTACTAAAAGAGTAAATGGTTAAACCTATAAATATTAAAAAAGTCACTACAGTTCCGCCAAGGAAAAAGGCACGTGCTTGTTTTTTTGATAACATATTATTTAGTTTTTATTAGTGAGTTCTATGATTGTTTTTATGGTTTCTTTATTATCTACACCTAGTCCTTCTTGTTGATGCACTAGTTCTCCTCCAGGATTAAAGACACTTATAATGTTTGAATGTGAAAAATCTATAGGTGAAATTTGCTTATACTTTACAGCTAAAACATTTGCAAATTCTCGAACACTACTTTCTGTACCTTGTAAAAAAGTCCAGTGTAGCCCGTCCATATGATTTTCTTTGGCAAAGGATTTTAAACGCTTTGGAGTATCTGTTTCAGGATCAATGCTTACTAAAACAAACTGAAGGTCTTTTAATTGATTTTTTGGAATTTGCTTTTCAATATTACGCATATCGGCTACTAACCTTGGGCATGCTGCTTTACAGGTTGTGTAAATCATAACCAATACCAATGTTTTTCCTTTTAAATCTTCAAGTTTAATGGTCTCACCTTCTTCAGTATTCCAGATTGTGGTTAAATTGAAGATGGATTCATCAGAAATGGCATTATCAGCAATTACTTTTGAAGGGTTTTCGATAGCTTTTAGATCCATTTTACAAACGAGGCAACTACCAGGGGTGTTGTATGTTCTTTTTCCTTCACATCCCATAACACATTTATAAACAGCTAGATCATTTAACTTGTTTGATGCCCCTTGCTTGCAAGAAGCAAAAGACAGTATGGAAATAAAGAGTAGTATTATTAATTTAAAATATTTCATTTATTTATATTCTTTACACATCTAAAGCCTAAATTTTTCATAGCATATTTTGCTTTAACGCTACCCCGGGTTGCGTAACGCATAAATGCTGCATAATTCATTAAATCTGTAGCACCTACAGCAGCACTACCACAAAATAAATTGCTGTCGTTATCTACATCCTTTCTTGATTCTCCGGAGACTAAAACAGAATTAAAATCGAAAGTCCATTCCCAAACCAGACCATGTAAATCGTACACATTCCAATAGTTTTTAAAGGTTGAACCTATATCATTATTAAATGTTTTTGGTGTTTCGTACCATTCTAAAATGTATGCGTTGTAACTCTTCAATGCTCTGGCATCTGGCAATTCTTTATTTGCCATAGCTACATATTCCCATTCATCTACAGTTGGCAATCGTTTGCCTTGGCATTCACAATAATCTTTCGCTGCAAACCATGATACATTTGTAATGGGAGCATTTAAAGATTGTTTTTCAGATAATTCTGTATCAGATTTCCATCCCATTAAATAGTTTCCATCTGCGAATAACTTCTTTACTTTAGAACGTTTCCATTTAGGGTATTTCTTAACAAAGTCAAGAAATTGACTATTTGTTACAGGATACACATCCATTTCAAAATCCGAAATGGTAACTTTTAATGAATCCCTTCCGTAAAGCGGGATATAAGTACCTCCTTTGATTAATACCATATTAGACTGACCGTATGCCAAATTCACAATGAAAAAGGCCAGGAGTGTCATAGTCAGTCTAAAGATGGTATACATGACTTCTTTATTTATTAGTGACTGCTTTTAACTTGGTCTACTTGAGATTTTGTAACGTTTGTCTTGTTATTGCCCCAAGAGTTATACACATAGGTTAAAACATCTGCAACTTCATCATTGCTTATAGCTTGTCTGGTCATCACACTATTATATTTCTGTCCGTTTACAGTAATTTCTCCTGTTTTTCCTTTAAGAACAATACTAATCGCACGATTTACATCAGCATTTAAGTAATCCGATTTTGCCAAAGGAGGAAAAGCATTTGGAATTCCTTGTCCTTCAGCCTGATGACATGCAAAACAGGTTTTCATGTAAATTTGTTTTCCTGATTCCATTTTTTCAGCTAATGTTTTTGATGCTACGGGTGTTGGCTTTTTATCATCTCCATTAGGCATTGCTTGAATTCCCCCACCTTCTGGATGGTAGATACCTTCTTGTATGACACCAGAGTATATTTTCTTATTTTCTTCTCCCTCAACTTTTAGCATTCCCAATGCCCCTTTGTTAAAGGCTCTAAAAATGGAGTGGTCAACTAAAATGAAAGTCCCAGGAACATCAACTCTAAATTCAACGATGGCTGCTCCACCTGCTGGGACTAACGTTGTTTGTACATGCTCGTTGATTGTAGACCCGCCTTCAACCATAACTTTATCGAAAATTTCACCAATAACATGGAATGATGATACTAAATTTGGACCACCATTACCAACATATAAACGAACTGTTTCACCAACGTTAGCTGTGATGGCATTGTCTCCTGTAAGAGATCCTACTTTGCCATTAAATACCACATAATCGGCATCTTCATCCACTGCTTTTTGCATATCGAAAGCTTGTAAGCCGGGTTCACCGTTTTCACCTTTAGTATAAAAATCACCTTGCATAATGTAGTATTCTTTATCAACTGGAGGTAAACCACCAGCTGGCTCTACTAAAATGAGTCCGTACATTCCATTTGCAATATGCATGCCCACTGGTGCTGTTGCACAGTGATATACATATAAGCCTGGGTTTAAGGTTTTAAAATTGAATTTTTTCTCATGACCGGGAGCTACGAAAGATGATGTTGCTCCACCACCTGGTCCTGTAACGGCATGTAAATCGATATTATGCGGTAATTTGTTATCAGGATGATTAGATAACGTAAACTCCACTTCATCACCAACTCGGGTTCTAATAAAACTCCCTGGTACAGATCCTCCAAAAGTCCAATAATTATAGGTAGTACCATCGGTCATCGTGCCTTCTTTTTCAAGAATCTCCATATTAACAATTAATTTTTTTGCTTTACGTACACCTACAGGTGTAGGCACATTAGGCGGTGGTGTTAATTCTGCAATCATCTCTCTACTTACAGGGATGTCTGCGGCATTATCATATGCTTTTTTTTGATTGTTAATGCATGATGTTACCAGAAACACTATGGCTACCAGTAAAATAAATGGGGAATTCGATGGTTTCATACTTATTGGTTTTAGTATTATTATTTGGTTATTCATATAAAAGACAAAAATGTCCTTTTATATTCAATCAAAAATACTTTTTAACCTTTTGATAAAACATGACATTTGTCAGTTATGCAGATTGAATTTCAAAATGGTGTATAAGTGATTTATGTTTAAAATATGATATAAGAAGCGTTTAGATAAAAGTTCCTTCCTTGCCTAGGAATGTTATTCCAATCTGCATAAGTTGAATAATTAGCATCTAAAATATTTTCAACCCCATATTTAAAAACTAATTTGTTGTTTTTCAAATAAAGTATGTTCCCTAGATTAAGATTTAAAACGGCATAAGCAGATGTTTCGTCTTCACCATAAAAACTACTGTATTTACTTTGATTACCATTGCCTTCTAGTTGTAATGCGGCATTGAATTTTTGAGTATTGTAATTTATTTCGGCTAGATATGAAAGAGGTCGAATTAAAGGTAAGTTTTGCTTGTTGCTTCCTACACCATAATTGTATCCAACAGAGCTATTAAATGAAATTTGCTTTGAGAAACTATAGCTTGAATTAAGATAAACATCAAAAATGGAGGCATGCTTTAAAGCATCATACAACCTTACACCATTGGCGCCAATGGTCATGGGATTTGCAGCTTCGTCAATGTCTCCTATAATATAATTTGATATATGAAAGAAAGACGATGAGATTCCCAGTTTTAAGGCATTGAGTTTAAAGTTGACTTTGGTATTTAATTCAAAAGCTTTTTCATTTTTTAAATTAGGGTTACCGATATAATCATAATTATCGAAACTGTTAAATAAGAAAAAACCATAACCTTCGCTCACAGAAGGTGCTCTTTCTCCGTAACCAAGACCTAGTACTGCATCAAACATATTTTTTTTAATGGTATATTCTCCGGAAAGGCTTAAAAGAAAACGGTTTTTAGAATCACTTATATTTGGATGAAAAATTTGCAAACTTTCGACACCTACTTTTTTTGCTATTTTATTTTGATGGAAACCAAGCCTTAATGTCGTAGAAACAGATTCTCTGGGGTTTAAAGTGATATGATCATTAATATATAAACCTGTGTAAAGCGTTCTAATATCTGGCCATGTATACATAAACATATCTGGTTGGTTTGGATCGTTTGGATACATGGTCATTTCTGCTAACGACTTATTGTAAAATCCGTTGAGGTTGATAAGTAAGCTATGTTTTTTTTCTTTTAAGGTCGCTTTACTATAAAATCCATAGGTGTCACTCCATCCGGGCATATCCATTCTAATGGGTACGTTGGGACGATTACTATCATCCATAATATGGGTGATAGTGTTAAAATATAGTTTAGATTCTAATGATTTTATTCGAGTAGAATCGTTTTTATACCTGTGAGTTACAGATGTAATTAAAGCTTCGGCTAAAGAAACATCCATTGGTAAAGCAGGGTAGCCAACATCTGTAGCTTTATCGTATATAATATTAGCTTCTAATATATTATGGTTGGATAGACTATAGCCACCTTGAAGTGAGAAATTGTATTTCTGAAACTGAGAATACATGACTTCTTTTTTATTGCCGGCATCATAATTATCTGATTTACGAAATATGGCATCTGCATTTAAGTAAAATTTATTTCCAGAATATTCTACATCTAAACCTGCCGTTTTATAATTGCCGTTGGTTTCGTAACCTAAATCGATACTGGTTTTTAGACCAGAATTATAGAATTTGGATGGTGCAATTTGTAAATCAATACCGCCACCAACACAATGCCCATTTTCAGTGCCTTCTTGTCCGGAATTGATGCTTACTTGTTCCAGATTAGATACATCTACATACGATGTAATAGGATCCATTTTATCGGTACATGCTCCAAAAACCTGCATCCCATCTATGGTGACATTTAATCGGTCGCTTACCATATTATTTAAAGAGGGTTCCCAAGCGTAGTTACCTCGCTTTATCATGGTCACTTTATTGGCTTTTTCTAAATAGGCATCGATACTCGATAAGGTTTTTTCTTGACGGTAATTACTTAATTTACGTTGAGCAATAACAAATGTTTCTTGTAGTATGGTTGTGTCTTTTTTTATTTCTAAACGATTTTCCTGAGAAAAAAGAACATGGCTACTAAAGAAACAAATACCTATTATAAAGATTTTTTTCATGATAGACGTATTATCAAGTTGAAGGTGTTTTAATGAAGAGACTGTATAAAGAGTGCCATTCAGAACGTAGTGAAGAATCTCTTAAAAATTAAATATTTGTTTATCAGAATATTGAGATTTTTCGACTTCGCTCAAAATGACAAAACAGATATTTTTTAGACAGTCTCTTCATTTTTTACAAAAACATTTATTTAGATTCCCGCTTTTACTGAAACAAGTTCAGCACGTGTGCGGGAATGACAATTTCATCAGAAACCTCAAGGGTGACCCTTGAAGAATTCTTTTCGATTAAAATTCTAATTCTAAGTATAGAGAACTTTGTGTATTTTGATCCGTGACATCTTCGCCTTTTAAAACAGTATTTTCACTATTCTTTAATTTTAAGTTAAGTACCCAGTAACCGGTCATTGTTAAAGATAAGTCGCCATGATACATACTATCTGTTGCATTGTAACTTAAATCGGTAT
The DNA here is from genome assembly GCF_030540825.1 of Flavivirga spongiicola. NCBI lineage: Bacteria > Pseudomonadati > Bacteroidota > Flavobacteriia > Flavobacteriales > Flavobacteriaceae > Flavivirga > Flavivirga spongiicola. Next base: position 2,595,871 of record NZ_JAUOEO010000001.1, read on the forward strand.
TATTAGGAGAACTGTGATTTCCCATGCCTGGCATTCTTGGATCTAATAGAATCTTGTAATCTTGCACTATTGGGAAAGACATCATGCTTTCCATTTTATATAATCCAACCATAAGATCATTAATTCCAATGATAGGTTCTTTTGGTTTAATAAGTGCTACGATGTATTTTTTACCATCACTTCCCATAAAAGCCGCTACATTTTGCTTTTCAGATTGTGTAACCGAAATAGTGTTTGTAGCAGTGTATTCTGTATTATCTATAGTGTATTCAAATGTTAATGACCATCCAGAACCATCTGAATTTGTCATTTGGTATATTACAAAACCTTCATAGAGTGTTTTCTTATTGGAGGCTTTTACAATTGCAGATTTTGGACAAGAATGCTGCATGGATGGCATTTGCATCATGGGCATCCAGGAGATGTTTGCATTTTCGAAATAAGAATCGTTAGTGTTGTCCTTAACTCTTATAGTTACATGGTTATAACCTGTATTGAATTTTCCTGTTTTGTTATATAATTCAATAGTATGATCGTTGTTTTTAATCTCTTGAATTTTAACAAGACCTTCAATTTCATCTATTATCGGGGTATCGTTATCATCGGTAGAGCACGCTATTGTAAATAGGCTTATAAATAAGATGGGTAATATATACTGTAGTTTCATTTTTATGTTTTTAATGTTTTCGAAAAATATGTAGTAAATGCTGTCCCGCTCATTAAAATGAGCTAGAAGAACAGATAAAACCATCAGGTTTTTTATACCATTTATAATTTGAATTTACAGCAATAAAACACCCTTTTTTCCTTTCTACCCACCTGCCGAACGGGCGTTTTATTATAAAATAAAACTCTCCGCCTTCGCGAGGACAGACTACAAAAGGTTATGCTGCATACCCAGTCAAGCTGAGCACTGGTTTTTTAATTCATATAAAAAAATCATTATTTTCTTTTATATTAAATTCAAACTATAACCGGTATAACAAAAAAAATTAACTAAGCATTGGAGGAGGTGTTTCAACCTCTAAAGACATTTTTAAGCTTTTTGGTGAGTCATGAAATAAGTTCACTCGAGGCAATATAAATTTGTTTAAGTGAATATCTAAGATACCTGAAGTAAGAAGGCAATAAATGTCTAATGCTACTCTTTTGTTTTCTTGAGAAGGAAATTTATTACCAGAATCAGGGTTGCTTTCTGCTAGTTGTTTTGTTAAATGACATTTACCATGACAACCTTGTTGATTCTCTTTTTGAATACATAATGTTTTAGCAATAAAGTCTTGATTAATGATAAAATCACCTATAATCGTCAGGGTATTAATGTTATGCGCAAATAACATGATTACCAAAAACGATGCTATAATTTTATGTGCTAAAGCCTTAATCATGTGGCAAATTTAGAATACTATTAGTTATAAAAATATGATGCATGTCATTCGTTTTTAAAATACTCAAAATACTTTTCTATATAAATTTGTAACCTTAGTAATGCTGCCTTTTTTATAGTAATATCATCGATTTCTCTTAGGATAGAAATTTCTTCTAGCATAGGAACCAAAACAACATGTAGTTGGTCGTGAGCTGTTCCTGTCATAGAACAATTTTTAATTATAAAGCTGGTTTGTTTTGATAGGGATTCTCCCAAGTGTTTGTAGTTTTCGTCTTTTAACGTATCGAAGTTTGTAATTAAAGAGTCCATTTTAGTAATACCTACATGAGTCTCATGGTTTACAAGCCATGCTTTCCCTTGATTCAATATTAATGTTTCAAGATTAGCATCTGTTTCAATTTCGGCCTTACTATTTTTACAACTATAGACAAAAATGATTAGAAATATAAATGATAAGTATCTCATATCTTAATAGGTTCAATATTAAAAATCTTTCTTCTTCGATTTAAATACAATTCGTAATACAGGAAAAATGACCCAAATAGTTAGCATTATAAAAGATATGATGAGCCCAAAATTAGTTCCAAAGAATTTTTTAAAGACGGCGCCTGTATATCCTAATAAAGCCGAAATATCTAGTTTTAACAAAATGAGTGTTCGTGATAAATCTATAGGATTTAACATGGTGCCAATTAGCGATAGTTTGTCTAATGGATAATCTTCAAAAAGTACTAAAGACATTAAAAATAGACCATCATAAATAATAGCTAGAAAGAGCCAAAGTAATATGGCATACCCAAAACCTTTAATCTTATTTTCGTTAGTTAGTGCAATATTAAAAGCTAATGCTGTAAAAATTAGTGTTAGAAATGTTCCTGTAATAAGCAGTAATGAGAAGTCCCAAATGGCATTTGATTTGAATAATCCATAAGCAATAAAAGGAATTCCTAAACCTAAAATTAAACTCATAGATAATGAGATGGCGACACCTAAATATTGTCCGAGAAATATCGATGAGCGTTTTAAGGGTTGGGCTAATAAGAGTTCTGTAAATTCTTTAGAATTATAATAATACATGACACCAAAAATGGTGCCTATTAAAGGGACTAGCACGATAATAACATTCATTAATGTAATAACTGCCTTTGATAAATCATTATTAAGGAAGAGTAAAACAATTCCTAATAATAAGTAAAAAGCGAAATATACATAACTCCAACGGCTACGCATTAAATCGAAAAAACTATATTTTAATATTTTAAGCATGATTATCAGTTAAAATGGATGCAATGGCATGTTCAAAATCTGGCTGACCAGTTTTGTTTTTTAATTCTGAAATAGAACCTTTAAAGTAAATTTGCCCTTCTAAAAGAAATACAATTTCATCTGAAACTTCTTCAACAAAACTCATAATATGAGAAGTGATTAAGATAGTTTTTCCTTTAGCTTTTTCTGTCTGAATTAAATTTTTTAATCGGATAAGCGAAATAGGATCTAAGCCTGTGGTTGGTTCATCTAAAATAATGAGAGGACTATCAAACATAAAGGTTAAAACCAGATTTACTTTTTGCTTGGTGCCTCCAGAAAGATTGCCTAATTTTTTATCTAAAAAGGGTTGTAATGTAAAGAGTTCTATTAAGTGCTGATCTTCATTAGTATGACCACGTAAATCTTTGATCATTTTAATAAGCTCTTTAACTTTTAAGTTGCTAGGAAAATTAGCAATCTGCGGTAAATAGTCAATTTTATGTCTATAACTGGAGTTGTTTTTAATATTTTCACCAAGGACATTAATAGTACCTTTGTTTGGAATAACCATACCTAAAATAGATTTAATAAGTGTGGTTTTTCCTGACCCATTTGGTCCAAGAATAGCAAAAATACCACCTTCAGAAATGCTTAAATCAACACCACTTAATACAATATTTTTATTGAATTTTTTATGTAGATTTTCAATACTTACCATGTTATTCTCTTTATTAATGGATTGTTGTCTAATAAATTATCGGGTGTGAAAACAGGTGAGACTTTTTCAGAAAAATCAATAATATCGATAAATAAACTGCGTAATAGAATGATCGTTTCTGGTGTTCTGTTTACAATATATGAAAATAGTTTTACGGGCCTATAGGGTACATCACCAATCCCATCTTTGTTTAAATCGTAACCTGTATAGTTCGTCCAGTAATTTTTATTAAAAATATTATCATTCACCTTGCTGTTATATGAAATATCGAAAGAATTATATAGAAAGTTATTTTCTAAAAAATGATTAGTATAACAAGCACCACGAACTTTAATAGCCCATCCATTATTAATAAAGTTGTTGTTTTTATAAACAATACGGTTGGAGCCTTCTATGTTAATACCAATAGTGTTTTCTTCAAAAGTGTTCCCTATAATTTCAGCATCATTTATTTCTTTTAAAAGCATACCATAGGATGCCGTTCCCCAGTTTTCTTTAAACGTATTGTTTAACATCTTTATTTTTTTTGAAAACATAACGGCCACTCCAGCACCGTTTTTTTCAAAAGTATTATCCTGATATATATCGTTATTGGAAAACATAAAATGTAAACCGTAGCGGAGGTTCTCTGCACTAACATTATTTTTAATTAAACAATCATCAGAGAATTCTAAATAAATCCCATCACGTACATGCTCTACAAAATTGTGTTCAATGACAATATTTTTGCTGTACCATAATTGAATCCCGTTTCCGGAATTATATTCTTGAATGGCTTCTCCTATGATCTTATTATGAAACACTTTTCCATCTCGTGATTTTTCCAAATAAATTCCAAAAAAAAGCTTTTCTAAAACTAAGTTTTGAATGACGAAGTTTTTGCTTTTTCTTACTCGAATAGCTGCATAATCTTCCGTGTAACTAGTGCCAACATTTATAATAAATAGACCATCAACAGTCACATGATCAGAAACAATAGTTATGATTTCACCCTTTAGTTCTCCATCAATTACAGGATAGTTTTTACCAATAATTGTTAGTGGTTTATCAATTAGAATATTATGCTCTTTATAAGTGCCTTTTTTAACTAAGATGGTATCAAAATCTTTTGCAACTGAAATAGCTTTTTTTAAAGTCGAAATAGTACATGTACTGCAAACTTCAATATTTTGAGCATATATAGAGTGAGCCATAAAAATGGCTGCGAAAAAAAGCAATAAGTTTTTCATCATATTAGCCTTTTAAGTGCGCTAATAACGTTTTCCAGGTATAAAGTGTTCCTCCTTTTTCTTTTTGAACTTTTTTAGCGTCTTCTTCAGATTTAAAAGCGGATAGAAATGCCCCCATAGGACTAGGAACATTTTTGCTTATTAGGAACGTTGATTGCGTAGCGTCTATCAAAGCTTCTGGCTCGTTATAATTGTTCGATAAATAAAGTTGAATTTCGGAGGCGTCAAATTCTCCTATGAAATTGATCATACATTCTGTAGCATCAAACTTATACGTCTTACCTTTTTTTGTAACAATTTCGGCAGCATGAACTTTGTCTACAATAGTCATTTTGCAAAAATGACAACCGTCATTTCCATAATCAATGGCTTGTGGTTTAACATTACAGCCAAAGCATAATAGCAGCAATAATGTTATTGTTGAATAGTGTTTTAGTGTTTTCATGTTTTAGTGTTTTAGTGTTTTAGTGTTTTAGTGTTTGTGTATTTCTTACATGGTCACTGATTTTTTATTGTTTTTCTTCCCAATTAAATAAGCTATAAATGAGGCTGCAATTCCAACTCCTAAGAAAAGGGCCCCTAGTCTTGGGTAAGAATGAGCTTTAAAGTTTAAAATGTCTTTACTTCCAAATAAGGGTGGTTGAAAACCCATAACACTCCCATCGGGATTTGTAAACTTCATAATAGCCTTAGGATCTAAATCATGGCCATAGTCATGTTCCCAAAGATAGAAATCATAAAGTCCGGCACTGCTTAAAACAATCATTAAAACAAACCAAAATAAAAACCATTTGTAGTTCCCTTTAAAGGCTATAATTAAACCTATAACGGTTGTAATAATAATTCCTATGGGAAAAATTTTGAATTCCGGAATGGCCTCAGGAATGTATTTCATTCCTACATAATGATTCATTAAATTAATGTTTTTAATATCATGTGGATGTACATCAGAAAAATCATTAATATGAATATACATACCTAGCGGGGTGGGGTATTGCGGTGCTTCCAGTGTTATTTTCCAAAGGGGAAATAAGAATAATCCCAGTGGTAATAATGCTGCAATAAACATGATGATATTAGATCTTTTCATCTTTATAGTTCCCGTGAAAACGGGAATCTCATTTTTTAGTTATACTATAGACACTTTAAGGTGTTTCCCTTATTCAAGAGCATTAAACATTCAGGTGCTAACTAATTAGTAGAATGTTCATAAGATTCCTGCTTTCGCAGGAATTTAGTGTTTTAAAAAGAAAGGCGAGAGCGAAATGAATGACTCTCGCCTTAATAGGGAAATAAACACTAAAACAAAATTCCCCTAATCTTATACTCTTTTTCACTTCACAGTAATTTGAAATGAAAAAGAGTATAAATTATTATTCAATATCTTCACCAAGCGACCATTTTAATGGGGTGTTAGAATTTGCTGGAGATACACGAACATATCCTTGCATTTCCTGGTGTAACGCCGAACAGAAATCTGTACAATAAAAAGGCCATACACCTATTTGTTTAGGTTCCCATAGGAAGGTCTCTGTTTGTCCTGGCATAATTAGTAATTCTGAAGTATTAGCTCCAATCATACTGACACCGTGAGGAACATCGTAATCTTGTTCTAAATTTGTTACATGGAAATAAACTTTGTCTCCTACTTTAACACCTTCAATATTATCTGGAGCGAAGTGACTACGTATGGTCGTCATGTAGATATGAACCGTTTTGCCATCTCTAACAACTTTAGTGTCTGCTTCGTTTAAAGTAGCATATGGATGTTTATTATCTTCTAGTTTAAAGAGCTTTTTAGAACGAGGTTTTATTAAATCTGCTGGACAACCAGCAGCATAGTGAGGTTCCCCAATTGTTGGGAAATCTAATAATAATTCCATTTTCTCTCCGGAAATATCATAAAGCTGAGCCGATTGTGTTACTTCTGGACCTGTTGGTAAATAGCGGTCTTTGGTAATCTTATTCATCGCTACTACGTATTTACCAAACGGTTTTTGTGAGTTTCCTCCAGGAATCATTAAGTGACCAACGGAATAGTAACAAGGTTGTCTGTCTACAACTTCCCAAGTTCCTAATTTCCATTTTACAACTTCAGAAGAAATAAAGAAGGTCGTATAGGCATTTCCTTTGCCATCAAATTCTGTATGCAAAGGCCCTAAACCAGGTTGTTCAACAACACCAGCTAATACATCTTCGAAATTCAAGATAGGGATTCCGTAAGCGTCACCAGCCACTTTATTGTTTTCAATAGCAGCTAACATTTTAGTAAAAGAATGCACCGTTAAATTAGCAGATAATTTTCCATTACCAACAATATATTCACCGGAAGGGTCCACATCACAACCATGTGGAGATTTTGGAGTTGGTAAGAAATATACAGCCCCAGGGACTTCTAGTGGATTAACTACACGTACTTCTTTTTTCATAGTTGAAGTAGCAGAATGCGTTGCTTCATCATAAACGTTATGAGCGTATTTTGCTGGCATCATAGTACCACCACCATTATTTACATATTCTTCGATTTTCTTCCAATTAACTGCTGCAATAAAATCTTTATCGTTTTGAGATGCATTAACCTCCATAAGGGTGCTTGCTTCTTCAGTATTATATGTCGTAAAGAAGAACCAACCATGAGATTTTCCACGACCAGGATGTGATAGGTCATAATCAAAACCAGGCATTATTAATTGGAATTTAATATCCATATGACCATGTTCCGGATCTATAGAGATAAAAGATAAAGCCCCTTTAAAATTACCTTTATAATCTTTTATAGGCATATCTTTTTGAGGAATCGGTACAGAAAAACGCGTTCCAGCAACAACATACTCTGAATTTTCAGTTACAAAAGAAGAACTATGGTTACCGGCACTATTTGGAACTTCAATGATTTCCGTAGTTTCAAAAGTCGTTAAATCTATTTTTGCAATACGTGGTGTGTTGTTACCATTAATAAATACCCAACGCCCATCTACGACACCTTTTGTTTGAGAAATATCTGGATGGTGTGCATCATCCCAAGGCACAAAACCATGAGATGTGTTTAGCATAGGTTTTGTTTCTTCATTATACCCATAAGCTTTTTCAGCATCTTGGGAGAATACAGGAATTACTTTGAATAAACGTCCAGATGGTAATCCGTAAACAGAAAGTTGTCCACTAAACCCACCAGATATAAAGGCGTAAAATTCGTCATGTTCTCCAGGAGCTACATAAACTTTTTCTGCTGCACTACTAGAAAGTGCTCCAGAATTAGATTTAGATGCATTATCACAGCTTGTAAATGCTACAAGAACACTTAATAATGCAAGAGTTGATTTTAAAATATTCTTCATTGTCTTTTAAATTTAATTAGTGTTTTTAACTATTCCGTAGGAGGTAACAATACTTTGTCAATAACATGTACAATGCCATTACCTGCTGGTACACTTGCAATAATTTTTGCACCACCAATTAGTGGTTCACCATCTACAACTTCTACCTTAACATAACCGTTATTAGCTTGTCCCAGTTTTTTAAACCTTTTGAGAAAATCTTTTGAATAATTTCCAGGGGTTACATGATATTTTAGAATATTAGCTAAAGCGTCTTTATTTTCCGGCTTCAATAAATTTTCTACAGTACCTTCTGGTAAAGCTGCAAATGCCTCGTTTGTGGGAGCAAATACCATTAAAGGCCCTGCATTTACTAAAGCATTCTCTAATTCTGCAGCTTGAACAGCAGCCACTAAAGTCGTGTGATCTTTAGATCCAATAGCAATGTGTAAAACAGTTGGTTTACCTTCGTCATCTTTAATAAAAGCTTGTCCAGATTTTTTTTCTGAAGTGGTTACTTCTTCAGATTTTGAACTTGTTGAGGTCTCTTTGTTTTCGTTTTTACAAGCTGTGAATGTTATAATACACAGCAGCATAAGAACCGTTTGCTTTAATGTTTTCATCCGTTTATATTTATAAGTTAGTTAATAGTCAAATGTCATTCACATAGCAAATATTTAGGATTGGATCAAAATATTTTATTATGCTCATTTCATGGATTGTTATTTTAATGTTCTAAAATATTCTAATACAGCTCTGGCATCTTCTTCAGACAAGTTTTGATTTGCCATAGGAGATCCATTAAATTCAATAAGTAATGCTTTTGCTAATGGGTCTTTTTGAACCATTTCATCCGGGTTTAATATCATATTCATAACCCATTCCGGAGAACGTCTGCTTAAAATGTTTTTTGGAGCAGGTCCAATAAATTTTTTATCTGGTCTGTGGCAAGCAGTACACATTTTCTTGAATACATCTGCACCATGAGTTGCCATAGTTTGATCGATTTCTGAAGGAAGGGCCATAGATGAGATAGGACCAACCCCTTTGTTAGCCAAATCTATTTTTTTTGAAGCAGGTACAGTGGCCTCTTTTTTTGCTTTTTGTTCTGTAGGTGCTTTTTTATCATAAGAAAATCCTGTTTTCTTTTTTTCTTCTTTACCACCACAACTCATTAGTAGTGAGATAAATAATACCATGGCGATGTTTAGTGCTTTTTTCATAATTGATTTTGGTTTAATGGTGCAAATTTAAAGCCCAATACTTCAATAAAATATGATAAAAATCATATTAAGGATAAAAACATCCTTTTTATATTTGCATCAGAGTTATTATATTTAAAAAATGTTATCGAACTCATCAAAATATGCTATTAAGGCGGTGTTGTTTTTAGCTTTAAATGCTAGCGAAAAAAATAAGGTTATGGCTAAGGATATTTCTCAACCTATAAATGTTCCACAAGCTTATATTGCCAAGTTGTTGCAAGCATTGGTTAAAGAAAAAATAGTGTCGTCTGTTAGAGGGCCAAAAGGTGGGTTTTACTTAGATGAAACAAATCTGAATCGTCCTGTAATAAGTATTGTTAATGTTATTGATGGTGAAAAAAGACTAAATTCATGTCTGATGAGTTTAAAAAAATGTAATGAAGAAAAACCTTGTCCGCTACATAACATATTAAGCCCTTCAAGAAGCTATATATTAAACAGTTTAAAATCTAAAACTATCAAAGATTTGATTGTGGAAGTTAAATCAGGAGATGCTTTTTTACCTCTTTAATCTAGGTTTAAAAATAAAACCTTACAAAAGGCGCCCAAGGGTCTATATAAATACTTTTGTTTTTATCATATAAAACATCATATCTTATCCCAAAAGTAACATTGCCGTTTCTATAACCGGCACCAAGAAATAACGCAGGCGACCAATAATTATCCTCAGGAATATTTAAATCACTGTATCGTCGGTTCACGTGAAGTTGTTCAAATTCAGCTGAAAGTTGTAATTCATTGATAATATTAAATAGTCCGATTAAACTACCTCCTAAAATGGTTGATTTATAAACATTTTTTTGATTATCAAATGTTCCATTGGCTCCTAAACCCAATGCAAAAGTATTATCAAATTCATAAATAGCACTAGGAGCGAGGGTGCCACTAAAAAAACGATCACCAAAATTTAACCCAATACCGCCCCCAAAACGAACATGACTCCAAAAATAGTTAGTTTTCTGTTGTGCCATTAAATCGTTTAGATTAAACGAAACAACAAGTATAATTAAAATTATTTTTTTATTAATGATAGGGAATGTCTTCATCAAAATTAGAAATCATTAGAAAATTAACAGGTAATACTAGTATATTCATTAAAAGCATATTGTACGCCTATAAATATAGTCAAAGAAACATCTAATTTTAGTAAAAGTTGTATTTTTGAAAAATATTTTGACTAACCTACACGGGATTAAAAATAACAATGGATAAATTTTCATTTTTAAACGCAGCGCATACAGCATATTTTGCTGATTTATACGATCAATATTTACAAAATCCAGATTCGGTAGAACCTAGTTGGAGAGCTTTTTTCCAAGGTTACGATTTTGGTAGTGAGAACTATGGATTAAGCGGAGAGCTTGTAGAAGGTGTTTCTACTCAAATTCCAGAGCAAGTTCAAAAAGAATTCAATGTCGTTAGGCTTATTGATGGCTATAGAATGCGTGGTCATTTGTTTACAAAAACAAACCCCGTAAGAGAACGTAGAAGCTATACACCTACTTTAGATATAGAGAATTTCGATCTTTCCAAAAACGATTTAGATACCGTTTTTAATGCTGGCGATATTTTGGGTATAGGCGCTCAAAAATTGAGTAAAATAATTACTCATTTAGAAAAAATTTATTGTGATTCCATTGGTGTCGAATATATGTATTTGCGGAATCCAGAGATTATTAAATGGTGGCAAGAACAGCTTAATAAAAATGATAATCATCCTGAATTTTCGACAGAAACTAAGAAATATATTCTTTCTAAATTAAATCAGGCCGTTACGTTTGAAAACTTTTTGCAAACCAAATATGTGGGACAAAAGCGTTTCTCTTTAGAAGGAGGTGAGTCTTTAATACCAGCAATTAGTAATGTGCTTTTTTATTCGGTGAAAAAATATGGCGTAAAAGAATGTGTTTTAGGAATGGCACATCGTGGCCGTTTGAGTACGTTGGTTAATATTTTTAGAAAACCGCTAAATGAACTTTTTAGCGAGTTTGATGGTAAAGATTTTGAAGATGCAAATATTGATGGCGATGTAAAATACCATTTAGGTTTAACGTTAGATAAAACCTATCAAAATGGCAAAAGTATAAAGATGAATTTGGTTCCAAATCCATCACACTTAGAAACTGTTGCTCCAGTTGCTGAGGGGATTACACGGGCAAAAATTGATAGCGATTACGATGGCGATAATTCAAAAATAGTACCCATTATAGTACATGGGGATGCTGCTATTGCAGGACAGGGAGTTGCGTATGAAGTAGGGCAGATGAGTCAATTAAATGGCTATAAAACAGGAGGAACTATTCACATAGTTGTTAATAATCAAATTGGTTTTACGACTAATTATTTAGATGCACGATCTAGTACGTATTGTACAGATGTTGCTAAAGTAACTTTATCACCAGTTTTACATGTTAATGCAGATGCTGCTGAAGCCGTGGTACATGCTGTTGAAATGGCTTTAGAATATAGAATGCGCTATAAAAAAGACGTATATATAGATTTACTAGGATATCGTAAATATGGACATAATGAAGGTGATGAGCCTCGTTTTACACAACCTAAACTATATAAAAATATAGCCAAACAATCTAATCCGTTTAAAATATATTCAGACAAGTTAATTGCAGAAGGCACTATAGATAAAGCATACGTAGATAAAATTGTTGGAGATTTTAAGGAAACCTTAGAAAGTGAATATGCAAAATCTAAGGCAGCAGAATCTTCAAAAGTTAGAGAGTTTATGCAAGAGCGATGGAAAGCGTTTGAGCGTAAAGGTATAGATGGTATGCTTGAGACCGTAGATACTACTTATTCAAAGACTAAATTGGAAGGTATTTCGAGAATAATTTCAACAGTCCCAGAAGGTGTTAAGTTTTTACGTAAAGCGGAAAGAATTCTTGATGGACGTAAAAAAATGGTTTTCGAAACCGATAAGCTTGATTGGGGAATGGCTGAGACTTTAGCCTATGGTAGTTTGATGGAAGAAGGTTTTAATGTACGCATCTCAGGTCAAGATGTAGAACGTGGCACATTTAGTCATCGTCATGCCATTTTAAGAGATGAAATATCAGAAGAACGTATTAATTTATTAAATACAAACTCTGAGAATAAAGGTAAAATGGATATTTATAATTCCTTTTTATCTGAATATGGGGTCCTTGGTTTTGATTACGGTTATGCCATGGCGAATCCAAATACATTAACTGTTTGGGAAGCACAGTTTGGTGATTTTAGTAATGGTGCACAGATTATTTTTGACCAATATCTATCGGCAGCTGAAGATAAATGGAAATCTCAAAACGGTATTGTTGTTTTATTACCTCATGGATACGAAGGACAGGGGTCTGAGCATTCATCAGCTAGAATAGAACGTTATTTACAATTGTGTGGTGAAGATAATATGATTGTTGCAGATTGTACGACACCAACAAACTTTTTTCACCTATTGCGTCGTCAGATGAAACGCGATTTTAGAAAACCATTAGTCGTATTTACACCCAAAAGTTTATTGCGTCATCCAAAAGCAGTGTCGTCAATAAATGAGTTGGCAGGTGGTAAATTTGAAGAAATCATAGATGATACGATTGCTCCCAAACATGTGAAAAAATTAGTTTTTTGCACGGGTAAATTCTATTACGATTTATTGGCAGAAAGAGACTTGTTAGAAAGAGAAGATGTCGCTTTAGTGAGAATTGAGCAATTGTTCCCATTACATTTAGAAAGTATACAAGATGTTATAAATAAGTATCCCAATGTAGAAAAATATGTTTGGGCACAAGAAGAGCCTAAAAATATGGGAGCTTGGAGTTTTATGGCGCAACGTATGGATTTGGTTAAGTTAGAAGTAGCTTCAAGGTCATATAGTTCGGTGCCAGCACCAGGATCCAGTACACGAGATAAAAGAAGACAACGCGCTGTAATTGATGCTGTTTTCAATATCGACTAATTTAATATTAAAAGAAATAATTCATATACAATTAAAATTATAAAGAATGATTTTAGAAATGAAAGTGCCTTCGCCGGGGGAATCCATTACAGAAGTGGAAATAGCAACATGGTTAGTGGAAGATGGAGATTATGTTGAGAAAGACCAAGCTATAGCTGAGGTAGATAGTGATAAAGCAACTTTAGAATTGCCAGCAGAAGCTAGTGGAATCATTACGCTTAAAGCAGAAGAAGGTGATGCTGTTGCTGTTGGAGCTATTGTCTGTTTAATAGACACAAGTGCTACAAAACCTGAAGGGGATGCATCTAAAGCAGAGAAAAAAGAAGAAGCACCAAAAATGGAAACACCAAAACCGGCTATTCCAGAAGCAAAAACATATGCAACTGGTTCTGCAAGTCCTGCAGCTAAAAAGATTTTAGCAGAAAAAGGGATGGATGCCACTTCTATTTCTGGAACAGGAAAAGATGGGAGAGTTACTAAAGAAGATGCTGTAAAGGCTATACCTTCTATGGGAACACCAACAGGAGGAAGTAGAGGAACGTCGCGAAGTAAAATGTCCATGTTGCGTCGTAAGGTGGCAGAGCGTTTAGTTGAAGCTAAAAATACGACAGCTATGTTAACAACTTTTAATGAGGTTGACATGTCTCCAATTTTTGCATTACGTTCTGAATACAAAGAAACATTCAAAACGAAACATGGTGTTGGTTTAGGGTTTATGAGTTTCTTTACATTGGCAGTTGTTAGAGCATTAAAAATGTATCCAGCAGTTAACTCAATGATTGACGGAAAAGAAATGCTAAGCTATGATTTTTGTGATATTAGTATAGCTGTTTCTGGACCAAAAGGCTTGATGGTTCCTGTCATGAGAAATGTAGAGAATTTAAGTTTTAGGGGTGTGGAAGCAGAAGTAAAGCGTTTAGCTATTCGTGCTCGTGATGGACAAATTACGGTTGATGAGATGACAGGTGGAACGTTTACCATATCTAATGGAGGGGTTTTTGGTAGTATGTTGTCTACACCTATTATTAATCCGCCACAAAGTGGTATTTTAGGAATGCACAATATCGTAGAACGTCCGGTAGCCATTGATGGAAAAGTAGAAATACGTCCAATTATGTATGTTGCACTTTCTTATGATCATAGAATTATTGATGGTAAAGAAAGTGTAGGTTTTTTAGTTGCTGTAAAAGAAGCTTTAGAGAATCCAGTAGAAATATTAATGAATAATGATATTAAGAAAGCTTTAGAGCTTTAGTAATAAATATCTAAAATGTTAAAAAAAGGAGCTACCAATTATTATTGGTAGCTCCTTTTTAATTAACTAAGTATAAAAAAACTAACTAAAACACATTATAAGGTTTATAGAAATAACAATAATGACCAAAACACCTAGTCCTATCATACAGTACTTGTCAATAACATCATTTCCTTTTTGCATTGTTGTTACTTTAAACTTGTTATTTCCTTAAATGTTTAGATTAAAAACTCTGAACCTATGTAGAACAGAGTTTTTATGAAAAATTCCCTCTCAAAGAATTAATTAATAGCCCTGTAAAGGTATGTTGCATAGACGAAAAAAAAAATACGCAGTTCTACGTATTTTTAATTAAAGAAGATGATCGTATGTCAATTAAATCTCACAAAAACACTTGTGATTCGTTTATATCACTGGTTTTGTTTTTAAAATAGAGTTTATGAATTTCTGGTTTATTGTTCATTTAGACGTCTTCAAAAAATAAGTTAAATGATTTGTGCGTCATTTTAAAAACTTAATTGATTTAAAAAAGCGAAGGCCCTAAATCTAACAATTTAGAACCTTCTTTAATTCTCCCTAAGAACTAATTAATAGCCCTGTAAAGGTATGTTCTAGATATGAAAAAAAAAATAAGCACTTCTACGTATTTTTTAAAAATGAGCTTTATTTAAATTGGCCCAAATTGAAAGCGATGTAGGTTTGTTATCTAAGCCTAATTTGGCAACGATATTACTTCTATGCTTATCTACAGTACGAACAGAAATTGATAAGTCTTCTGCAATATCATGACTGGTTTTGTTTTCGGAAATAAGTCTTACTATTTTTAGTTCGGACTTCGTTAACAAATTTAATACATCAGGCTTTTGTTCTAAATTGCTTGAGTTTAAATAAGATGCAATTTCTTCGCTAAAGTATGGAGTGCCATTTATAACATGCTTGATACAAGTTTCAATTTCTTCAATGGCAAACTCTTTTAAAATATACCCAAAAACGTTAAACTCTTTAGCTTTATCATATAGGTCTTCTTCTTTATCAAAAGTGATAAGGATAATTTTGGTGTTTAAATGGTTTTTTTTACAGGCTTCGGCTATTTCCAGCCCTGTTTTATGTGGCATTCTTATATCTAGAATGGCTATTTCTGGTTTTAATTTTATTATAAGAGTATAGGCCGCATTTCCATCCTGGGCACTTCCTATTATATTATAACCTTTAGAAGTTAAAAAATCAGTTAGACCTCTTAACATCAACGGATGATCGTCAGCAATCACTATTGAGGTGTTCATTACTTGAGGAGAATTAAAATGCTATTAATTAAATATGTTGTTTGCGCTTACATATGTTTTATAGTTTTAAATATAGATATTTCTTTTCATAATCTATAATAGCTTTAGCTTTTTTTAAAATATCAGCTCCAATAATTCCGTCGACAGGTTTAGAATTATGATTTATTAGAGCGGTATTTACATGAGTGAGATTAAATAAAACTAGAACAACTTTACTGCGTTTCCATTTTCCAATCTTCAATTTGTTTTTTTTAGACATTTTGGTGTCCATATCTATAGCGCCTGCCCCAGCTGCTTTAATAATAGAATCTTCAGTTTTTAGTTTAAAAGTGTCAGCAGCTTCAAAACCTACACAAGAACTTGATGCTCCTGTATCTAAAATAAATAATCCTTTGTGACCATTAATCGTCGCTTTTATTTCAAAATGATTTGTTTTAGTTAGATGTAGCTTTACTTTAATATACCCTTTTTTATGAAGGAACTCCTGTAGTGTCTTTTCCTTTTCCATTAATTTTTTTAACTCTCAACAGTAAAAGTAATATAATCAGGAAGATAAATAGACCAATGAAGGCATAAATTAATTTACTAGCACTAGTTGGCTTTGTTAATTCACCATAATAAACAAAAGCACTCCAGTAATAAGGTGATTTTTTTATATTGCTAATGGAGTCATCTTTCAAATAATCTAATTTTGATTGATGGTTTGAAGTATTAGCGGATTTATTGTCACTATAATTTTTATAAAAGGACTGCATAATTTGAGACGTAGATAGATCGTTTATTTGCCATAAAGAAAACAAGACGTTTTGTGCTCCGGCGTATTGAAATCCCCTAGCGATACTCATGGCCCCTTCTCCTTTGTATAATGCCCCAACACCTGTTTCACAGGCACTTAAAACGACAAGGTTTGTGTTTAGATTGAGGCTGTATAGCTCGTTTAAAAACATCGTGTTTTTATAAAATTCAATATTTGCTGAGGTTGAAAAATCAC
The DNA here is from genome assembly GCF_030540825.1 of Flavivirga spongiicola. Lineage (NCBI taxonomy): Bacteria > Pseudomonadati > Bacteroidota > Flavobacteriia > Flavobacteriales > Flavobacteriaceae > Flavivirga > Flavivirga spongiicola. Next base: position 2,612,513 of record NZ_JAUOEO010000001.1, read on the forward strand.
CACTGCTAGCATGCGTAGATAAATGAATAATACTATAGTCCGGACTATTTTTAATGAAGGCTTCTTTAGTTGCCTGATCCTTTAAAAAAAGAGTGGACTGCATTTCTTCTTTTATAGCATTTGCCTCGTCGATAGAATGGATTAAACTATTTTTTGTTTTTTCAAATACGGGAAAGATACCAAGAAGGTTATTGGTGTTATTTTTTTCTTCTTTTTTTAGATAAAATGCTGTGCTTGTATTGTAAATGATGTTTTGCTTTTGTACAACAAATGGCATTTTTGAAAAATTTGTTGTATTCGTTTTAGAAGTCAGTAAAGCTTCAAATGGTATAAAATTTAATAATCCATCCGGGATAATGATAGCATTTTTAAAGGTTGTCATTTTTGCAAGATTCAGGATGTTATAAAGTGTGAAAGCAGCCGTTGTAAATTTGCTTATATCATTATTTATTACGGATGCAGTATCAAATAAATGAATAAAATCTGAGATCTGTTTTTTGGTAGCATCATTCAAATTAATTTTACTAAGATTAATACCATCATTTGAAATTATAAATTGATAGATGTTTTTTTTGCCATAAAAATATTCAACCAAAACGGCTTCATCTTTTAATAGCTTATTTTGTAGGTCATCAATCAAAAAATTAGGAACTCCTAACTCAGGGTATTTTTTATTTATAGCTTCTTTTAGTATTTTTAATTTAATGCTTATTTCATTCAAATCTGAGCTTAAGGCTGTAATTACCGAAGCTTGAGATTTACCTAATTGTTCATTTATTAGGAGGTTAGTTGTTTTTTCTTGTTTTTTTAATAAATGAGCTTCTTTAAGTAGTAAATTATCGTTAGGATATTTACTTAAAAGCATTTTTTTTAAAGACTGTTCTTTTAATATTCCCGATTTATTCAATTCTGCATATTGAAAGGCTGTGAATAAAAGTGTGTCATTTGGCGTGTTTTGGTATTCATTAAAGATAATATCTATGCATTTTTCACTACGAATTCTGTTGCCTGCTTGATTCGATCTTTTGTTTTCTTGAGAGGTCCAGTTATTTTCTAATAATCGTGACACATAAAAACTTAAATCATAGTAGCTAAGTGCCGATTTATAGTTTTTTTGAAGCGTAGCGTATAAATCAAAAATAGCTATAAAGGTATTTTCAGCATATAAGTTGCTTTTATTAATAGATCCAATGGACTTTATATTTGGCAATAACGTTTGGAGTGCTAAATTCAAACCGTTTTTAGCTTCGTTTAAATTGTTTAATAGTTTGCTAAGCTGCGCTTCTTCGAAATAAAGTTTTGCGAGTTTTCTTCTAGACAAGCTGTCCTTATAAATATGTGTTTTTGCCACATTGAAGGCTTTTAATGCCTCTATATAATTGCCATTTTGTAACTGGATTAGATAATTGTTTCTATGCTGATTATAGGGAGTATTATTGATTGTTTTAGGAATGTCCGAAACATTATTTATGGCATTTAATGCTATTTGGCTCTCAATATTTAACTGAGTGATTTTTTGTTTTTGTTGTTTATTCAGGTTTTGTTTATTAAGATAACTGGAAGTTAGATTTAATACGGTTTCATACTTTCCAGTAGTTTTATATAAAATGGCTAGATTAATGGTGCCACTTGTTTGATGTTTTATATGATTGTTTTTTTCTGCTAAAAAGATATATTGCTTTATTATATTTTCGGCATTTGTATAATCACCCGTTTTAGTATATAGATTGCCCAGAGGGATCAAGCAGCTTTCAATAATATCGAAATCAGAAAGTTTTGAAAGCTCATTTGTTTTAAAACGGTTTAAAGCGTCTTCAAAAATTGAGATCGCCTCTTTTAGCAACGAGTTTTGATCTAAATAATATCCTTTATGACATTGTAAAAAAACAAGTGCTAATTGCTCACTTTTGCTTTTTGCTTGTTTTTTGAATGTAGATTCTTGTTCACTTAAAAGTTTCAGCGAAGCATGATTCTGATTACTGATAAATGTTTCGGTCGCTACATAGATGTTTTCTTCTAAATTTTGAGAAAACGCCATGCCATAAATTAAAAAGAAAATTAGACCTAGTTTTTTCATAAGAATGAGTTGCCAAAATGAAGTTTATTTGATATTAGCTTCAGAATTTCCAAATAGCATAGAATTGCCAATAGTTAAAATTATCTTCAAAATTCATGATATAACGGGCACCCATACTTGGACCAATTCTAGCAAAACCAGCTGTGGCTTCAAACAATAAACCTGTTCTTAAATTGGTAAAAGAATTAGTTTCATTAATATTATTCGTCATAGTGTTAAAAACAGGTACACCCGGTTCCACACCTTCAAATTGTTCTATAAAAATAGTTTGGTTTTGTTTTTCACTAAGAGAAATGGTGTTTTGCAAACCAGCACCTAGACCTATGTAGTTATTCACGTTATATCTAATTAAAACTGGAATATCCCAGTCAATATTTTCATAAGAAACATCGGTAGTGGTGCGTTGTAAAAACCGAAAGCCTTGTGCTTCCTGTATAAACTCTTCTCTAACATTGGTGTTTGCTTCATAATTATGAAAATTATTCATTAACTCCACTTGCCAATACCACCTATAAGATTTAAAAGGAGATAATGTCGCACCAAAAAAGTAACTCTCAGAATTTTTTAAGTCGTTAAACGAATTATAGCCCATTTTAGCACCAATGGATATTCCTGGTAAAAACCGAGTCGTTGAATAGTTCGTAATAATCGGGTCATTTTTATCAAAAATAATGGCCGTTCTACTTTTTGTTTTTTTCTTATGAAAATCTTTAGCAAACTTAATGCTGTATTTTACGAAACCTTTTGTCGAATCGTATTCTTTTACATTTTTTTGTTCGCTTCCGGGAAGATAAATATTCTTAAAAGTAAAGATAGCCTGAGTACTTGTAAACGTGGTGTCTAAACAACTATACAGAACATCTCGTTTTGGGCATATATCACATTTGGGATACATGTCCATAACCTTTAAAGTCGATTTGTCCAGCATTTCAGGAATATCAGTTTCCAACCGTATGGTTCTTGCAGGACCTTCACCATTATTTTGAAACTTAATTTTATATTTTAAGGTTTTAAAACGGACTAATCTATAATTCATAAAAGTACCATTTGATGACATTTTGTTAGGATCATGCGAGGTAACAATTTCCATTTCCATGTCTTTTACTTTATGATTATCATAGTTGTTATCCGGAATATAAATACCGCGAACCGATATAATAGCACTGGTATCTTTAACCATTTCCGGGGTCGTTTTAAAACTAAAAAAGATATGGCGTTCTTCATTAGGTTGCATGTTATTGAATTCCAAAAGGCTCCAGTCTTTATAATATGCTTGAGATTCTGCGATGGTTAAAGGCAGATTTGTTTTTTCCGTTGAATCCTGTAATACGATACTTGAATTAATAAGATCATTATTTAAAGAAGCTAAGTACGTGCCTTCATTATCAATGTTATTTGTATATGCAAACTCGTCTGTTGAAATGTTTTTTTCTTTATGATGCGTCCTGGCTTCCAACAATTCAAAATTATTGGTTTTATATTTAAGCTCATTATAGAACAGGTATATTTTGCCATTGGTTACATAATTCTTAATATTTTTATAACTCATTATGGTTACTATTTCTTCTTCGGGAACAGGTTCACGGTTGCGTTTTAACGTAAAGTCTTTGTCCATGATCGCTAAATCTTCATAATCGGTTGTTATGGAATTAATAGCAATTTTTTTAGGTCTTGTTGTTGGTGGTTTGCCCGTATCGTAATTATTGGTAGCCCATAACTTTACTTCATATTCGCCTATACTTTTGTACACATGCTTTGGTTTTTCTTCGGTGCTATAATGCCCGTCACCAAATTCCCAGTAATGGGTGTAAAATGCTTTCGGTGCACCAGCTATTTGATTTAAAGTAGGTGTTTCCGGAGTGAAAATTATTTCATTTCCCTTAGTTGTGTTATTAATAGTTGCTGTTCTTGTAAGGGTGTCGTTTACAAGTAGCTGTTGGGAGTAACTATAGGCATACATAAATGAGAAGCAAATAAAAAGGAAAAGTTTGTTCATGAAAATTATGGTTAAATAGGTTTAAATATACAAAAAGTGCCATCTTTAAAATAGTTTTGCATGATTCTGTCTTAGCATGAGATATTAAAATTAGACGCTATAACCATTATATTAGCAACTAGTACTAATAGTATGATTATTATCGCAATCAATATAAACATGGCTTTTTTCATTATGTTGTTTTGTATTTATATACAAAACATGGGGATTTTGTTACCTATTTTTAAATAAAAATTAGAAGTGCAATTATAACAAAACAAAATAAAAGAGAGAGGGTTATCAATGTTGTTGAAGTCTTAGCTTCACCGTGTATACTAACCTTATTTCTCTCTTTTGTTCTTTCTGATTTATACCCCTAAATTTAATAGATTTGTAAACTTAAGAAATGTATAGTTCATTGCTGCGTCAGGCTAACAGTTTGATAGTTTTATGTTTGCAAAACCACTATTAAAGCAGTTTAGTTATGTTTTTTTATATTTCAGGTTTTGAAAACCCGTTTTTATAAAGTTTAAACAGCTTAAATAGCTCATTACTTATTCCGATAATTTAATTGTATTTTCACGCAACGAACCATAGAAACACGTTACCACATATAAAAACTGAACGCAAATTGAAATCTATAATTACAATATTTATTTTTATCACTTTTCATTCATTTAGTCAAAACCTGAAAGAATTTGAAACAAAAATTGAAATGAACTTCGATTTTGGAATTCAAGTACAGAATGACTGGAAAGAAAGAAACCAATTGTTTAAAGATTTAGAATCTGAAAAGAAAAGTTGGGACAATCTGACTGAAAAAGAGTTGAAACTGTTTGAAAAATATGACGAGACTTATAACACAATGTGGGATATTGAAGGTGGTGGTTGCAGCTGGTATTGTGGTGCTGGAGATTATACAGTTAACTCTTCATCATTTTTAAAAAATCAGAATAAAAATTCTTATGAGATAAATAACATCAATGATTTTAGTTATCAAACAGCTTGGGTTGAAGGAATAAAAGGTTACGGAATTGGAGAATTTATTGAGTTCACATTTGTTCCAAAACATCCGAGAGTAACAGTTATTAAAATTGCTAATGGTTATATAAAAAGTAAGGAAGCTTGGAAAAATAATTCGCGAGTAAAGAAACTTAAAATGTATGTTAACGATACAGTTTATGGAATAATTAATCTAAAAGATGTTTATTCTTTACAATCAATTAAATTAGAAAAACCAATTGGACATTCTGAAAGAAAAGATTATGAAAAACTACAAAAGATGCCAAAATGGAAAATAAGATTTGAGATTATGGAAGTTTATAAAGGAGATAAGTACGATGACACAGCAATATCCGAAATATTTTTTGACGGAATAGATGTGCATTAAAAATTACGTGTGGTAACACCGTATAAAATTTATTGCTAGTTCTAGCCTACTTACGAAAATCCTCACGGATTTTCTATTCGGTTTTTATTTGCTAAATTAAGTGCTTAAACACGCAACAAATCATATACAAATACTTTAGCCACAATCAGAAATACGAAAATGGAAGAAAAAGAGAAGCCAAGACTTTCGAGATTAACAGCTATTCTTACCCAACTGCAATCCAAAAGAATTATTACAGCAAAACAACTGGCCGAAAAGCATGATGTAAGTGTAAGAACTATTTATAGAGATATTCGCACACTCGAAAAATCAGGAATACCTATTGTGACCGAAGAAGGAAAAGGCTATTCTATCATGGAAGGCTATCATCTTCCACCTGTTCTTTTCACAGAAGACGAAGCCAATGCATTAATCACTATTGAACAATTAGCTATTAAAAACAAAGACCTCTCATTTGTTAAAAACGTAACTAGTGCCATAGAAAAAATAAAAGCCATTTTACGATACTCTCAAAAGGGGAACGCAGATTTGTTGGCGGACCGAATTTATTTTAGCGGGAACAACAATGAAGAAAAAACGAGCAGCAACCTAATGCAGATACAATCGGCTATTACCCAATATAAAGTTATAGCAATTGACTATACTTCTTCTGAAAATAAACGAACCACTCGAGAAATTGAGCCTTTTGCTATCTACAGCATCCATGGAGATTTCCTACTAGTCGCCTTTTGTCGATTACGCAATGATTTTAGACACTTCAGAATAGATTTTATTGAAAAGCTTGTGACTGAAAGCCAAACATTTAGTCCACACAATATGACCATAAAGGAGTATTTCGAAAAATATGTAAAAAATCAATAATACCCTTGACACACCTCTGTCACAGCCACAATTTACATTTGCAGAAATATTAATTAAAAAATCTAAAAATGGAAATCATCAGAATCGTAATCTTAACATTATCAGCTTTAATGCTTGTCTTTGTAGGTATAATGAGGTTAAGCAACCCAATAAAAACATATTTAAAAAGCTCAGGAATCAGACTAGAAAATGATACCAGTTTATTAAATGAAATGAGAGGAGTTGCTGCAGTAATGCTTTGTGCAGGAATCATTATTTTACTTGGAACATTTATCGAAAAGTTAACTTTTAATTCGCATTTAGTCGCTTCATTAATTTTTCTAGGCTTTGCAATTGGCAGGTTAATAAGCCTAAAAGCTGATGGAAAGCCGAGTAAGCAAATTACTCAAGGAATTTTATTTGAAATTATATTAGGTGTTGCAAATGCTTTTTGCCTGATTAATGTTTTAGGTCAAGTATAAAATAATGCCAGTGGCTAACACGGTGTATAAGCAATAGCGGTTTGAGTTAGCACCCAAACCGCTATTTCATTTTATTAAAGTATATTGTCAACTGAAAGGTAGTTGCGTAAAATCCGCTACTACTCATGCACGAACACGTTGTGCTTAATTATGCCATATACAGAATATCGAGAGGATAAAAAGAAAAATGGATAAATCTATTTTGAGAAGAAACATTATCAACCTATATCAGTTCATTAAAGAATATTACTATTTCATCTTATCTCCTTTTATTATAGTTGTTTTTTTTCTAGTTTATTTTAACAATCAAATTGAAAAAGATGATATAAAAGAAAATCTGACTATGACTTATGGAAAAATATATGGTTCATCAAATATTTATAAAAAATACAGTAAGCGAAACTTTAGATATAAATTTACATTTGACGGAAAAATATATACTGGAACTTCAACTGGATATATAACTGATGGGGTAAAAGAAGGAAAGATTTATAAAGTTGAATTCTCTAAAGAAAACCCTAGACATAACCGAATGATTTTTGATATCGAATATGAACAAAGGCTAATTTTAGACCAAAAGGGACAAGTAGCAGATACAAGCTATGTTCAAGTAGGGCAAAAATTTAGAAATAAAATGAAAGAGATAGTTGAAGAATATAAATTCAAAACTGATAGTATAAAAAACTAAGCACAACATTGTATATAAAAAATTGCTACTTTTAGCTTAACCAATGTGAGTTGCTTTGTTTGCTTGCATCTGATTTTCCTCCGGAAAATCCTTGCACACAAAGACTGAGCTTTCCATATAGATAAACGTTGCCATTAATGAACTATAAAGAATACTCACCAACAGTTTTATTAGAACAATACATTGATACTTATTGGGTGTCAGGAAGCTCTGATTATGCAACGGAATCTAGAATCCTTCCAGATGGATATGTTGACCTTATTTTTGATATAGACAAAGACTCATACACTTTTTGGGATAATAGTATTAGGGTTTCAGGGATGATGACAACATATAGAAATGTTGTTTCTAAAGAAAATTCAGAGACTTTTGGAATTCGTTTTAAAACTGGACAGTTCAACGCTATTTCAAATATTCCACTCTCAGAAATTAAAAATAAAACAATAAATGCTTCCGATATAATCCCAAAGTGTGACAATTTTATATACGAAGAACTAATTAGTAAAAAAAACCATCGTGATAAACTACAATTTATCGAGGAGTTTTTAATGAAACTAATCAATTGTTCAAATTCAAATAAAAATAGTTTAGTACTTTCAGTTTGTTCTTCTATTAGTTCTAATTTTCAATCGATAGACTTGGTTAAAATAGCTCAAAATCATTTTATAAGTTTAAGGCAATTAGAGAGACGTTTTAAAGCAACTGTAGGGGTTACTATGAAAGAATACCATTCAATAGTTCGATTTAGCAAAACGGTTGAAAGTATTTCTAATAACCCAACTAAAAGTTTATTAAATACGGCTTTTGATAATGGTTATTTTGACCATTCACACCTTACAAAAGAGATTAATCGAATGGCAGGAATAAATCCTTCGGAGTTTTAATTTTGTCGTTTTTTTACAAGGTATAACTCTTTTCTACCTTGTACTTTTGCCTCAAAAAATAGCGGATGAGAAAATATATGCTAATATTAACCTTAGCTAGTTTTTATTTTAATTCTTATTCTCAAGCAAAAGAAAATACTATGATGAAATTAGAATCACTCACACCAAATATAATGGTGAAAAACGTAAATGCCACTTTAGATTATTACACTAAGAGGTTAGGTTTTAAATTAGTTGATACCAATCCAGAATCTGGTCAATACGAATGGGGCTACGTGATGTTCGACAATGTTGGATTGATGTTTCAAGAAGAAAAATCATTAAAAGATGAATATAAAGAACTAGAACCACAGAATGTTGGAGGTGCTTTAACATTTTACATTCGAATTGAAAACATAAATGATCTTTATAAAAAGATAGTAGATGGGGTTAAAATAATAAAGCCTATGAATAAAACCTTTTACGGTACCAATGAGTTTGCCATAATGGATTTAAACGGATTTATCTTAACTTTTTCTGAAACACCAAAATAGATTGTAAATGGATTTTGAAAAGATAGCAAAACAATTAGCACATCCTTCAGGAGCGTTTGGAATTGAGGTGGCATTAGGAATGAATAAAATGAACAAGTTTATTAGCAAAACAACTTATGAATTATTACAAGTAAGTAACGCTGATAGAGTATTAGAAATTGGACCAGGTAACGGTAAGTTTATAAAAGATATTCTTAATTCTGGAAATAATATTTATTACACAGGCATAGATATTTCTGAGACAATGATCGCTGAAGCTAAGAAAATTAATGACAATCTCATTAAGGCTGGATATGTAGATCTAATTCTTACAGATGTAGAAAAAATGCCATTTTTGGAAGAGGCATTTAACAAAATATGTACAGCTAATACTATTTATTTTTGGCAAAACCCGTCTGCGGTATTAAAAGAAGTTTATAGAACATTAACTAAGGACGGGCTGTTTGTTATTTCTTTTAGACCTTATATCAAGGGACAATCACTTGACTTCTCCGAGTATGGATTTACAGAATATAAATCCGAAGACGTTGAGGCTATAATACACCAAACCGAATTCAAGATAATCGAAAAAAGAGAACAAATTGAGTCTCCAATTGAGTTTAATGGACAAATCCATAATTTGACATCTCAATATTATCTACTGCAAAAAAACTACTGCTAACAATGGTAATTGTTGCATAAGGTTTTCAAAAGCTTCTTTTTATAGAGCTTTTGTTTTTAATTTAAGTATTGTTCTTTCAAAATTCAAACAGTTCAAACGGTTTTATTTTAGATGTAAATAGCCCTTTTAAGGCGAAGCTTTTCCAAATGAGCGTTCAGTTCTTCCTATGGAACCTTAAGCTTCAAACTGTCCATCGAGGCAATGATTTTGATCGATGCTGAATATATCGCTTGAGTATGACCTGAAAATCCTCACGGATTTTCTATTCGGTTTATATTTGATAAATTAGTTAAGTTATTTAACGCAACTAATTTATCAAATATAAACGTTGTCAAACATTTGAAAAACTTACTCTGATTTGAAAAAACTACACATAATAATATTTTGTTCAATTTTAATTTCTTGTGGAATTAAAAACAATAAATCTGAATTTGACAAAATAATTATTGACAATGAATTAAATAGCAACTTATTTAATTCAACGGAATTTATGCTCAATCCTCTGACTTTAAAAACGGAATCTGGATATGATAATGTTCCTGACTCAACTCAATATATCGTGAAATCCAATGCGATTGTAAATAAAGACAGTTTAAGATTAATGAGGTTTGCGGAATTGAAACGAATTGGCTCAGACACACTTGAATTGAATATATTTGAGACCAATCCAGCATATAGTCAAAGTTTGATCATAAAAATAATCGATAACCGATTCAAAACAGAATTTAATTATTGGATGTCTGGCCCACCAATTGAACCGAAAATCAAAAGACTTAAACAAGAATTAACTGTTAAATCGATTCCTAAACAAAAAGGAGAAATGATTTTTGGAAAATTCTACTTTAAAGGGATTTGCGAATCGGATTGTAGTGGGGAAATTGAAATAGAAGGCGATTTTAAAGCAGAATTGGAATAAAAAACGAACACATAACAAACCGTATAAAATTAATTGCTGGTGCAAGCCTACTTACGAAAATCGTCGCGAATTTTCTATTCGGTTTGTATTTATTAATTTAGGTGCTTGACTACGTAACTAATCTTTAACTTGTGTAAGCTACGTGACTTAACAAACATTGAAAAAAACCTAGATGTCAATAGAAAACATACCGGAAATCTACATTAAGGACAAAAAAGAAAGCCCTGATGTATTCGTTTATGATTTTAAAATGACTAATGATGTTGTTAAAAGTAAGGTTAATTTAGGCATGAATATGTTTAGCTTTTTACAAGTTGGAAAAAAGCAAGTACACTTCGCGGGAACATCAGTTGCAGTAAATAAAGACCAATCCTTACTTCTAAAAAAAGGAAATTGGCTTTGGACAGAATTATTAGATACTGATGCTATTTATTATTGTAAGCTTTTGTTTTTTTCTGAGAAAAAACTCAAAGAGTTTTTAGAAAAAAACTCTAAAAACAAACAAATAGTAAAAGATGAAATACCATATTTTGTCATTAGAAATGATGCGTATATCATTTCATATTTAAATTCATTATCAACGATTAGTGAAGCACCAACGGTTTTTATGGAGAATTTACTTTCTATAAAATTTGAAGAATTGATGCTTTATCTTCTACAGAAATATGGAAAAAAATTTGAGTTATATCTACATTCTTTAGTAATTAAAGACACTTCTCCATTTAAAAAAATTGTTGAAAACAAAATGCATTCTAACCTAAAATTAGAGGAAATCGCGTTTTTATGCAATATGAGTTTATCTACTTTTAAACGCCGTTTTGTTAGCGAATACAAAATGTCGCCAGGAAAATGGCTTCAGGACAAACGTCTTCAAAAGGCAAAAGAAACATTAGAACAAGGGATTTTAAAACCATCAGACATCTATTTAGATTTTGGCTATAACAACCTTTCAAACTTCAGTATAGCATTTAAAAACAAATTCGGTTTTAACCCAAAGGAAACCTCTAATTAAGAATAACCTTTTCAAAATTGACCTTTTTTCATAAGTTGTTGAACTGTTTTAGTAACTTGATAAGATGATTCTCGTAGTACATTTGCATCAAATTAATAACAATACTAAAACAGAAAATTATGAATATTTCATTATCACAAGCTGAAAAAATTATTTCAGCTGCAAAAGAAAAATCTAGATCTATAGACACAAAAATGAACATCGCCATTGTAGATGCAGGAGCAAATTTAGTAGCTTTTAGTCGTATGGATGGTGCTTGGTTAGGTTCACTTGACATCTCTATTAAAAAAGCGAAAACAGCTCGTTATTTTGATATGAATACTGGAATAATAGGGGAATTATCTCAGCCAGGAGGTGCTCTATACAATATCGAGCATTCAAATAATGGACTTATTACTTTTCCAGGTGGTGTACCAATTAAAAATGCATCAGGCGAAATCATTGGAGCTATTGGAGTAAGTGGAAGTTCAGTTGAAAATGACCACGCTGTTGCAGAAGCAGGAGCATCAGCAATCTAATAACATACAAATTAAAGTAAAGAGGCTGTCTAAAAAGTAATACATTTTGTCATTCAGAGCATAGCGAAGAATCTTATATTTTTTGAATCAACACATTACAGCTTCGCTACCACCTTCGAAGCAAAATACATTTTGTTTCTCGGTAATGTACATAATGGCATTTTTTAGACAGCTTCTTTACTTTTAAGAATAATATGAAAAAATATATTGCTGAATTTATTGGCACGTTTGCTTTAGTTTTTTGTGGTACAGGAGCAATAATAGTAAACCAACAAACCAGTGGGGATTTAGGTTTAATAGGAATTGCTTTAGCTTTTGGAATAATAATTAGCGCTATGATTTATATTTTCGGAAATATTTCTGGCACACACATAAACCCATCCATTACTATAGCTTTAGCAATAGGAAAGCTAACGACAAAAAAGGATGCGGCATTTTATATTTCTGCTCAAATTCTCGGAGCTATTTTAGCAAGTGGGTTGCTTAAATTTATGTTTCCTCAAAATTTAACATTAGGATCTACAATTCCATCTGGCGAATTATTACAATCCTTCATTTTAGAATTTATATTGACATTCTTTTTAATGCTCACCATTTTAGGAGTGACAGCTAAAAAAGAATTTTCTAATATGGCAGGGTTTATAATAGGATTGGTAGTTACTGGAATCATCCTATTTGCAGGTCCAATTTCTGGTGGTTCATTTAATCCAGCGAGAAGTTTTGCACCAGCAATTGTATCTGGAAACATTACAGCACTTTGGATTTATATTACTGCGCCAACATTAGGTGCCATAGTAGCAGTATTAGTTTGGAAAGTATTTAATAAAACAGAATGAATAAAGCCAGCAGGTAACAACGTATCCTAAAAATGCATTAAATTGCACTTTATACCTAGCTAATAAAAATGAAATTAGACCTTTATCAAATAGATGCATTTACTGATAAGGTTTTTGGTGGAAATCCAGCTTGCATTGTTCCTCTAGATGAATGGCTGTCAGACGAGTTACTTTTAAAAATAACTAAGGAAAATGCAGTAGCAGAAACTGCATTTTATGTTGACAAAGGAGACAAAATACATTTACGGTGGTTTACTCCAGAAATTGAAATGGATTTATGTGGACACGCTACTCTTGCAACGGCACATTGTTTGAATTCAATTTTAAATTACGATAAAGACAAAATAATCTTTGAAACGTTGAGTGGAGATTTAACAGTTTTTATAGAAAACGATTTTTATTCTTTGGATTTTCCATCAAGAATACCTCTGGTTTCGGAATTACCAGAAACAATAGAAAATTCATTAAATATAAAGCCTAAGGAAGTTTATAAGTCAAGAGATTATATGTTAATTTACGACTCTGAAGAAGAGATAAAAAACATCAAAATTAATAGGCAAATATTTGACCAAATAAACCTTGACCCGGGAGGCGTTATTGTGACATCTAAAGGCAATAATTGTGATTTTGTTTCAAGATTTTTCACACCACAGTCCTCCATCTTAGAGGATCCGGTAACAGGTTCAGCACATTGTTCTCTAATCCCATTTTGGTCAAACAGACTTAACAAAAAGGAGCTTTCCGCTATGCAAATTTCCGAAAGAGTTGGAAAATTAAAATGTCGAGATAAAAACGATAGAGTCATAATAAGCGGTCAAGCAAAAACGTATTCAATAGGTTCTTTATGGATTGACTAAAAACTGTAGCAAACAGCAAGTGCAATCCACCGTATCTGATTTCCCTTTCGGAAGACACTTACTTCTAAGCAAAAGGTTTGTATTTATTCCTTATCTTAGTGATAAAGGAGCAAGCCATACACAAAACGTTGTACTTCACTCAGAAAACAACTAACTATAAAGTGGACACCTTATGAAAAATATAGAAGAACCTATTATTGTAGAACAAACTTTTAACGCTTCTTTAGAAAATGTCTGGGATGCGATAACCGTACTTGATAAAATGATAAAATGGTTTTTTCCTAACATTTCATCTTTTGAACCCGTAGTTGGATTTGAAACAGGATTTGTCATTCAGGTTGAAGATAGAATCTTTCCCCACTTATGGAAGTTGACGGAAGTAATTCCTATGAAGAAAATAGCTTACGAATGGAAATTTGAGGGTTACCCTGGCAGTGCAATTTCGCTTTTTGAACTAATGGAGGAGCATTACCAGACAAAATTAAAGTTGACCTTCACCGTCGTTGAAAATTTCCCTGACAATATCCCTGAATTCAAAAGAGAAAGTGGTGTTGCAGGCTGGAATTATTTTATTAAAGAAAGCTTAAAAGAATATTTGGAAAAGAAAATATGAAATAAAGCATGAAAGTGTACAAGGGCACCTTGTACGCAAACAAAGCAAAATAACGAACTGTTGTATAACGGTTGTAAATGAATATAATGACAAAAAAAGAAATTGCTAATAAATACATAAATTACCTTGAAAAAGGAGACATTGAAAATGTAATTAAGCTGTTTAATCAAAAAGGAATTGTTGACTCTCCTCTTTATGGAATTAAAAAAGCAAATGAGTTTTATCACGAATTGAGTAGTGACACAGCAAATTCCAAACTTCACCTATTAGGAATTTTTGAAGAAAATGACTCAAATAGTTTAGCTTTATATTTTACATATAAATGGACTTTAAAGAATAATGAAAAAGTAGAATTTGATGTTGTTGATATTATAGAGTTTGACTTACATAATAAAATCAGCAAGCTAAAGATTATATACGACACAGTTATTGCCCGAAAATTAGTTGGACAATTAGGAAGTTAAAGTAGACGTATAATACTGTGTCCTGTGAAAAATACTAGTCTGGTTCTTCAAAGTTAATACTCACTTTTCATATACCAGACAGTTATGGGTAATTAAAACGAACACTATGCAACAAATAAAATGGTTTGAACGAAAATTTGAATTTTCCTTCCAGCAAAATATTTTTCCATCAATTATTGAAAGACTTGATGGTACCTTTATACGATTAAAAACAAAAATTGAGCAAATACCATCTGAATTGTTAGAAGTCAAACTGGATGGAAAATGGTCTATAAAAGAAAATATCGGACATCTAATTGATTTAGAACCATTATGGCAAGGACGACTTGACGATATCTTGGAAAATAAGGAATATTTAAGAACGGCTGATTTGGAAAACAAAAAAACAGACCTAGCTCTGCATAACAAAACGGACATTAATAATTTGCTGTCACAATTTCAGAATTTACGAAAAGTAACATTGAATAAACTAGATGAATTGACAGAACAGGATGTGTATAAAACGGCCCTGCACCCCAGACTAAAAAAACCAATGAGAACCATGGATTTGTTTTTGTTTGTAGCTGAACACGATGACCATCATTTAGCAAGAATGACAGAAATAAAAAGGACTACCTAAAACAAGATGTAAAATGCACTTTATACAAATCATTGTAGCCAATATATAAAATGCCCAGAGATGAAAAGAATATATCGGACAAAATTGACCACTTATTCAGATATGAATACGGTAAACTTGTTTCTGTATTGACTAAAACTTTCGGGACTTCAAATATTGAACTTGCCGAGGATGTTGTACAGGAAGCGATGCTTGAAGCACTAAATAAATGGACTTATAGCGGCGTACCTGAAAACCCGGTTGGATGGATTTACAGAGTTGCAAAATTCAAAGCAGTAAATATCCTGAATAAGGAAAAGTACAAAAGGCAATATGCTTCTAATGTTGTGCATCACTTGCAATCGGAATGGACTTTAGAACCTGCTTTAGAACATATTTTTACTGACAAAGAAATAGCAGACGATCAATTACGAATGATTTTTACATGTTGTCATCCATCTATTTCATCAGATTCGCAAATCGCCTTAACGCTTAAAACACTTTGCGGGTTTAGTATTCCCGAAATTGCAAAAGCATTTTTAACTAACGAAGAAAACATCAACAAACGATTAGTAAGAGCAAGAAAAACCATAAAAGATGCAGATATTCCTTTTTTAGTACCTGTTGGAAAGGAACTTGAAGAACGGTTATCAAATGTTCTTGAAACCATTTATTTATTGTTCAATGAAGGCTACAATTCAACATCGGGAGATAGTATGATTCGTTTTGAGTTATGTGAAGAAGCTATTCGACTTGCTGAAATTATTGCATCCAATCCAACTATAAAATCTTCCAATACATATGCCTTATTAGCATTGATGACCTTTAATACATCTCGATTCAATTCGAGAATTGACGAATTTGATAATCTATTGGATTTAGAGCATCAGGAAAGAAACAAATGGGATAACGAATTGATAAAAAAAGGACTCTATTATTTAGAGTTTGCCGCGACACAAGATGAGGTTTCTATTTATCATATACTAGCCACTATTTCTGCGCATCATTGTACGGCATTGACTTATGAATCTACAGACTGGATAGGCATTTTATCTTTGTATGACATGCTTATTGAAATAGATAAATCGCCAATTATCTTACTCAATCGTGCGGTTGTTCTTTCTAAAACTGGTAGTCCAAAGAAAGCACTTAAGCAACTCACTAAAATAAAAGATAACCCAGCATTCCGTTCTTATATACCATATTATACAACAAAGGCAGAACTTCATTTTCAAAATAACGCTCCGAAAATGGCCATTAAAACCTTAAATGAGCTATTAAAATTACCTTTCGATGAAAAATTTAAACCACTTATAAACAATAAATTAAGGAAGTATTCTGAAAGAAATTAATTTTTTTTTGATTTCAATGTCCTTTTTGATGTCTTTCATTTGACTTTAGGTCATAACAATATTATTAATCATTCAAGAAATTAAATTATGCAAGAGTTTATGATTTTTATCAAAACAAAAGGAGACCATTTAGCAGAACTTTCTCCAGAAGAACAACAAGCCCACGTCCAAAAAATTGGAAAATATATCGGAGGGCTTATGGAATCCGGAAAATTGAAAGGCGCACAACCTTTGGAAATGGACGGAGCAATTATTCATGGAAATAAAGGCGTTTTTAAAGATGGCCCATTTAACGAATCGAAAGAAGTAATCGTTGGATACTTCCACATTGTGGCCGAAAACCTAGAAGAAGCCATTGAAATTGCAAAAGCAAACCCCATGTTTGATGATGCAGAAGCGACCATTGAGGTTAGACCTATTAAGCAAATGGACGGTATCAACTAAAAATCGAATATTATGAATAATCAAAATAATACTATAGCCTACGATGGACATTGTGCCTTTGCCGTAAGTACAGGAAAAATAGATATAAAAGGTGGTAAACACCGTTTGACAATTGATGGTAAAACCTATCTTTTCTCAAACTCGATTGCCAAGTTCTTATTTAAATTGTTGCCCAACCGAATTGAAAAAGCAGAAGTAAACTGGCAAAACAAATAAAATGAAAAAGAGAACAAAAATAATACTCGTATTGTTCGTAGTAATAATTACATTGGTTTTTACAGTTGCAAAGGTAAAACGCATATCTCCACTATCTTGGGGAGATAAAGGAGTTAATAAACCTATGTTTTCAAATCAAGCCATAAATGGCTATGATGCCGTGACCTATTTTATAGAGAACAAAGCTGTACTTGGCAATGAAACGTATTCATATAACTGGAAAAATGCTGATTGGAATTTTTCATCAGAAGAAAACAAGAATTTGTTTATTGGAAACCCTGGGAAATATGCCCCACAGTATGGAGGTTATTGTGCCTTTGCAGTAAGTAAAGGGTTTACTGCGAATACTAATCCTAACTCTTTTGAGGTTATAGACGGTAAACTATATCTTTTTGATGGTGAAGGCGTAAAAGCAGATTGGAAAGAAAATCTAAAAGAAAATTTACAGAAATGTGAAACGAACTGGAAGAAATACTAACTACAAAAAGATATAAAAGTAATAGCGATTTGAGTGCTACCCAAATCGCTATTTTGTTTTAATTATGTAAATTGTAAACAGAAAGTAGCACTTTTTAAACGAAAAGAATGCCACGACGCTCTGCGTCGTGGTTTCCATTGAAATTGCCATTCTCATGAAAATAGGAATCTAAAATATAGATTTTTTTTTGACCCAAAAGTCAAAACTTTGTACTCAACTTGATTGGGTATGAAATGAGCGAAATACCTCTATGGCTCTGCCTCGAGGATAGTTCGTTTCAAAAATCCTTTATTTTACCACTATCCTTTAATGCAAGACCGCCGTTAAGGTGCTTTGAAAATAAACCAAACAATAGATGATTGAGGTAAAGAAATATTCTGAATTATTAGAACAAACTAAAGACAAGTTAAATGCATTTATCAAAGGTGAGTTTGGACATATTCCCATTGTAAATGAAATGGAATGGGCAATTCCGGATTGGACAATTATCTTTTATGAAAATGACCAAATTGCGACTTTCTACAATATTATCGAAACCCATATTAGGATTGATAATAAGATATTCAAAGTTGCTGGTATAAATAATGTCATAACACCGAAGAAATTTCGAAAAAAGGGATACGCATCTAAAACGTTAGAGGCTACAGAAGATCTAATTTTTGATGATTTGAACTGTGAAATGGGAGTCTTGCTTTGTGCTGACAATTTGATTCCCTTTTATGAAAAATTAAATTGGTACAAAGTAGATTGTCCAGTTTATTTTGAACAATCAACAGGAGAAAAATTATGGAAGGCAAATACGATGTTATTATCGAAAAAGGAAAAAATGAATCCTCAAAGGATTAAATTAAAAGGGTTGCCTTGGTAAATAACACCACAACAAAAACGTACTCTAAATAATGGCTGAAACAGTAAATTTTTAAACGGTTTTATCTCACTTCGAAATTCTAGTTGTTAGACCAGCAATTTGTCATATTATTTCTATAACTATAACAATATATTCACTCACCTTTATTATTTTTAAGTCTCCTAAAAGACATATACTTATGTATATAACCTATTAGGAAGTTAAGAAATGGTGTTTGTGAGCAAACCCATGTTGTAGGTCATTAGCATTAAGGAATATGAAAAACATAAAACCACTTGTCTTTTTCGGGCTGATTCTATTATTCAATATAACGTCTGGATGTCAGCGTCAAAAAAAAGACAGGGTGGAAAAACCTGTAAATACTTCGATTTCTGACCTTGAAGCCACTATAGAAAAAGAAATAGACAGTTTTTATACGGTGTACAAACGGTTCGATTATGATTGGATTGATTTTTTTGAAGATGAATTCACCAATGTCTTTCCAGACACACCAATTCGTAAAATTTCAAAAGATTCGACAAAAGCTATTTGGAAAAGAATTTATGACAAATATGATGTCCAACTTCTTTCTCACGGGAAACCATCTTTCATTACTTCGGAAGAGATGGTCATTTCCCATAATAGTTTTAATGAAATTTTTATTAATAAGCAAAGTCAAGACACCATTAAAAATGTTGGAACCTATATTATTGCCTGGAAAAGACAACCGGACAACTCGTGGAAAATTGTATTTGAAACGGTTCAGAATAATTAATAATACAATCTAAGATTAGAAAATCAGGTAGGTTAACATCAAGAAAATCAGGAGGTGTTTGGAAAGCCTGCTACTTATTTTGAAATGAGAAATAACCATCGATAGCATTACATAAAATTTATTGAAACACATTTAGGAATCGTTGTAAGCAATACCTTAGAAGCTGAAATTAAATTTAAAAATGATATGTACTCAATAGTTTGGAAGTATAAAGTGAATGAAGAAAATCAAACAGAATTTGAATCAGAATATGGAAAATTCGGAACTTGGTCAAGACTATTTATGAGTTCTGATAATTATAAAGGTTCTTTTTTACATAAAAGCCCAGATATGAATGATACTTATCTTCTTATTGATACTTGGACTGACGAACAATCCTATAAAGATTTTAAAAATATAAATGAAAGTACTTACGAAGATTTAAGCTCTGGATTCGAAAAACTATATGAAACAGAGGAAAAGATAGGAGCATTTAACGCGGTTAATTGAACTAATTGCTAGAAAAAATATGGCTAATATTATTTTAGGATTGACAAATGACTAAAAAACCTTTTTAATGAAAAAACAAGATTCTGCAGGATCATTGCATGCATTTACGAAAATAAAAAGTTATCTGTTGGTGATCATTTTGTCAATTGTTCCTTTTGTATTTCGGGCTTTAAATTTTCCGATTCTTTTAAAATCAATAGGATTGACGGAGTTTGAATTTAATCTCCCTGAAATTCTACAAGGAAGTGATTTTCTTGTTGCTAATCATTCAAAAGGAATGTTGTGGTTATTAATTATTGGAGAACTCTATGTGCTTTATGTATTTATTCGTTTGATAATAGAATTATTAAAAGATGCCACAACTAGTAGAAAAGTTAATAAATATCTAATAATAATAACTGTAGTAGGGATTGTTTCTGGATCGTGGGCTTATGGTTTTAATTTATGGATTGTGGCACCTCCTATTTTTGCTTTAATTTTACACGCGTTTGGTATTAAACCACTTCTATATTTTATAGGAACCGGTATGTTTGCCGGGGTAGCTGTTTTCGAATTTAATTTTTGGTATATTATCATTTGTCTTTCAATTTTAGCCCTGTTCTTTTCTATTTATGGCATACTAAAAATTTACTATCGATACGATTCAAAAAAAACATCTAAAAAAAAGGGAGACTATACCGCTTGATTCAGATAAAAGCAATGAGAAAAGAAACATTATAGTAAATCAATTAGTTATTATACAGATCATGATTTCTTCTCTGTCGATTCGTTTTCGTTATTAAAAATAATCAAGCTGTATTTGAACTCTATTTTATATCTTAGTAATAACTAGCTTCAATAAAACTAAGCAGTATTGCTTCAGCTGAAACGTTAATGTACATATGAGAAAAACACTTCTAATAGTATTATTTTTCAACCTCAATTTTTGTTTTTCACAAACAAAAATTGAGCAATTTAAATTATCTGATTGCGCTCTTGAATTGACAAAACAAAAAGTTATTTATGACCCAAGTTACTTTTCAATTGATTATCCAAATGGCGACGTACCAAGTGATAAAGGAGTTTGCACAGACGTTGTAATTCGTGCTTATCGAAAAATGGGAATTGATTTACAGAAAAATGTTCATGAAGATATGAAAGCTAACTTCAGTGCTTATCCAAAAAATTGGGGACTTAAAACAACAGATAAAAATATTGACCATCGAAGAGTACCTAATTTAATGACCTTTTTTAAGCGAAAAGGTGCTGAAAAAACAATCTCTGATAAGGCGAAAAATTATGTGCCTGGAGACATCGTTTGTTGGAATTTAGGTGGAGCAGTAACTCATATTGGAATTGTTGTCCACAAAAAATCAGCAGACGGAAAACGGCATTTAATTGTTCATAATATTGGTGATGGACAGGTTTTAGCGGACTGTCTTTTTGATTATAAAATTATTGGACATTACAGGTATGAAGAATAAAACATTTGTGCTAACAAAGTGTTCTATAAAAATTGCCAATTTAGACCAAATTAAAGGTAGGTACTTGCTTTGTTAGGTCTGATTTAATTGCAAAAGATTATCGTATAAAAACTGTACTATTCTTATATATGACCGTTGTGCTTAATACTTAAAAATGGAATTTGAAATAAAAAAGGCTGAAATAAAAAATAAATCCGAACTACTAGAAATCTACAGAAAAGTAGCGAAAATTTCTGATGGAATAATTCGGAATAGAGATGAAATAAATGAAAAGTACGTATCTGACTTTCTAACAAATTCTATTACCAACGGACTAATCTTGATTGGAGTAATAGATGGAAAAATAGTTGGAGAGATTCACGCATACACTCCAAATATTTTTGCTTTTCAGCATGTCTTAACTGATTTGACAATCATTGTTGATCCAAATAGTCAAGGAAAAGGAATTGGAAGGAAATTATTTGAAAGTTTTTTAAAAAATGTGATGTCTGAATTGACTCATATTAAAAGGATCGAATTATATACAAGGGAGCATAACGAACGGAATGTGAAATTTTATGAAAGTCTTGGGTTTATAAATGAAGGACGTCAAAAAGACAAGATATTTATATCAAAATGGGAATTTGAAACACCTTTGCATATGGTTTGGTTTAACCCTAATTATGGAGTAAAAAAAGATTGAGTACAGCGATGATGATTGTTCCTCAAGGCAATAAAATTGCTGCTTGACTTTCATGTAACTAGATACAAATTTTTTGCACCTTTAGTTAATAGCAATCTCGGTTATAAATTGATTAGCTTTTATAATTAATACGTTTATCAATTTTTGTCTCTTTTCGAATACATTTATATGCTGTTTCTTTATTTTTGAGAGGTATATTTTAAAGCAATTTATTATTTGTCATTAAGTTTGCGCATCACTTTATAATATAACAATATCTAAACTGTATTTAAACTTTATTTAACCAAAACATGGTCGTTAATTAAAAATAGAAATAATGGCATTGATTTTGAGTAGAGTGTTTTTAAGTTATTAATTAATAAAAAAGAATGAAAAGAACAGCGATTACCATATTTACATTAATATTAGTTTTATTAATACATGATCAAACATCAGCCCAGAATAATAATGCAAGCTCAGACAAGGTATATAAGAAATTTATGACTTCTATTCAGTCAAGTGCCAATAGAGAAGTTCGTTATGATCATGCCAGGCAATATTTTTCAAGTGAATGGTGTACGACCTTACAGTTACTAGATATATGTTACTATATGCCCAATGATAAAATTAAATATCAGCTTTGTCTAACGGCGTACCCTAAAATCATCGATAAGAATAATTTTTTTAATATTTATGATACTTTCTCTACACTTTCTTATGCGATCAGACTGTATCATAATACCCAAGCTATAGACGGGAGTTTAGGACCTGATAACAACCCTAATACTAACAACAGAGACTATTCCTCTATTGATTTTCCAAACTCAGATGGTTATGTAGGTCCGACGGGAGTTAATTGTAGCTTGCCTATGGCACAAAATGACTTTAATTATTTTTTAAATGGTTTGTTGTTCGATAAAAATGATAATCAACAGTTGGAATTTTTAAAACAACAAGTGACCACACATTGCTTTTCGACCGCACAAATAATGAAATTAGGTTTGGAGTTACAATTGGAAAAAAACCGATTGGCTTTTCTGAAATTTGCACTTAATAAATGTTTTGATATGGGGAACTTCATAAAAAGCTTGCAACTCATAAGTCATACCTATTATAAAGATGATCTTAAAATGTATATTGAAGATCATTTAGCATTTGAAGATCCTGATACTATTCCTTATCCTGATAATGACTGTTATATCGATAGCGAAGAATTTGCACAAGTCCTTATATCAATTAAAGATCAAAGGTTTTCTGATAGACAAAAGGAAATGGCAAAAAAAAATATAGAAAAAAAATGCTTATCAATGGAGCAATTAAAAGAAATCGTATCTATATTTAACTTTGATAAAGATAGATTGGAAGTTATCAAATATCTATATGATTATGCGCCTTCTCCTGATAAGATGTATACATTTAGAGGTATGTTGAAATTCCTAAGTTCAAAACAAGAATTTGATAAGTTTCTTATAAACAAACAATAATGTTTATAAATTAAATAATCTAAACGATTAAAAAAGACTACATACAAAAAAGTTATTTTTCAAAAAAAAACCAGAAACTTTATGTTTCTGGTTTTATACCTTGGTTAACAATTCAAGTTAACCACATAAGTAGATATTCAAAATGAGTAGATGTTTTATGGTAAACCATTAATTATGGTTGTTAATTGTGCTTCTGTAGCTACGGATGTTTCGCCATCGGTAAATGTTATAACACCATTTTCTGTAATAGTTACAGCTTTAATAGCATATTTCCAGTTATCTCCATCTTCGGTAGCAAAGATAATATGGCATTCTAACCCAATAGGGATTTGCCCGTAATGCTCACTAAATAAACCAGTTTCAGCATCGTAGGTATCTAAATTTGCTAAGCCGGTGTCTTCTCCATCATAAGAGATAAAAACAGAACTATTCGTATTATTATACCCTTCAGGTACACCGACTAGAATAGTTGTTTTTGGGCGTGGATCATTATAAAAACGATCTACGTTAGACCATCCAAACGATTGAAAAAAGCCATAGTATTGGTTTCCTTCTCCAAACACACCACCTTGTCCTCCTGCAGCATCTTCTCTAACTTCATCCCAAGCAAGGTTTCCGTTTTCGTCAATTTCACCTTCCCAAAGTATCATATCATTATCTACACCTCCTGTTAAATCTGCTGGAATTTGCATTTGAAAACCACAATTGGTTTCTAAGGCGACACCATCTTGAGTCGCATTTACAAAGAATTCTCCTCCGGAAATAAGCAATGCTTTATCGCCATTTGGTAAAGTTCCCATGGTTGGCTTGTTCGTTGTAAGCATACTGCCTTTGTCAAAAAGTTCAACGAATTCTACATCTACTGTTCCGGTCACAGCATTTCCGTTTAAAGTTAAACAAGTACTACTAATGTAAATTTGCACTCCTTTTTCAGATGTTAACGTTACATTTCCATCGTCAGCATTAAACTGAAATGTTTGTGTTAAATTTTCTAAAGCAGCTTCTTTTAAATTATTAAAATCTTCGGCAGTTGGACGAATTAAAATATCGCCATCGTCATTTTTTGAACAGCTAGTTAGTAATAAAGCTGACATTAAAAAAGTTGCTAAAATGTGTTTAAAATTTCTCATGATTAATTGGGTTTAAAATTTATTATTCAAGTTTATATAAACAGGGTAACTATTTTGTTACCCTGCTTTGGTAATTATTTTTTATTGTTGAGGTTGACTGATTATTTTTTTAGATACAATAGCATCACCAGAGGCTACTAATTGCATCATTTTATGTGCGTATGCTTCAGTTGAAGAATAGCCTTTTGCATATCCTGTTACAGTTTCGACTTCCCAGAAATAATTTCTTTTAGAGTCCTTTTTTGCTTCAGTTTTCAAAACAAAATAACTTTCAATTTTAGATGCTCTTACAATTTCTCCAGAGCTTGTTAAAAAGATCATTCGTTTTGCGTCTTTTATAGAAAGCGATGTTCCGGAATAAAGTCCTTTGTCAGTTTCCACTTTCCAGTCATAAACCTTAAGGATGTTTTCATTTGTAATATTTACACTAATAGTTGTTGTGTTAAGTTTCGTTGTTAAGGTTGTAGCATGAGAGTTTAATATTGATAATACTACAGTACCGATAATTAAAATTGTTTTTT
The DNA here is from genome assembly GCF_030540825.1 of Flavivirga spongiicola. NCBI lineage: Bacteria > Pseudomonadati > Bacteroidota > Flavobacteriia > Flavobacteriales > Flavobacteriaceae > Flavivirga > Flavivirga spongiicola. Next base: position 2,637,717 of record NZ_JAUOEO010000001.1, read on the forward strand.
TACTCACGTCATTAATATTGTTTAAGTATTCGTGAAATTTCTTTGTGATTTTCATGATTTCTAAATTTTAATGGATTAATTAACTGTTCCAGTATTTTTACTGTGACACCCTTATATCAGAACCATTTAAAAATTGTTACCTTTTTATTTCAAAGTTTTTTTATTTTAGTAGCAAATACAAGGGTTGATGAATGAAAAAAAAATACACGAGGATCAGAAATATATAGACGGGTTGCTTAAAAACAACTCGTTTATTATACAAACTATATATGATAAGTTTGCTCCTAAAGTGATTAACTATATAAAACAAAACAGTGGAGATGGTGATAAGGCCCAAGATGTCATCCAGGATACTTTAATAACAATTTATAATCAGGCGAGTGAAAATAAATTAAAACTTACTTGTCCGTTTGATGCGTATTTCTTTCTACTATGCAAACGGAAATGGTTGAACGAATTAAAAAAATTTTCTAAGAAAGAGGTAACAATTAATGAAGACCTTTTATCTAAAGGTGACGAGGCTCAAGAACTAGCTTTTGAAACATCTGTATTTGGTGAAAAACAAGCTTTATTTACAGAAATGTTTCAAAAACTTGGAACCGCTTGTAAAGATTTATTAACAGCTACCTTTAAAATAAAATCTATGGAAGAAGTAGCAAAAAGTTTAGGCATAACATATGCTTATGCTAGAAAAAAGAAATCTTTATGCATTGGTAAATTGACAGAGCTGGTTCGAGAATCACCAAATTTTAACCAACTTAATAACTAATTGTCATGGAAGATCAAAATTATATATTATTCGAATCCTACTTATCTAAAGAATTATCTCAAGATGAAATAGACACTTTTGAATCACGATTAAAAAATGAATTAGATTTTAATCAAGCATTTAATACGTATAAAGAATTATCTTCTTTCTTAGAGCATAAATTTGAAAATGAAGCGACTTCAATTGCATTTCAGGATAATTTAAGAACTATTTCTAACACGTATTTTGAAAAACAAGAAACTGCTAAAAAAGTGGTTCGCTTTAAACCTTGGCAATATGCTATGGCAGCAAGTGTTGTACTATTAATAGGTATCTTTACATTTAACAATTTTTCTAATCCGACTTTTAACGATTACAATAATTATGATACTATTAGTTTAACAGTTAGGGGCGGGCAAGATGAACTTTTAAAAACAGCTGAAAATGCTTTTAATAATAAAGATTTTGTTAAAGCTGAAGCGGTTTTTGGACAGTTATTAGCGAATGATGATTCAAATAAAGAATGGCAATTATATAGAGGAATAGCGCTATTAGAATTAGATGAATTTGATGAAGCCGACAGTTTGTTTAGTAGACTTTCTAGTGAGTCGTCAGTTTATAAAAACAAAGCAACATGGTATTTGGCTTTAAGTAAATTAAAACATAAAGATCATGATGCCTGTTTAAAAATATTAAGAACCCTACCAGAAGATGCAGATGATTATAAACAAGCGCAAAAATTAATTAAGAAATTAGAATAGAGGCTGTACATTAGAGTTATTCCATTAAACGTAGACGAGATGCGATACCTATTTTGAAAATAATACCAATTTTACACTCAAATAGGTATAACCTAAATAAGCTCGAAGAAAGTCATCAATTTAATGATGACTTTTTTATTTTTACCAAATGATTATTACAGATACGCACACACATTTATATAGTGAAGCTTTTGATGAAGATAGAAATGAAATGATTGATCTTGCAATAGATCAAGGCATCTCCCGGTTTTTTATTCCAGCTATAGATTCTGAGTATACAGAAGCGATGCTTCAACTTGAAAAAGATTACCCCAATAATGTGTTTTTAATGATGGGTTTGCATCCTACACATGTAAAAGACAATTATAAGGAAGAGTTAAAGCATGTAGAAGATATGCTTGCAAAACGGCATTTTTATGCCATAGGTGAAATTGGGATTGATTTATATTGGGATAAATCAACATTAGAAATTCAACAAGAAGCGTTTAAGCATCAAATTAGAATTGCAAAGCAATATAAATTACCAATAGTTATACATTGCAGAGAAGCGTTTGATGAAATATTTGAAGTTTTAGAAGCAGAAAAAGGTGATGATTTATTTGGTATTTTTCACTGTTTTACAGGAACATTAGAACATGCGCATCGAGCTATCTCTTACAACATGAAATTAGGTATAGGAGGCGTTGTTACTTTCAAGAACGGAAAGATTGATACGTTTTTAAATCAAATTGATATAAAGCATATTGTTTTAGAAACAGATTCTCCTTATTTGGCCCCTGTACCATATAGAGGAAAACGAAATGAAAGTGCATATGTCATAAAAGTATTAGAAAAATTAGTAGATATATATGGTGTATCCTTAGAAGATATAGCAGCTATTACCACTCAAAATTCCAAAGATGTTTTTAAAGTTTAAAATATGAGCGATATAAAACCAAAGATATTACTAATATATACTGGAGGAACCATAGGCATGGTTAAAGATTTCAAAACAGGATCACTTCGCGCATTTGATTTTAAAACGCTTTTAGAAAAAATCCCAGAACTCCAACTTTTAGATTGTAATATTGATACAGTATCCTTTAAGGAACCTATAGACTCAAGTAATATGAATCCAAAATATTGGGTTCAAATAGCTGAAATAATAGAAACTAGTTATGATGCGTTTGATGGTTTTGTGGTTTTACATGGCAGCGATACCATGAGCTATACAGCTTCAGCATTGAGTTTTATGTTGGAAAATTTAGCAAAACCAGTCATATTTACTGGGGCTCAATTACCAATAGGAGATTTAAGAACAGATGCAAAAGAAAATTTAATTACGTCTATACAGGTAGCTTCATTACAAAGTAAAGGTAAGCCATTAATTAAAGAGGTTTGTTTGTATTTTGAATATAAACTATATAGAGCTAATAGAACGACAAAAATAAATGCGGAACATTTTGAAGCCTTTGCATCTTTGAACTATTCTGATTTAGCAGAATCTGGGGTTCATTTAAAAGTTAATGAAGAATATTTATTTAAACCCGATTTAAAGAAAGCTCTAAAGATCCATAAAAAATTAGATGATAATATTGCGTTAATAAAACTTTTTCCAGGAATTACAGAAAATGTATTGCAAAGTATTTTTAGTACTTCAAATTTGAAAGCTGTTATAATGGAGACCTATGGCTCTGGAAATTGTACTACCGAAAAATGGTTTATTAATATGCTAAAAGAGAATATTTTAAAAGGAATACATATCATAAATATTACTCAATGTTCTGGAGGAAGTGTTATGATGGGGCATTATGAAACGAGCAATGAGCTAAAAAATATAGGTGTTATTTCTGGAAAAGACATCACAACAGAGGCTGCAATAAGTAAATTAATGTATTTATTGGGGCAAAATGTCTCTAGTAATCGCCTCAAAACCATCTATGAATCGCCCTTAAGAGGTGAAATGTCTTAAAATTAACTCTTAAAATTTTAACGTTCAAAGTTTTTTTTGTTATTTGAGCCCCCGTAATTAAGTTCAATTGAAATACAGAGAGGTGGCCGAGTGGTCGAAGGCGCACGCCTGGAAAGTGTGTATACGTCAAAAGCGTATCGAGGGTTCGAATCCCTTCCTCTCTGCTGTTATTTTGTCTCTAATTGCTTTTTTTTTAATATCTTTAACACTTTAACTAATATATTTAAGATCTAGAACATGAAAAGATTATTTTCTCTCCTTGCCATAACAGGAATGATGGCATTTGGAACTACTAACGCAACAACAATTGCAAACACAAATACAGCTGTAACAACTACTGTTAACACTATTCAAGATGAGTCAGAAGCAACCGCTGCTGCAGGCGAAACTCTTGGGTTTCATCAAGAATTGAAGAAACGTTTTATTGAAGGTGGTGCAGGTTTTATGGGAATTGTATTATTATGTTTAATTCTTGGTTTAGCAATTGCTATAGAAAGAATTATCTTTTTAAACCTTTCAACTACAAACACAAAAAAATTAACACAAAATGTAGAGGATGCCTTATCTTCAGGTGGTGTTGAAGCTGCAAAAGAAGTATGTAGAAATACAAAAGGACCCATTGCATCTATTTATTATCAGGGGTTAGACAGGACGGATGAAGGTCTTGAAGCCGCTGAAAAAGCTGTTGTAGCCTATGGAGGTGTTCAAATGGGACAATTAGAAAAAAATGTATCTTGGATATCATTATTTATCGCCTTAGCACCAATGCTTGGTTTCATGGGTACGGTAATTGGTATGATTCAAGCATTCGATAAAATTGAAGCTGCTGGAGATATGCAACCATCTCTTGTTGCCGGAGGTATTAAAGTAGCACTTTTAACAACCGTATTTGGTTTGATAGTGGCTATTATACTTCAAATTTTTTACAATTATATTATTGCTAAAATTGATAGTATTGTTAACGATATGGAAGATGCTTCTATTACGTTAATGGATCTATTAATTAGAAATAAAAAGTAATAATTAAATATAAAAAATTATGAAATTACATAAAATTTTAAAAATAGTAGCTTTTGCGCTTGCTATTATTGGCGCGATTTTTGCGCTGATGATAATAGCAGGCGATGAAAAAGATGCTTTAAGTATGAGCGGAAATATGCTATATATTGCATATGCTGTACTTGGATTAATATTAGTAATGGTTCTTATATTCGTTATAAAAGGACTCTTTGCAGGAAATATTAAAAAGACATTAATGACTGTAGGAGCATTTTTAGTCATTATCCTTATTTCTTATTCTATGTCTTCAGGTACAGATTTAGATTTAACACCCTTTACAGATAAAGGGTTAGATGTTACAGAGTCGACGTCTAAGAAAGTAGGCGCTGGATTATATGCATTTTATGTATTGGCTTTTTTAGCTATAGCATCTATGGTATTTTCAGGAGTTAAAAAAATATTTAATAAATAAATTATGGCAAAAAGAGCAGCACCAGAAGTAAATGCAGGCTCCATGGCCGATATTGCGTTCTTACTATTAATATTTTTCTTAGTTACTACTACTATTGAAACAGATTCTGGGATTAACCGAAAGCTTCCACCCATGGAAGAATCTGATGAAGAAGTTGTTATCAAGCAAAGAAACATTTTTACTGTTTTATTAAATGGTAAAGATCAGTTACTTGTGGAAGATGAATTAATGGAACTTGAGAATTTAAGAGAAGCAGCTGTTAAGTTTTTAGATAACGGTGGCGACGGATCATGCGATTATTGTAAAGGGGAAGGAGATAAGTCATCTTCTGATAACCCGGATAAAGCAATTATATCTTTAAAAAATGAGCGTGAAACAACTTACAAGACTTATATAGCAGTCCAAAATGAATTGGTGGCAGCTTATAATGAATTAAGAAATATCAGAGCTCAAGAACTATATGGAAAGCCTTTTGCAGAAATGCAGGCAAACTATAAAGATGTAAACTGGCCAGGGAATAAGGAAAAGTTAAAAGCGAAGATAGATCAAATTAAAGTAGATTATCCTCAAAAACTTTCTGAAGTACAATAATTTAAAATTTAACATTTATATAAATATGTCTAAATTTAAAAAGAAAAAAAGTGGCGATATGCCAGCAGTTAATACCGCATCTTTACCAGATATTGTATTTATGTTATTATTCTTCTTTATGGTAGCTACTGTAATGAGGCAAAATACTTTAATGATTGATAACAATCTACCATTTGCAGATCAGGTAGAGAAGTTAGATAAGAAGGATTTGGTAATGTACATATATGCAGGTAAGCCAAGCGATAATTTTAAGCAATACGGTACAGAAGCAAAAATACAACTTAATGATAAGTTTGCAGATGTAAACGAAATTGCTGCTTTTATTGCAGCAGAGAGAGCTTCTAAACGAGAAGAATTAATACCATTTTTAACGACTGCTCTGAAAGTAGACAGTGACGCTAATATGGGGTTAATTGGAGATATAAAACAGGAATTAAGAAAAGTAAATGCACTTAAAATCAACTACACGACTAAAAAAGGTACTGTGCTAGGAAGAGATTAGTTTTATATTCTTAATTTTATATAAATAAAGGCGTTTTGATAATTCAAAACGCCTTTTTATATTTAAAAACCTGGACAATTTTACTTATAATTGTAATGTTAACTGGAGTTTGATTAATAAATAATCCATAACCATTCGGTTGTGATGAATGAAAGCGAATATGTTCTATTTGTCTCCTCGAGCGCAGTTGAGAGGTTATTGATTTTAAAAGTATTAAATAGGTCGTGACTTTGGTTTATCTTGAGCGCAGTCGAAAGCCTAGATCGGACATAAATATAATTAATACGCTAAATTTGAGTAAAATAATAATCGATCTTAAGTTAATGTTAGTATAATAATACGCTTATTGATGAAACAACTATTTATTTCCATATTTTTTTTAATGAATTTTGTGTGCTGTTTTGCCCAGGAAATTAATGATAAAGAAATTGATTCGCTATATAAAGAGGACCAATTTTATGCGGGCGTCACTTATAATTTGCTAGGTAAGATGCCAAAAGATGTTTCACAAAGTGGCTTTTCTTTAGGATTTCATCTAGGTTTTATTAAAGATATGCCTATTAATAAAAATAGAAATATTGCCATAGGTTTAGGTCTTGGATATTCAGCTAATTCATTTAATCAAAACTTACTCATAAATAAAGATAATACAGGTAGTACTATTTATAGTGTTTTAAAGGATAGTAATACATTTACTAAAAATAAATTTTCAAGCCATTTAATTGAACTCCCTATTGAGTTTAGATGGCGTACATCTACAGCAACAGATTATAATTTTTGGCGTATTTACATGGGTTTTAAGCTAGGTTATGTATTTGCCCATACTACAAAGTATAGAGGTGATTTAGGAAAGCTGAGGTTTAGTAATATTGAGGATTTTAATAACTTTCAATATGGTATAACACTCAGTGCGGGCTATAATACATGGAATATATTTTTGTATTACGCTTTGAATCCTATTTTTTCTGGAGATGCTAGCTTAGACGGGAATAAAATTGATATGAATGCTGTAAAGATTGGCTTGATGTTTTATATCTTATAGTTGTGCTTCATTATCCAGAACGCACATATTGAAACAAAAAATGGAACTAAAAGAGGATAAAATAGAACGAGATATTGAAATTTTGAAAGATGGACCAATATGCAAATACTTCAAAAATGGAATTTTGGACGAAGACATAATTTGGTTTTCCAATAATAATTTTGAGGTTATAGAAATGAATACTCGAAATCGGAATAAAAAAAACGCACATCTGAATATAAAAACTGCTCTTAATTTTTCCGAATATTATGGAGAAAATCTAAACGCATTCTCGGATTGTCTTTCAGGTATGTATAACAAAAGATATAAAGGGCTCATTTTAGTATTTAGGCATTATGATAGTTTTGTGGAATCCGACAAAAATTTTGCGGAAGGAATTCTTGACATTATTGCTGGAGAATCACGGAATTGGCTTTTAACTGGACAAAAATTAATCGGACTTGTCCAATCTGACAATCCTGATTTGGAATTTCCTGAATTAGGCGGAATCAGTCCGAGTTGGAATTCAGCCGAATGGTTGAATGAAAGCCGAAAGAAATAAAATAACGAAAGCACAACAACGTGTCCTTTAATTCATTGCTAGTGCAAGCTTACTTACGAAAATCCGCGAGGATTTTCTATTCGGTTTCTAGTTGCTTAAACACGTAACGAAATCATACACAATACCGTTATTTGTCATTCCCATGAAGATGGGAATCTACTATAACCAATAAGGCACTAGAATTAACTGCGGGATTATCCCAATAAACATTCCCATGATAAGTTCTTTATAAGTATGTGCTTTTAAATGTAGTCTGGATGTAGCAACTGCACCCGTTATTATTGCCATTAAAGCTAATGTACTATTCATGTTTATACTAAAATGTATACTTAAGATTGCTAAAAACATAAACAACCCAGAAACAGAAATCATATGTATGCTTGCTTTAAATTTAAAAAAAGCGAGCATTAGGCACGCCATAGTAGAGATTAGTATACCAACAAAGAAAAAATAAAGTTCTATAATTTGAGAAGGTGTTATAATGCGCTGTAACACTATTATAATCACAAAACAGTTAAGTATTAAAGGAATAATACGTTCGTTTGTAGTTTTCAGGTATATAGATTTTACCTTACCTAATGTCTTTAACAAAAAATAAAGGAGAATGGGTAAAATAATCGTTAGTATAAAAAGAGATACTAACTTAGCTTTCATTATTTCTTCTGGGATGAATCGTGGTGATTTATAAAAATAGAAAATAACACCTAGTATAGGCATAAATAATGGATGAAAAATATATGAGATACTTTTTAGTATTTTATCCATTATATCTTTTTACGTAATCGAGCAACAGGAATATCTAGTTGCTCTCTGTATTTAGCGACTGTACGACGTGCTATAGGATACCCCTTTTCTTTTAGAATACTTGCCAAGGTCTCATCGGTCAAAGGTTTTTTCTTGTTTTCTTCTTCTATGACTGTTTCTAAGATTTTTTTTATTTCTCTTGTAGAAACATCTTCTCCTTGGTCATTTTTCATAGATTCAGAGAAGAACTCCTTAATCAATTTTGTTCCGTAAGGGGTATCAACATACTTGCTATTTGCAACTCTTGACACTGTTGAAACATCCATAGAGATTTCATCGGCAACATCTTTTAGAATCATAGGCTTTAAGTTACGCTCATCGCCTGTTAAAAAATAGTCTTTTTGGTAATGCATAATAGCACTCATGGTAACAAATAAAGTTTGCTGACGTTGTTTTATAGCCTCGATAAACCATTTTGCAGCATCTAATTTTTGCTTGATAAAAATAACAGCATCTTTTTGTGACTTGGACTTGTCTTTGGTGTCTTTATAGCCTTTAAGCATGTTGTTGTATTCTCTTGATACATGAAGTTCTGGAGCATTTCTTCCATTTAGAGTGAGCTCCAATTCGCCATCTACAATTTTAATAGCGAAATCTGGAACGACATGTTCAACAATTCTATTATTTCCGGCATAAGAACCTCCCGGTTTTGGGTTTAAATGCTCAATTTCTGAAATAGCCTCTTTTAATTGTATCTCGGAGATATCAAATTTTTGAATTAACTTCTTATAATGTTTTTTTGTAAACTGGTCGAAAGCATTGTCAATAATATTAATTGCTAATTCACAAGGCTGTGTTTTTTCTCTTCTATGCAGTTGAATACTTAAACACTCTTGTAAGTTTCTTGCTCCAACACCCGCAGGATCTAATTGATGTACAATTTTTAGAACACTTTCAATTTTTTCTTCAGTGGTATAAACGTTTTGGGTAAAAGCCAAATCATCCATAATATCACTTAATTCTCTTCGTATGTACCCGCTCTCATCAACACTTCCAACTAAAAACTCTGCAATTTCATGTTCTTCATCATTAAGTCGATAGGTGTTTAATTGATTTATTAAATGTTGCGTAAATGAGGTTCCAGCTGCATAGGGTATCGTTTTTTCTTCATCATCGCTACTGTAATTATTTGCTTGCGTACGGTAATCTGGAATTTCATCATCACTTAAATATTCATCAACATTAATATCATCAGCGTTTATAGATTCACTATCATTAAAATCGTCAGCATTATCGAACTCAGAATCGTATTCATTTTCATTATTTTCTTTACCACCTTCAAGAGCTGGATTTTCTTCCAATTCTTGTTTTAAACGTTGTTCAAAAGCTTGTGTAGGCAACTGTATCAACTTCATTAATTGAATTTGCTGAGGTGATAGCTTTTGAGATAATTTAAATTGTAAATATTGCTTAAGCATATTTTGATTTGGTTTAAGATAAAAATAAAAAAAACTTTTATCTGTAAATAGCCAAAGAACTATTGTTTTTAAAATTCTGCATTTTGAGGTGTTCTTGGAAAAGGGATCACATCTCTAATGTTATTCATTCCAGTTGCAAACATAACTAAACGCTCAAAACCTAAACCAAACCCAGAATGAACTGCTGTACCAAATTTTCGTAAATCTAGATACCACCAAAGATCTTCTTCAGGAATATTTATGGCAGCCATTTTTTGTTTTAGCACATCTAATCGTTCTTCACGTTGTGCACCACCAACAATTTCACCTATACCTGGGAATAAAATATCCATAGCACGAACCGTTTTTCCGTCTTCATTTAAACGCATATAAAAGGCTTTAATATTTGCTGGATAATCGAATAAAATTACGGGGCATTTAAAGTGTTTTTCTACAAGAAAGCGCTCATGTTCACTTTGTAAATCTGTTCCCCATTCGTTAATTAAATATTTAAATTTCTTTTTCTTATTGGGTTTGCAATTGCGTAAAATATCAATAGCCTCAGTATAACTAACACGTTTAAAGTGATTTTCTGTTACAAAATTCAATTTTTCTATTAAAGTCATTTCGTTTCTTTCAGCTTGAGGTTTTGTTTTGTCCTCATCTTGTAAACGCTTATCTAGAAATTCTAAATCTTCACGGTTATTATCTAAAATGTATTTTATAACAGACTTCATAAAATCTTCAGCTAAATCCATATTACCAGCCAAATCCATAAAAGCGACTTCAGGCTCAATCATCCAGAATTCAGCTAAATGACGCGATGTATTCGAATTTTCCGCTCTAAAGGTAGGGCCAAATGTATATACCTTGCCTAAAGACATCGCATAGGTTTCAGCTTCAAGTTGACCAGAAACCGTTAAATTGGTTTCTTTTCCAAAGAAATCTTTTGAGTAATCTATATGGCCTTCATCATTTAAAGGTGGATTTTTAGCATCTAGATTAGAAACTTTAAACATTTCTCCTGCTCCTTCAGCATCACTTCCTGTTATAATAGGAGCGTGCATATAGTAAAAGCCATTCTCGTTAAAATATTTATGAATAGCAAACGATAATGCCGAACGTAAACGCATCACAGCACTAAATGTGTTTGTACGTGTACGTAAATGTGCATTTTCTCTTAAAAACTCAAATGAATGTTTTTTTGGTTGAATAGGGTAGCTATCAGGATCCGAATCTCCTAAAACCTCTAATTCTTTTACTTGTATTTCGACTTTTTGCCCTTTTCCTTGGCTTTCAACTAATTCGCCTTTAATATGTATAGCTGCTCCAGTTGTAATGCGCTTTAAAAGCGCTTCATCGAAATTTTCAAAATCAACAACACATTGAATATTATTTAGTGTAGAACCATCATTTATGGCAATAAAACGATTTGCTCTAAAGGTTCTAACCCAACCTTTAATTTCTACTTCTGGGAAAACGATATCCTGAGATAGTAATTCTGAAACAGTTCGTGATTTCATATATGCTAAAATTTAAAATGTAAAGATAAAAAAGCCAATTGGCTTTCGAGCATCAAATATTTAAAAAACGAAATCAGTTTTATGTTGAAATTTATTCATCTTCGTCTTCTTCAGGTATAATATTAATAGCCGGTTCTCTTAGTACTTCTTTATTCGCAATACTACGCTCTAGCGATAGTAACAGAGAGGGTAATAAAAGAAGGTTTGATAACATGGCAAATAGCAGGGTAGCAGAGACTAAGGCTCCTAATGCAACGGTGCCACCAAAGCTTGAAATAGTAAATACCGAAAATCCAAAGAATAATACGATAGAAGTATAAAACATACTAACTCCGGTTTCACGTAAAGCACCATAAACAGAGACTTTAATTTTCCAATGGTTCGCTTGAAGTTCTTGACGATATTTTGCTAAAAAGTGAATGGTATCATCTACAGAAATACCAAAAGCAATACTAAATACTAATATAGTTGAAGGTTTTATAGGAACTCCTAAATAGCCCATTAAACCTGCTGTTACTAACAATGGTAATAAGTTTGGTATTAACGATACAATAATCATTCTTCCCGACCTAAACATATATGCCATAAATAGGGATATTAAAAAGATGGCAAGTGATAATGATATTGCTAAATTCTTAACAAGATATTTGGTGCCTTTTTGAAAGACCAAGGCTTTCCCTGTCATGGTAACATCGTACCTTTCCTCTGGAAAAACTTTGTTTATTTTGGTTTCTAGATTTTCTTCAATGCGTTCCATTTTATCGGTTCCTACATCTTTCATAAATGTTGTAATACGAGCATATTGACCAGTACTATCAACAAAGTTCTTAAGTAAGTCTACGTTTGAAGATGAGTTTTTAGCATATGATAGGATGAAACTATTTTCTTGAGATGTCGGTAATTGATAGAATTTAGTATTACCATTATAATAAGCTTGTTTAGAGTACTTAACTAAACCGACTACAGAGATTGGTTTAGACAATTCTGGAGTTTCAATAATTAAATCCTCTAATTGATCCATGCGTTTCAAAGTAGAAAGTTTCATAACACCTTTTTTACGCTTAGTGTCAATCATAATTTCTAAAGGCATTATACCATTAAACTCCTCTTCAAAAAAACGGATGTCATTTACAAAGCCGGATTCTTGCGGCATGTCTTCAATTAAGCTACCTGATATTTTAATTTGATAAATCCCAATAATACTGGCTATAAGTAGAATTAAAGATGTGGTATAAATGGCAATACGTTTTTGCCTTACCATGTGTTCCATCCAATTTACAAAACCACCTATCCAGCGTTTGTTTAAATGCTCTAAATGACGGTCTTTAGGAAAAGGTAAAAAGGTGTAAATAATAGGAATAATAAGCAGGCATAAAATAAAAATGGCTAAAATACTTAAAGATGCCACAATACCAAACTCTTTTAATAATGTGCTTTCTGTTAGTATAAATGTAGCAAAACCGGATGCTGTCGTTACATTGGTCATTAAAGTGGCATTCCCAATTTTGGTGATAACCCGTTGTAATGATTTTACTTTATTACCATGTAATTTAACTTCGTGCTGGTATTTATTGATTAAAAAAATACAGTTTGGAATACCTATTACAATAATTAAAGGCGGAATTAATGCCGTTAAAACAGTAATCTCATAGTTTAGTAAACCCAATATCCCAAGAGTCCACATCACCCCAATGCATACTACGACCAGTGAAATAAAAGTAGCTCTGAACGATCTGAAAAAGAAAAAGAAAATTAAAGAGGTCACCAATAACGCCGCAAGAACAAATAGATTTATTTCATCTATAATGTTTTGAGAATTTAATGTTCTTATATAAGGCATTCCAGATATTCTAACATCTAAATTATTCGATTCCTGAAAGGCATCTATACTAGGTATTAAAATATCAACTACAAAATCCTTTCTGGCAGCTGTGTTTACAATAGCTTTGTCTAAATATATAGCCGTTCGAATAGTTTTTGTTTTATTATTGAATAAAAAATTATCGTAAAAAGGATATTTTTTAAAGAGTTCTTCTTGAAGCGTTTCGACTTGTGCAATAGACGAAATAGAGTCTTTTATAAACGGTTCTAAATTAAATTTTTCATTTTTAGTATCTTTTATAAGCTTTTGAAGGTCTTTAATAGAAACAACTGTTTCAACTTCATTATATTTTTTAAAACCTTCGGAGAGCTTATTCCAGGCATTTAATTTTTCAACTGTAAAAAGGGTGCTATCTTTTACACCAAGAACGATAAGGTTCCCTTCTTCCCCAAAGATTTTTAAAAAGTTATTGTAAGTTATATTTACCTCATGGTCATCCGGTAGTAAATTAGCCTCAGTATAAGTGAAACGCATATTATCCCACTGGGTGCTAAAAAGATATGTGGTTATTATAATTCCAAGCAGAATGATGATTTTATTGCGTAAAATCAATCTGGCGGTAACGTCCCAAAAGTTGGCTGTAAAAAGTTTAAACATGCTTTATATAAAACGAAGCGCAAAGGTAGAAAAAAGGAGTGTAATACATTATAAAGAGACGTTAAATGTAAACTTAAAAGCAACATTGTCACTAAATTCTGATAAATGATAGGCGCCGTAGCGGTATGTAAAGCTTAAGCCAAAGCCAAACAGCAATTTATTAATTTCAAACCCAGATTCTGTGTATCCTTTTTTTAAAGATCCAAAAGTTACATTTTGATGCAATTCAGGTTGTTTTATATCCCCTAAGGCATATCGAGTTATTAAAACGATTTGCGGTTTATAATGTTCTGAAATATTAAAAGGTTTTAAATAATGCTTCAACTGTACTGTCGTGAACTTGTCTGAGAAGAACTCATTAAAATACATGGTTTCAAAGCTATTTAGTCCAGCTACCGAAAAACGTTGCATAATAGTTTCTTTGGTAATATTATTGGGGTAAGCATGATACAAGTGTGTTAACGGTGTATTACCATTTGTTATTCCAGAAACTAAAGTTATTTCAGAAACCCCATCATTTTCATTTCCAATTTTATAAATAGTTCTAAAATCTAATTTAGAAAAGTTAAAATCACTTTTAAAAACATCTTTAAAGCTCTTGGTATATTGAAGTGTAAACTGTGGATAGCCTTTTTTAGTTTCTTTTAATTCGTTCTCTAAAATTTCAAACTTACTAAACGGATTCCATTGTAAAGACAACTTAGCTGTAGTTAAATGAAAAGAGTTAACTATATTATTGTCTAAAACATATCCGTAGTTGTAAGTAGGATCTATATTACTAACGGCCAATTCAGTTTCTGTTAATAATTTGGGATTTAATTGATGCTCTAAATTTATAGATTTTGTAACAAGTTTGTGAAACAAATCTATGTTTAATAAGCGAGGTTCAAAAAATTGAAAGAACCGGCCATCTGTTAAAAACTTAGTGCTTCCTGTTTCCTGTAAATCATTAGTATAGGTTAGATTTATCCAGGTATTTGTTTTTTTAGCTAATCTAAAACCTCCACCGATGCTATATTTAAAACGATGATCTCTAAAACCATATACGCCATAGCTATTTATACGGTATTTTTCAGAAAAGTTGTCATTAGTAACCCCACCTATGCCTGTTCTTACACCCTCATATTGGTTGTATTTAATTAAATATCTTAAATCGAAGTTGAAATATTTGGTAGGTAGATACCCGTTACCAAGGTGTTTAATAAATTCATTTTTTTTAATAGAATCCTGAGCGGGTTCTAAAATGTTTTCTGATGACCTTTGCGCATATGTAAAGGTTGCACAAATAAAACAAAGTAAGAGGGAAAAGTGTTTTATCATTTAAGAATTGAGAGACTAAAGGTTTACGAAAAAAGCGACTAAAATGTCGCTTTTTTAAATTATACGGTCATAATTTCCTTTTCTTTTATATCGAAAAGATCATCAACCTTTTTAACGTAAGTATCAGTCATTTGTTGTACGTCAATTTCAGCATTCTTTATTAAATCTTCCGATATATCGTCTACTTTTTTAATGTCGTGATTAGCATCTTTACGAGCTGTTCTTATACTAACTTTAGCATCCTCAGCTTCAGATTTAGCTTGTTTTGCTAAATCACGTCGACGTTCTTCTGTTAAAGGTGGAACGTTAATAATGATAGTTTCACCATTATTCATTGGGTTAAAACCAAGGTTTGCATAGGCTATACCACGTTCTATTTCTTGTAGCATACTTTTTTCCCAAGGTTGAACGGTAATGGTTCTTCCATCCGGTGTATTTACATTAGCAACTTGACTTAATGGCGTTTGTGACCCATAATAATCTACCATGACGCTACCAAGCATAGCAGGACTGGCTTTCCCTGCTCTAATATTAACAAATTGCTTTTCTAAATGCTTCAGAGCATTATCCATAGCTTCTTTTGTTGAATCTAATATAAATTGTATGTCTTCGTTCATTGTGTCAAACTTTTAGGTCAATATATATGATTATCTATACTTATTCGTTAAAATGACTTGTACAAATGTTATTCGCATTTTAATTTATTGGTTCAAAACCAAATACGAATATACTTATTTCAAAAATTACGCCAAATATTATAAGTTAACTTCAGTACCAATTTTTTCGCCAGAAACTACTTTTAATAAATTACCTTTTTTATTCATATCGAAAACAATAATAGGTAATTCATTTTCTTGGCTAAGCGTAAATGCTGTGGTATCCATTACTTTTAACCCTTTACGTAAAACATCATCAAAAGATATGAAATTAAATTTAATAGCATTGTTATCTTTTTCGGGATCTTTATTATAAATGCCATCAACACGGGTTCCTTTTAAAATAACATCTGCTTCAATCTCTATAGCCCTTAAAACGGCAGCAGAATCTGTAGTGAAATAAGGGTTTCCTGTACCACCGCCAAAAATAACGACACGTCCTTTTTCTAAATGACGCATGGCTTTTCTTCTAATAAAAGGCTCGGCAACTTCGTTAATTTTAATTGCTGTTTGTAAACGTGTTGGTATATCGGCATCTTCTAAAGCGCCTTGTAAGGCTAAACCATTAATAACGGTTGCCAGCATACCCATATGGTCACCTTGTACACGGTCCATACCTTTGCTAGCTCCTGCGACACCTCTAAAGATGTTTCCACCTCCAATAACAATGGCAACTTCTACACCTTTATTTGTAATGGTTTTTATGTCTTGTGCATATTCTGCTAATCGCTCTGGGTCGATACCATATTGGCGATCTCCCATTAATGCTTCCCCTGATAGTTTAAGGAGTATTCTTTTGTATTTCACAGTTTATTTTTGATTTGTGAGGTTTCCGTCCAAGCGGAAACTAAAGTTTTGCAAATATAGTGAATATACTATTTTATGAAAGAAGATTTTATTGTTTACGTTTAATAGTTTTTATTTTTCTAATAATTCGTTTATTACTTTTTTATATTCACCAATTATTAATTGTTTGTCGCTATTCGAATTTACAGCAAACCCTGTCTTAATGTATTTTATAATGCCATCTTTGTCTATTATAAAAGTTGTTGGAAACCCTAAAACATTGAAGTTATTATAAGTATAATTACATTCAATTCCCATTTTTGTATAGTCACTATATTTCTTAGTATCGCAAACGGGAATAATTTCATATTCAATGATAGGTGCTTTTAAGACTTTTCTAACTTGAGACGGAACATTTTCTTGGTATTCTTTATTATTAAAAGAATTTAAATCTTCTGCAATTTGGGGTGCTATTGATAATAAAACAAAATCCTTGTCTTTATACTCTTTATTAATTTGATTTAAATATTCTATTTCTTTCATGCAAGGAGGGCAACCTATAAACCAAAAGTTGATAAGAATTACTTTTCCTTTAATTTTACTATTATCCCATGAAATACCTGATAAGCTTGTACCTGAAAAATCAGGAAGCTTTTTATTTAATAAAGCTTCTGGGTGCCGCATTTTATTAATAGCAATTGAATCTATTTGACTAAATGAACTAATTGTTAGTAAATTGAAAACCATTAATATGGTTGCTAGTTTTTTCATTTGTTAGGTTTTTGTAAAATACTTAGGTGTTAAACGAAGAGAATTATTTTTTAGTGTTAAAAGTATAATATAATAAAAGCCACTATTCTAACTAAAGAATAGTGGCTTTTATTATTAGGATTCCTGTCTGCACAGGAATTTATTTATTACCCTACAGAAGCACGTTTGAAACCTGTGATTTCAACATCGCCGTAAGATGTTACATATTTAGCAACATTTATCTTTTCATCTTTAATGAAGTTTTGATCTAATAAACATTTTTCTTGATCAAGAGTTGTGTTATCAGAAATAAAACGCTCCATTTTCCCTGGTAAAATTCTATCCCAGATTTGTTCTGGCTTACCTTCAGCTTTTAATTCAGCTTTAGCATCTTCTTCAGCTTTAGCTAAAACCTCAGGAGTTAATTGTGCCATAGAAATAAACTGAGGTACATTTTTAAGTGTTTTACCTAAACGACCTAATTCAATATTATCTTTTTCAATAACTGCAATTCTAGCTTCTGTTTCTGAAGCAATAAACGCAGGATCGAAATCTTTATAAGATAAAGTAGTTGCTCCCATAGAAGCTACTTGCATAGCTACGTCTTTAACTAATGTCTCAGCGTTATCTACTTTCGAAGATAAACCTACTAATGCAGCAATTTTATTGATATGCACATAAGTTCCAACAAAAGGAGCTTCTAATTTTTCAAAAGCAGTGATGTCTAGTTTTTCACCAATAACACCAGTTTGTTCAGTTAGTTTATCTGCAACGGTCATGCCTCCAAAATCACCAGCTAAAAAATCTTCTTTTGTATTATAGTTTAAAGCAATTTCAGCTAATTCATTTGCTAATGCTATAAAATTTTCATTTTTACCAACAAAATCAGTTTCGCAACCTAATACGATAGCAACCCCTTGAGTTTGGTCTGCATTAATTTTGGAAATAGCTGCACCTTCAGAAGAATCTCTGTCAGCTCTTTTTTCGGCTACTTTTTGTCCTTTTTTACGTAATACTTCAATGGCTTTGTCAAAATCGCCTTGAGCTTCAACTAAAGCTTTTTTGCAATCCATCATACCAGCACCAGTTGCTTGTCTTAGTTTGTTTACCTCTGCTGCTGTAATTTTTACTGTAGATTCCATATCTTATTTAATTTAAAAAAGTCGTTCAAATAATTTCGGCTAAGAAAAAAATTAAACGACTTATTTGTATTGTGTAATTGTTAATTTATTCTTCTTCTTCGGCTGCAACTGTTTTAGCTGGAGCAGCTTTCGCCTTAGGAGCCGCATCTTTAGCCGGAGTGTCTTTAGCTGGAGCAGCTTTAGCTTTAGCCTTTGGAGCTTCAGTAGCAGACGCTGTAGCATCTTTTTCTGCTTTGCGTTCAGCTAAACCATTAGCGATAGAAGCTGTAACGTGAGTTAAAATTTTATCAATTGATTTAGAAGCATCATCATTTGCAGGGATTACATAATCAACTTGACGTGGGTCAGAGTTGGTATCTACCATTGCAAAAATAGGAATGTTTAATTTTTGTGCTTCTTTAATCGCGATATGCTCACGCTTAATATCTACAACAAATAAAGCGCCTGGTAAACGAGTCATATCGTTAATAGAACCTAAGTTTTTTTCTAACTTAGCTCTTAAACGATCTACTTGTAAACGCTCTTTTTTAGAAAGCGTCATAAACGTACCATCTTTCTTCATTCTATCAATAGAAGCCATTTTTTTAACAGCTTTTCTAATAGTAACAAAGTTAGTTAGCATACCACCTGGCCATCTCTCTGTGATGTAAGGCATGTTAATAGAACCAGCTTTTTCTGCTACGATATCTTTTGCTTGTTTTTTTGTTGCAACGAATAAAATTTTGCGACCAGAATTAGCAATTTTGCTTAATGCAGCACCTGCTTCATCAATTTTTGCCGCTGTTTTATAAAGGTTGATAATATGGATACCGTTGCGCTCCATATATACGTAAGGAGCCATGTTTGGATCCCATTTACGTGTAAGGTGACCGAAGTGTACACCTGCTTCAAGTAATTCTTTTACTTCTACTGCCATTTTGTAATAGTTTACGTTCTGTTGAATTAGCAATGTTCCATTCAGCTTTTAGCTTTTGGCTTCATTTAGATGCTAAACTAAATCCTGTCTTTTGGACTAGGACAACAATAACTAGTTTTTTTAAAATGCTGAATTTATTTCAGCAACTTTTTAATTTTTATTTTTGAACATGATAAAGGTATCTGAGAAACAGATCCTGAATCCAGTTCAGGATTTTAACGTTTAGAGAATTGGAATTTCTTACGCGCTTTTTTCTGTCCGAATTTTTTACGCTCCACCATTCTTGGATCTCTAGTTAATAAACCTTCTGGTTTTAAAGTTGATCTGTTTTCAGCATCTAATTCGCACATGGCGCGAGATATAGCTAAACGAACAGCTTCTGCTTGACCTGTAATACCTCCTCCAAATACATTTACTGTAATATCAAAGTTGCTATCATTGTTAGTCATAACTAAAGGTTGTTTTACTTTGTACTGTAATGTTGCAGTAGTAAAGTAAGACGTTATGTCTTTTTTATTAATCGTGATGTTCCCTTTTCCTGGGGCAACATACACACGAGCAACAGCCGTCTTTCTACGACCAATTTTGTGAATTACTTCCATTATTTGAATTCGTTTAAGTTAATTGTTTTAGGTTTTTGAGCTTCATGAGTATGAGCTGAACCAACAACAACATTTAAATTACGGAATAAATCTGCACCTAATTTGTTTTTAGGCAACATTCCTTTTACTGATTTTTCTACCACTCTTGCTGGGTCTTTTCCAAACAATTCTGTAGCAGTTAAACTTCTTTGACCACCTGGATAACCTGTGTGACGAATGTACGTTTTATCGTTCCATTTGTTTCCAGATAAGCTGATTTTTTCTGCATTGATAATAATAACGTTATCGCCGCAATCAACATGTGGTGTGAAGTTTGGCTTGTGCTTACCTCTTAAAAGTTTTGCGACTTTAGAAGCGAGACGACCAAGTGCTTGACCTTCAGCATCAACTAAAACCCACTGCTTGTTTACAGTAGCCTTGTTGGCTGAAATCGTTTTGTAGCTTAATGTATCCACACTAATTAATTTTTATTTATTAAACATTCCTCTCTCAAAAAGAGTTTGCAAATTTACGATTATATATTTGATTATCAAATAGAGGAGTGATATTATTTCATGTAAAATTTTCACATCGAAATTTATTGATAAATTGTATGTTAGATACTGGGTTTTAACGGCTGCTTATTGAGGTGTATAAATTTCTGGATTTGGGTAAAAAGCCGCTATAGCAAACCAATAGCTTACAACAGATTTCGCTCCTAAAAGTGTTTCTCCCAATCTCGGACCTTCAATAGCTTTGCCGAAAATGGACCATTTGTTTCCTTCATTATCTTTAAAGAAAACGCCAGAACTACTAAAATCGTAATCAAAAGTTAAATTTTCATGATCAATAGATAGTTTAAATCCGTAGATTAAATCTTCGTTACCTACAATTAAATAGCTGGTACCGTTAAAGGTCTCTCTAATTACGTGCCCATTATTGAAGTTTGAAAATTGATAGACCTTAGACTTGTTATTATCTATAATTGCATAAACACGATCTTTATTAGGTAAAGCAGAGTTGGTAATTGAAGGTGTAAATATGAATCGAGCATTATTTGTTGAATAATCTCCGTAAGGATAGGTGTCATAAGTTCTTGAAAAACCTGTTTGTGTTGTTAAAACTTCTGTATTTGGGTAAAGTGCTCTCCATGTTTTCCAATTAGTTTCTACAACATCAATTAATTTTGGCTTATCGTTAATTAGTTGTCCGTTTACACATTCAAGCCCTAATTGGGACCAATTGCTATCTGTATTCCTGTCATATAATATAAGATTCGCATTGTATAGCAAGCCAGACACACCAAAAGTGGTAAAAGCTCCATTACTTTTGCTTTCCCAAGCGAAAGCAGTCCCAGTTAATGGACAATAACTTAAAGTGATAAAGGTGTTATCTATTTCGTCGTTAACTACTTCATGCCAATCTAAGATAATGTGCGGATAAGCCTTTGCTTGGTTACCTTTTACAATTCCGACAACAAGATCATCATCATTTAGAAAGTTGGCATTATTGACAGTAGTAAAATTAGGATTATCAATTGATGGAATGCCGTCTTTACCTGGGCCCCCGTCTTTGACTTCTGAAATAGGTATTGACCATTGTCCAGAAATATTATTATTGTTACTATTCTCAGGAGAGATGTAATTACTAGCATCGTTACTGCTACTACAGGAAATTAGCAACGAGCAACATACAAATAAGTAAAAAACTTTTTTTTTCATAGCGTTTAATTTAATTGTAAAACATTCTTTTTAGGATTTATTTTTAGTAAAAATCCAGAGGTAATTCTATAAGTTGGTGTTAGTTGTGTACCGTCAACATTATTATAAATAGGTAATTCTGCCTTCGTAGAAAACACGATGTTAGGTGTTAGGTTAATTGAGAAGTTGGGTATTATAGAAACCCAATTACCACCTGTATTATCTAAGTTGAAACCATCAATTTTATCTTGCCTTGCATTTCTATATTTAAATGAAAGGCTAGGGGTTGATAAAGTTTTAAATAGTGCAAATTGATCTGAGAAACTTATAAACCCTTGAAATTCATTACCGAATTTATAGGAGCTATTTCCAAAATAAGAATCATTTGTTCCTGTACTTCTATAAATGGCTCTCGAAGAAAACGTTAGTGAAGGTCTAAAGTTAAAGTTCTTAGAAAAAGAGGACCAATAAATAATGTCCCAGGCATTACTTCCGGGCTGTAAATCGGCATTCAATGTGATTCCCTGATCGTTTGTTTCTGTGGATGACCCTAAAGGAATTTTTGAGCCTAGACCAATGGCGATGTTACTTTCTTTACCTAATATTTCGGGAAAGTTATATTTTAACAATAAGACAGCATCTCCAATACCCGAAGTTTGATCTAAGTTTTCATTTCCAAATTGCGAAATTTTCCGTCTTTGATTTACCCAAGTGAATAAACCTTCGATTGACAGTCTATTGGTAATAGAATAATTGGTGTTCAATAAAACCGAATGCGTGATACGTAATCTAGAATTGTCATTTAGAGTTTCAGTACCCGAATTTAAGGTGTTTAAATTATTGTAATCATAGCTCAAACCTATTTGAATAGTACCTTTTTCCTGTTGAGCCAATCCTAAATTATTCGATAAGGGGATGCCGCCAGAACAGCAAGTTTGAGCACTAATTGGGGTAATAACTAAAACACACAAAATGAAAAAAAGTTCTCTAAAATTCATGGCAAATCTCTAAACGCTATATAAGGTGTCGTTAAAAAATAAGTAGCCTTACTAATTTTAACATTAATAATGATTTACATATATGATTCATTTGTCTATTTTATTTAAGAGTCAATTTTTGCCTACTTTTGCAGAGTTATGCAAGAGCTAAAACTTTCAGATTGGTTACCTACCACAAACAAAGAGGTTAAAATACGTGGTTGGGAAGAACTAGACGTTATTTTATTTAGTGGTGATGCTTATGTAGACCATCCGTCGTTTGGTCCTGCTGTAATTGGGCGTATTTTAGAAAGTTATGGTTTGCGTGTAGCTGTGGTGCCGCAACCTAATGTTAACGATAATCTTCAAGATTTTATAAAATTGGGTGCTCCAAAATTGTTTTTTGGAGTTACAGGTGGTTGTATGGACCCCATGATTAGCAATTACAATGCTAATAAAAAGCGTCGTGATAAAGACGCGTATACGCCAAATGGAGATATTGGTTTTCGGCCAGATTATGCCACAACAGTTTATTCTAAAATATTAAAAGAAAAATGGCCTGACGTTCCTGTTTTAATTGGCGGTATTGAAGCTTCTTTACGTCGTGTAACGCATTATGATTATTGGAGTGATAAATTAGTGCCTACTATTTTAGAAAGTTCGAAAGCAGATATGTTGGTTTACGGTATGGGAGAGCAACCTTTAAGAGAGGTTGTTCGCTTGTTGCAAAAAGGCGTGCCTTTTAACAGTATTACTACTATAAAACAAACGGCAGTGCTTTTAGATAAAGGCGCTAAAGTACCTAAGAATAGTAATTGGGAAGATGTTGAAATTGTATCGCACGAAAGGTGCTTAAAGGATAGGAAAGCTTTTGCATCTAACTTTAAAATTATTGAACAGGAATCTAATAAGTTGGCTGCGCGTCGTATTTTTCAGAAAGTAGGTGAGAAGACTTTGATGATTAATCCGCCATACCCTACCATGACGGAAAAGGAAATAGATGCCTCTTTCGATTTACCATATACACGTCTGCCGCATCCTAAATACAACAAACGCGGACCTATTCCTGCGTTTGAAATGATTAAATTTTCTATAAACATACATCGTGGTTGTTTTGGCGGGTGTAGTTTTTGTACTATTTCAGCGCATCAGGGGAAGTTTATTGCATCTCGTAGTCAGGAGTCTGTATTGCGCGAAGTTGACACTGTGGCAAATATGCCAGACTTTAAAGGCTATTTATCAGATATTGGTGGGCCAAGTGCGAATATGTATAAAATGCAAGGGAAAGTACAATCTATATGCGACAAGTGCGTGGCACCTTCCTGTATTTCGCCAGTTATTTGTAGTAATTTAGATACCTCTCATAAACCTTTAACCAAATTATATCAGGCAGTTGATAGTCATCCAAAAGTAAAAAAATCCTTTATTGGTAGTGGTATTCGTCATGATATGCTTGTGCCGGAGTTTAATAAAAATGCGGATGCAAAAGAATTGGATGATTATACTGAAGAGGTGATGACAAAACATGTGTCTGGTAGACTTAAGGTAGCGCCAGAGCATACTAGTGACCCCGTTTTAAAGTTAATGCGTAAACCATCGTTTACTTATTTTCATAAGTTTAAGGAGCGTTTTGATAAGATCAATATTAAAAAGAACTTAAAGCTTCAGTTGATTCCTTATTTTATATCAAATCATCCGGCTTGCGAAGTCGAAGATATGGCCAACCTGGCTGCTGAAACCAAGGATATGGGTTTCCAACTTGAGCAGGTACAGGGTTTTACACCAACTCCTATGACAGTGGCTACCGTCATTTACTATAGCGGGTATCATCCTTATACACTTAAAAAAGTAAATACACCAAAAACACGTAAGGAAAAAGATGAACAGCACCGATTTTTCTTTTGGTATAAAAAGGAAAATAAAGATTGGATTAGAAAGACCTTAAGTAAATTGGGGCGTCAGGATTTATTAAAAGTCTTATTGCCAGAAAACGACAAATGGCGAAAAAATAAACCTGGTAAACCTAAGCATACTTTTGATGATGCAGTTCCTTTTAACAAGCGAAAGAATAAGGCTAAGTTTCGGTCAAAAAGGAAGCACAATTAACGGGTTTTTATAAAAAAGCATAATCTATTTGCTGTAAAAAAAAATGAAATCTAACAAGTTGATTAGTGGTTTCAACTAATAATACCATTCCTAACTTAAAATTACTCACCAAAATTTGCCCTTTTCACCTATGCTTTAAAATAAAAATTAACCGTAGCGAAGGCTATGTTTGCATTTTCTTTTTCACCTATGTAAAAAGTCGCTGTGTTTTATTTGAACAATTTTAAATCAGAACTGGTATAAGGAATCGTTTTTATGAAATTTTAGAGTGTTAAAAGCATAGGTTTTTATTTCTCTTTAATTTTTACAGGTTGCACAACATCCACACGAACTAGTAATTTCACTATCAAGTTTTCTGGAATAAGATTTTATCTCTTCTAAAAATGTTTTTGTGTTTGGGGATCTATAAATTTGGCGTTTTAAATCTGTAAGATAGGTGCTGCTTAAGCAATTTGATGCTTTAATATGCTCAAGGGCATAATCAATTGTAGTATTCATCCATTCCCACCCATAACCTTCATAAGCACCTAATTCCAGTCCATATATAAGCTTTCCAAGACCAAATAAGGTATGGCAGTTAACTGCTTTTGAACCCGAAGCACCTTCTTCAAAGACATAATACACATTATACCCCGCAAAATTGAATACGAAAGCTGTTAATGGCACATTTTTCTTCTTATTATAAACAAAGGTATAGGTATGAGATCTGTGCCTAGGATACCAATCATGAACACCAGACGAAGAGGCAGTTGTGCTAACCTGTGTTATGTTGGCATTGTAGGCGTAGTTTGGGTATTGACTAATACTAGTGATATTATTTGCTGCATATACATTGGCAATCGTCCATTTATAACCACAGGCTGTTCTGCAGTTTTTACATGTAATGGTTATGGTAAATCGTTCTCCATTCTGTAATTGAGATAAATTTTTATTGAATTTCCAGATAATATCATAAGTACCAACACAATTGGTTCTGTAGGTTCTGTTAAAAGCTATACTGCCGCCATACTGATCTGCCTTAACGGAGGCGTTAAACTCGTTTGAACGTTTTTGAACGATATCCTTAAGCCCAATGTTTTGAGAGGATACACCGGTTGTAAATAGTATGATAATAATGAGAGATAAAGAAATTGATTTCATGATGTTAAGGTTTTATAACAAAACTATTGACAGAGCTTTGAGTATCAAATACCTATAATTAGGTATTTGATTGATTGAGAAGGTGCTATAATTTTACTTGAAACCTAAAAACAGCAATAAAATGAAGTTAGTAATAAAGTATATGTTTTTATTATTTCTAGGGTTTTGCTTTGGTTGTGATGAGCTGGAAGAACTATTTGAGGAAGAAATTGAAGTACAATCTACTTTTATTACTGAACTTGAAGTTAATGTTCCTAATGGTAGTACTCCAGATGAAGCCATGAACTTTGAATCTAACTTTGGGGTTTGGAATTTTGCTGAAGACCCTAATATAGTAGACTTTCTTGGCTCTCCAGACGAGATTACAAAAATTGAAATTAATAGCGTGCGTTATTTTTTTAAAAATGTTCAAGGAAATCCTGATGCTTTTGTTGAAGGGCAAATAACTTTTTCTGTCGGGCAAGGAGGTGAATCTTTTGATACCGTGGTAACTAATTTGGCACAGGCAGATTTTAATAATACACTTTTCACCCTAGACGGAGATTTCTCTAACGTTAATACTGCTATTACCATGTTTAGATCTATTGGATTTTTGTATCATGGTTCTGTGTCTGATAATCCTGTGAGTTTTATAACAGATGTTTCTATTACGGTTACCGTTACTATTAAACCGAGTTTAGATAACCTTTGAAAGTTTTTAGTTTAGGGGTGTTTCCTAATGAGTCTCTAACCAATAACCTTCAAGGCTTAAATCAAAATCAATAAGCAATTGTGCTCTTTAAAGATTTTTAAGAGCGTACTTTACTAACCCCGTATTACTTTTAATACCAAGTTTTTTATGAATGTTTTTTCGATGTGTATCGATAGTGTATTTACTTAATTTTAATTGTTTTGCCATTTCAATCGAGGTACGCCCTTTCACTAAAAGGCTCAATATTTCTTTTTCACGTCTTGTTAATGTACTTTCAGTTTCTATATGCTCTTTATGAAACCAATCTTTTATATCGTCAGGAAGGTTATCGCTAAAAAAGAATTCGCCTTTTACTAAAGTATTAATGGCCATGATCAGTTCTTTCTTATCCACATTTTTTGTAACATATCCTTTAGCTCCCGCTTCCAACATTTCAACAACATCAATCGTCTGATCGAACATGCTCAATGCTAATACCTTTATTTTCGGATGCATTCTGGTTAATGTTTTTGTTAACGAAACACCATCTAGAATGGGCATTCTTATATCCGTAAGAATAATATCCGGCTCTATGCCATTTTCAAGTAATTTTAATACTTCAAGACCGTTATTGGCTTCACCAATAGTTTCAATTTCTAAGGCTTTAGATAAGATTGATTTTATACCATCTATAAATAATTGATGATCGTCTACTATAATAATTTTAATGGTCATAATGGGATATTTAAAATAATAGTAGTTCCATTGCCTTTTAAAGTATCTATAACTAAATCTCCTTCAATATTTTCGATGCGTTTCTCTATATTTATTAAGCCAATTCCTGATTTGGGTGTATTGATATCAAAGCCAGTACCATTATCTTCAACGATAATATTCAATGTATTATCATGTTCTGAAAATTGTACTATGGCTTCCGAAGCCTTTGAATGTTTAATAATGTTTGTAAGTAATTCCTGAATAATTCTAAACACTTGAATTTCTAATTTGTTTTCAATGCGTTTATTCACATCAATATTTATAACTTTGATATCTATTTTTTTAGAATCAGAAATGCGTTTGGCAATGATTTTTGTAGACGGAATTAATCCTTTATTAATTTGAGCTCCAAAATTTTTATTTTTCGAAATGCTTCTAATTTCATTATAGGTATCATTCATCAACTTTTTAAGTTTATCATAGAATTCAGAAAAATCTTCTTTGTCGTTATAACTTTCGAGGTATAACTTAAGCGTAGCAACCTTACTGCCTAAATTATCATGTAGATCTGCAGCCATTTTATGGCGTTCAATTTCTTGTGCGTTTATTATAGCATCAATCCCTTCAAGCTCTTGCGTTTTTAAAAGCTGATTGAAATCTTGTTCTTGAATGGTTAAATTTTGTTCCATAATGATTCGCTTTTTCTTTGCATTTTTCTGTAAAAAGTAGATCAGTAATAAAGCCAATAATAGTGCAAATAATGTAGCAATTAATAAGTTCCGATTTTGTTTTCGTTTGTAGTTTACTTTAATGTTATCAGTTTGTAATTGTAGAATTTCTTTTTCCTTTTTCTCGGTTTCATATTTGGTTTGCACTTCTAAAAAATTCTTTTGATTTTCTGTGTTTAAGATGCTATCATTAAGAATGTTAGATTTTTCGGAATATTCCAAAGCCTTATTTATTTGGCCTAAACCTTTATAAGCTTCTTTTAAATTATTATAAACAAAGACCAATGGTTTGCCTTTAACTTGCTTTATAGCTTTATTAAAGTAGGAAATAGCAATCTTATAGTTTTTGTTTTTAAGATGAATATAGCCCAAATTACTTTGGGTAATTTCAATACCCGATTTTAGATTAATCTCATTTTTAAGCTGCAACGTTTTTTCAAGATATAATTGCGCTCTTTGCGGGGCTTTATCTAAATATAACTCTCCTAAATTGTTATAGATAATTGACAACGATCGTTTATCATTAACTTTAATGGCCAATTGTTCAGCTTCATTATTATAAATAATGGCTTTAATGGTGTCACCATTTTTATAGTATTGTGTTGCTAGGTTTGGTAAAGTAATCAATTGAAATGGAGTCTGTTTTAAATTTTCAAACACCCCCAAGGCTTTTTCGCTATATTCTATGGCTTTAGGATAAAGCTCTAATTCTGCAAACGCACTTGCTATATTACTGTAGCATTTTGCGGTATTAAGCGAATCGTTGGTTTTTTCAAAATAAGTAGCACTCTCTGTTAATGTTTTTATGGTCTTATTATAATCTCCAAGGCGTAATTGTATAGCTCCAAGACTTATGTTTACTATAGCAACACGTTTTTCATCATTTAATTTTTGGAGTAATCGTTTTGTGTTTTCAAAATAATAGGTTGCAGAATCTAATTGGGCCGTAAAAAACTGAAAACGACCTAATTGATTGTTAGTTTCGGCTAACAGCGAGTCGTTGGCTTTGTATTTAAAGGCTTTGTAGGCATATATTTTTCCTTTATTAAGGTCTATGCGTTCATGAAGCTTTGCCAATTGTAAATTTACTTTTGCAATTTTAAATGAATCTTGAGAAACGCCAACGATTAATTTAAGGCTATCAATTTTTTTGTTTTGCGAAAAAGCAAAAGAGGAAATAAAACATAATATGATTAGTGTTTTTTTCATGAATAAAATAGATAGCTATTGTTAAAATTACTGAATATTTCTTTGCTTGCTGTGTTTTTTGAGGTTTATACTTTCAAAAATAGTCCAATCAATCCAAAGAAGATATACCTATAATTAGGTATATGGGAATAATTTTTATAGCTATAATTTTATTTGATAATTGAAAATGATTTTGCTATGAAAAAAATTACTCAAAAAATTAAAGTGATTGTTTTAATTTTTACTTTTCTATTCTTAGGTATTAGTAGTGCGTATTCTCAATGGACACAGGTTGGCCAAGATATTGATGGAGAAGCAGCTGTTGACCGTTCAGGACGATCAGTTTCTATATCTGCTGATGGAACAATTGTTGCCATAGGAGCATCCTCTAATGGCGGAAATGGAACCGATTCTGGTCATGTGCGGGTATATCAAAATATTAATGGGACTTGGTTTCAATTAGGTCAGGATATTGACGGTCCGGCTGCAAGTGTTTTTTTCGGAAACGAAGTATCCTTATCGTCCAATGGTTTAAGATTGGCAGTGCATGCCGTACGCAACACTGGAGTTAACATAAATTCTGGTGAAACAACAGTTTATGATTTCAGTGGCGGTAATTGGGTACAAGTAGGAACCGGTATTTTAGGAGCAGGAAACAATGATGGCAATGGTACAAAGATAGACATATCCTCAGACGGGTTGCATGTAGCCATCGGTTCCAGTACAAATAGTAGTTTTTCAGGGAATGTACGTGTGTTCTCTTTTAATGGTACAAATTGGTTACAAACCGGAGCGGATTTTGTTGGCAATGCAGTTGATCAATTAGGAAGAGGCGTTTCACTATCAGCTAATGGGTCGCGTTTGGCCATAGCTATTCCCGGTGATGATAGCTTAGGAAGCAGTTTGGGGAGTACCAGAGTTTATGAATATAATGGGAGTGCGTGGATTGAATTAGGATCAGGCATAGCAGGAGAACTTGCCAATGATAACCCTGGAGGTGTTTCATTATCTAGTGATGGTAATAGGGTAGCCATGGGAGCAAGTGGTAATGACGGTAATGGAACTATTTCTGGGCATGTAAGAATCTTTCAATATAATGGTAGTGATTGGGTACAAATGGGATCTGATATTAATGGTGAAACAAGCGGAGATAGTGTAGGTAATCCTAATACATTCTCTTTAAGCTCGGACGGTTTAACGGTGGCTATTGGAGCACCATCATATGATAATAGTACTGGCGTTACGGGTTATAATATTGGGCATGTTCGCGTTTTTAGATATAATGGACTTGATTGGATTCAACAGGGTAATGGTATAGTTGGAGAGGCTGTCCAGGATGAATTCGGTGGAGCTGTTTCAATGTCAGCTAATGGTATAGTCGCAGTTGGAGCTTTTAATAATGATGGAAGTGCCAATTTATCTGGTCATGTGAGAGTATTTGAATTTCCCCAATCAATATGGACAGGGGCTTCGCAAGCGTTTTCTTTAATTGATAATTCAGATTGGACTCAAGAAGCCAACCAAGACAGAATTACAGATAATGTATGGTTAACAAGAGCAAATACAGGAGGGATTTTCAATATTGCTTTTGAAACAGATTATACATCATTAGTAAGTCCATTAGATACTGAATGGGCTTTTGGAACAACAGCAAATATTGAAGCTCTTAATTTTGATACTTGGGAAAACACTATTAGTAGTGATCCGCAAAGTATGCTCAATTTAGATATGGTAGTTCATTTATTAACCGACAATATATATATAGATATAAAATTTACATCGTGGACAGGGAACACTTTAAGCAAAAGTGGATTTACAAAAAGTACATCGATGCAAAATGGGTTTTCATATCAACGTTCCACAAATCAAGCACTTCATGTAAAAATGTTTGTAAATGAAAATGTATTAAGATTATATCCTATTCCATCTTCAGATTTTATTAAAATTTCAGGTCTTACAGGAATTAAAAATTATGCTATTTATAATATTTTAGGAACTCAACTTAAGTCAAACAACATAAAAAATAATGAACCAATAGATATCTTGGACTTAACCAATGGACTATATTTTATTCGCATTGATAACCAAAAAGGTATAAAATTTATGAAAAATTAAAACAGACATTACTCATGTTAATGCGCCTCCAACCAGTTATCACCAATATCTAAATCAACATCTAAAGGAACAGATAACGTGTAAGCGTTTTCCATTTCGGTTTTAACAAGAGATTTGATGGTTTCTAATTCGGGTTTATAGACATCAAACACCAATTCATCATGAACTTGCAATAGCATTTTGCTTTTGTAATCGCCGGCTTCTAGCTTGTTATAAATATTAATCATGGCAATTTTAATAATATCAGCAGCACTGCCTTGTATGGGTGCATTTACGGCATTACGTTCGGCAGCACCACGAACAACAGCATTTCTGGAATTAATATCTTTTAAGTAACGACGACGTCCCAATACTGTTTGTACATACCCATGATCTCTGGCAAAATCAACTTGTTCACTAATAAAGTTTCTGAGTTTTGGATAGGTCTCATAATATGTATCGATGAGTTCTTTAGATTCACTTCGCGATAAGTCTGTTTGATTACTTAGTCCAAAAGCTGAAACACCATATATAATACCAAAATTAACAGTCTTAGCATTGCTACGCTGCTCGCGAGTTACTTCATTTAAAGGCACATTAAATACTTTTGAAGCTGTAGATGCATGAATATCTTCTCCATTTTTAAATGCAGAAATCATGGTTTCTTCTTCACTTAAGGCTGCAATAATGCGGAGTTCTATTTGAGAATAATCAGCAGCTAAAAGTGTGTAATCTTCACTTCGTGGAACAAAAGCCTTCCTGACCTGTTTGCCACGTTCAGTACGAATAGGAATGTTTTGAAGATTAGGGTTGTTGCTACTTAATCTACCGGTGGCTGCAACAGTTTGCATATAATCTGTATGTACACGACCAGTTGATGCTTCAACCTGACTTGGTAAAGCATCAACATAGGTGCTTTTTAGTTTTGCCAAACCTCTATAATCCAAAATATTTTGAATAATATCATGTTCTTTTGCTAAGTAAGATAGAATATCCTCAGACGTGGCATATTGACCTGTTTTGGTTTTCTTGGGCTTATCTACAAGTTTTAATTTTTCAAAAAGGATGATACCTAGTTGTTTTGGTGATGCGATATTAAATTCCTCGCCGGCAGCCTCGTAAATTTTAGTTTCTAATGAAGCAATATCTTTATTTAATTCTTCCGAGAGCGTCTCAAGGAATTTTTTATCCAAATTAATACCTTCTAATTCCATAGCAGCTAGTACTCGCAGTAGAGGTACTTCAATATCATCGAAAAGTTTTTGAGTATTAGCTTCTCCTAATTCTTTTTCAAAATGCTCTTTTAATTGAAGCGTAATATCAGAATCTTCAACCGCATATTCGGTTTGTTTTTCTAAAGGAACATCTCGCATCAATAATTGATTTTTTCCTTTTTTTCCAATAAGTGTTTCAATAGAAATAGGGGTGTAATTCAAATATGTTTCGGCTAACACATCCATGTTATGCCGCATATCAGGATTGATAAGATAATGAGCCAGCATCGTGTCAAACAACTTCCCCTTAACTTCAATATTATATTTAGCAAGAACTTTAATGTCATACTTTAAATTTTGGCCAATTTTTTGAATATCCTCACTTTCAAAAAAAGGCCGAAATTGTTCAATAAGTTCTTGTGCTTCTGTTTTGTCTTCCGGAAATGGTAAATAAAATCCTTTGCCTACTTCCCATGAAAAAGCGATACCAACCAATTCTGCTGTAATAGGGTTTAAACCGGTGGTTTCAGTATCAAAACATACAGAAGTCTGATTCATTAAATTTTTAATGAAGAGTTTGGTGGCCATTCCAAAATCTACACTTTGGTAAAAATGAGATGTTGTTTCGGCTGTTTTTCGTGTATATTCTGAAGTGACTTCTGGGGTTTTTGAATCTGAAACATCACCTCCAAATAAAGAAAATTGTCCTGCTCCGGCTGACGCTTGTTCTTTAGGCGTCGCTTTTGTTTCTGCTTGTTTTGTAGTTGATGCTGTATTCGTTTGCGGAGTTTCGCTATTAGTAGTAAATGTTTTATTGAAATTGTCAATTAAACGCCTAAATTCTAATTCTTGGAAAATCTCAGTTACTTTAGGAATATCGGGTTGGTCTAATTCAAAATCTTTAGCATCAAAAGTTACTGGGACATCTAGCATTATGGTCGCCAATTTTTTTGATAAGATTCCCAATTCACCATTTGCTTCAATTTTCTCTTTCATTTTGCCTTTCAACTCATTGGTGTTGGCTAAGAGGTTTTCCATACTGCCATATTGAGCTAAAAACTTTTTTGCTGTTTTTTCACCAACGCCAGGAAGCCCAGGGATATTATCACTGGAATCCCCCATCATTCCTAGAAAGTCAATGACTTGTAAGGGATCAGTAACTTCAAATTTTTTCTGAACTTCAGGGATGCCCCAAGTTTCGTAACCACCTCCAAAAACTGGGCGATACATAAAAATATTTTCAGAAACCAATTGTGCAAAATCCTTATCGGGAGTCACCATAAAGGTTTGATAACCTTCTTTTTCGGCTTGTTTAGCAAGTGTTCCAATAACATCATCGGCTTCATAACCTTCCTTAACCATAATAGGAATGTGCATGGCTTTTAAAATGTCTTGAATAATGGGAACAGCAATTTTTATTGCTTCAGGTGTCTCGTCTCTATTTGCCTTATAAGCTTCATACATATCAACGCGGTCTACACTTCCTCCCTTGTCAAAACAAACTGCTAAATGATCTGGACGTTCACGCTTGATCACGTCTAAAAGAGAGTTCATAAACCCCATAATTGCCGAAGTATCAACACCTTTAGAATTGATTCTAGGATTTTTTATAAAGGCATAGTAGCCACGAAAAATTAATGCGAAGGCATCAACTAAAAAGACACGTTTGTTATCTGACATTTTGTTTATTTTGATGGAAAATCAAAGCTACAAAAAGTTATGCTTAAAATTTGATTTAAGTCTGTTTTCGATTTAATATTTTTTAAAATGCAAAATACCTTAAATCTTAACAATTAGTTAAATAAAATTCACTTTACAATCATTAATTTAGAATACCATTATATTTGATAAAAAAGAAATATGCTTCGTTGGATTATTTTTCTGGTCATTTTTGGAATCGCAGATATTTATGCTTTTCAAGCATTTAAAACGGTTTCAAAAAATAATTGGCTTCAAATACTATATTGGTTTATCACCGTTTTAGTGATAGGTAATTTTGTATTTCATTATTACGGTTTTAATAGAAGTGATGGGTTCTCTCATGGACATGCGTATGCTTTTGGGTTTTTTATAGCCTTGTTAGTGCCTAAAATGGTTGTGTTAGCTATTATGGTTGGTGAAGATATTTTTAGAGTACCACAAGCGGTTTTTAGGTATTTTACTGAAGGTGATACGGCTAAAGGAAATTATTTTGCGTCAAGACGCCAGTTTATAAGCAAGATTGCATTGGGTATTGCTACTATACCGTTAGCCTCCATTATTTATGGAATTTATAAAGGAAGGTACAATTATAAAGTATTAAAATATACGCTTCACTTTGAGGATTTACCTGAGGCTTTTGATGGCTACAAATTAACTCAAATTAGCGATATCCATTCTGGGAGTTTTGATAATATGGATAAGGTGAATTATGCAGTTGACTTAATAAACGAGCAGCAAAGCGATCTGATATTGTTTACGGGTGATATGGTAAACAACAAAGCAGAGGAATTGGTACCTTATAAAAATATTTTTGGCAAACTAAAGGCTAAGGATGGCTTGTTTTCTGTGTTAGGGAATCATGATTATGGCGATTATGTTCAATGGGAGTCTGAAGAAGCAAAAAAACAAAATTTAGAAGATTTAAAAAACCTCCAAAGAGACATAGGGTTCGATGTATTGTTGAATGAGAGTAGGTATTTAGAAAGAAATGGTGAACGCATTGCTTTGATTGGTGTCGAAAACTGGGGAGCAGGCGGATTTAAAACGGCAGGTGATTTAAAAAAAGCTTCAAGTGTTATTGATAAAAATGATTTTAAGATTTTGATGAGCCACGATCCATCTCATTGGGAAAGAAAGGTGATTCAAGACGATTATCATTATCATTTAACGTTAAGTGGCCACACCCATGGGATGCAGTTTGGTATTGAAATACCAGGATGGTTTAAGTGGAGCCCTGCAAAATGGCGTTATAAATATTGGGCAGGTATTTATGAGGAACTAGGGCAGTATATAAATGTAAATAGAGGCTTTGGGTATTTAGCATTTCCAGGGCGTGTAGGAATATGGCCAGAAATTACAGTTATAGAACTTAAAAAAGGTGCAAATAACGCATAATTGCTAAGAAATGCTATATTTGTATAAGAAAATTTGACTAATAAACAATAAGGTATGTCAAAATTTGGGGAACTTATAGATGTAGAAATTCCTGTTTTGTTAGATTTTTATACAGAATGGAATGATCAGTCAACAGCTATGCATCTTGTTTTAAGAGATGTTGCTGCAGCACTTGGTGATAAAGCTAAAGTTATAAAGATTGATGTTGAAAAGAATGAAGAACTGGCAGAAGCTTTAAGAGTGAAAACTTTACCAACACTTATTATTTATAAAGACGGCGAGATGAAATGGCGCCAAAGCGGAGAACAGGATGCCAATACACTTATAGGCATTATTCAGCAATACGCTTAACAAATTTCTGTGAAGACAGGAATCTCAATCAAAATCAATTTTTTGAAGTGGACTTTTTTAAAATAAATATACTTTAGCTATTTTTTTTCTGATTTTATAGCTTTAAAGGAGTACCCTTTTTTACTAAAGAATTCTAATGTTTTTGGCAGTGTATACTGCATGTTTTTTGAAGCTTTTACGCTATCGTGGAATACAATAACGCTGCCATTGGTTGCTTTACTAGTAACGTTGTTTAAGCAGGTTTCCTCACTAACAGTATGATCCCAATCAAAAGACAGCACATCCCACATGATTATTTTGTAACCCCATGCTATTAACTTTTTTCCTTGTTTAGGAGTTATCTGCCCATAAGGAGGTCTAAATAGATTAATGATTGGTGATTGACGATTGATGATTGACGATTGATGATTAACGATTGATGATTGATGATTGATGATTTCAGAATTGTTATTTAGAATTTGATTATTAATGGTCTTTTGTGCGGCTTCAATATTCTTTAAATAGTCTTTACTTTTAGTTTTCCAGCCCTTAACATGATTGTGAGTATGGTTTCCAATGCTATGGGCTTCATCTAAGATGTTTTGAAAGATCTCCGGGTGCTTTTCAATGTTATTTCCGATACAAAAAAAAGTAGCTTTTGCATGGTATTCTTTTAAAGTGTCCAGTACCCAGTTTGTAATTTCTGGAGTGGGACCGTCATCAAATGTTAGGTATAAAACTTTATCCGTTGTCGGGATGTCCCAAATATAATTTGGGAACATTTTTTTAGCAACTAAAGGTGTTTTTACAGGTGTTAAGGCATACCTCATACCATGTTAATTAGTACTATCTATTGGCACGATACTATCCGTAGACTGAATGTCTTTTTCAACTTTTGGCGTTAATTCTTCTTCTGGTTGATCACCATAAAAATGTTTAAATGATCTTAAATGATTGTTAAAAATGTCTCCTTCCGTTTCGGCGAACTCTATATCATATTCTATTAAAACATCAACCAGCCCTTTATAACGCTGAATATCCGTATAAATATCTTCAAATAAACGTTCTTGATTATCGGTTTTTAAACTGCTATAGTAGCTTAAGTTTTCTTGGTATTTTTTAGCGACCTCCTTAAACAAACGCTGTGCCTTTTCTTTGTTGCCAACTTCGTAATAGGCACCAATATAAGGTTCTAATAGTGTGTAGTACCCAAAATATTCAACGGGCATATTTTTCATGGCTATATCTGCTATTTCTTCTGCCTTATCCAATTTTTCCTCATTAATTAATTTTTCAATTAATCTGGCTAAATTGCCTCTATAGGTTATTGAGTTTTTACGAGTTTCAACATCATGATAAATATCTGGACTTCCACTATTGCCCCAATCCCATTTTTTTACCTTTTCATACATAAGATCGGCATCTACACGTCCCATGTCAAATGGATTGGCTCTGTCAACAGCTGTTTTAATAGGGACCAATTTATAGCACATACCATCAAGCTGTAAGTAATCTTTCATCCAGATATAATCATCGTCACCAAAACTACCTCCTGTAAAGTATATGGGGCGTTTCCATTCGTTATTGGCAACAATATCCAGCATAAGCAACCTGTTTTTATAAAGTGCGCCTCCTTTAATATTTATATCAATATAAGGTACTATTTTACCAGCATCTTCAGGTTTTACAATACCAGAGTTTAAAGCATTCTCTTTGTTTACAGGAATTCTTAAAAACTCAGTAGGTAAATAGGTGGCATTTAAATCTTGATTTCTTACTTGGTTGAGGTCAACACCTTGTTGCTGTAATACATACCTATATTTTGTTTTCGGATTATTACTTGCAGCAAAATCTAAAAATTTCTTGACTTCTAAAGTGTCTTTTACAACAGGTTCTATGACTATATAATCGTTAGTACCGTATTTGTATAAATCGTGTGTTAATTGAGATGGTATAGGGTCACTTTCATATGCTTTACGCTTCATTTGGTCTATATACCAATCGGTTTGGAATAAACTGGTGTTAACAACACGGACATCGGTTCTGTACCCTTCAATTTCCTGAGCATACCAAAGCGCAAAAGTATCATTATCACCAATAGTAAATAATATACCATTTTCTGCACAAGAGTCTAAATACATTTTTGCCATAGCTCTAGCCGTGTATTTATCAGATCTATCATGATCATCCCAATTGTTGGCAGCTAAAATACCAGGAACCAGTATGAGACAAGCTACCGTAATGATTGGTGCTGATAATTTTTCTGGCATGTATTTCTTTAAGGTATCAAAAATAGCATAGACTCCAAAACCAATCCAAAGCGCAAACACATAAAAAGAGCCAACAACCGAGTAGTCGCGTTCACGAGGTTCAAATGGACGTACATTGGTGTAAACTTGAATGGCTATTCCTGTAAAAAGGAAAAAAACAAGCATAGTCCAAAACAGCTTTTTATCTTTATTGAATAAAAAGAAAAACCCAAGAATTCCTAATATAAAAGGTAATAAATAATAGGTGTTTCTCGCTTTGTTGTTTTTAACATCACTTGGTAAGTTATCTTGTGAGAAGCCTAAAAGTGTTTCATCTAAAGGTTTTATACCTGTAATCCAATTTCCATGATTATCATAACGGCCTTGAATATCGTCCTGTCTTCCAGAAAAGTTCCACATAAAATAACGCCAGTACATGTACCCTAATTGATACTCAAGCATGTAAGCGATGTTGCTTCCAAGTGAAGGTTTTTCAATATCTATATAGCTTTTAAATCGTTTTAAGAAATTGTTATAGTCCTCGTAATCTACATTGCCTTGGGCAACATCATTTTTAAAATTTGAAACCGTCGTTCGTAATTGATTTTCCATTTGATAATCCGGTTTTAACTTAAAGTTTAAAAAACCAGAAAACATCATATAATTTTCAGCATGTTCGGCACTCCACATACGTGGAAGAAAGGAAGCATGTTTTGAGTTGTAATTTTGCTTCGCGTTTTTATAATCGTTTACAACAACATACTCACCTTTTGCTTCGTCT
The DNA here is from genome assembly GCF_030540825.1 of Flavivirga spongiicola. Classification (NCBI taxonomy): domain Bacteria; kingdom Pseudomonadati; phylum Bacteroidota; class Flavobacteriia; order Flavobacteriales; family Flavobacteriaceae; genus Flavivirga; species Flavivirga spongiicola. The sequence goes on from NZ_JAUOEO010000001.1 coordinate 2,676,668, forward strand.
TTTTCATATTTTGGTTTGTCATCGACATAAGGATTATTTTCATCTAGGTAGGCATATTGATCTGTAAACTGGGGGCCATAAAACAAATGTGTTTCAGGGTATTGCTCTAAGTTATAATAAGCTAGTAATTCTCTAGCACTCGATGGGTTGTTTTCATTAATGACCACATTGGCATTCGCACGAATAGGAAGCATAAGCCATGTGGAAAACCCAATAATAACAAAGGTTAGACAAAGGACTCCTGTATTTAAGTGAACAAAGTTTTTTTGCCTGGTATAACGTAATGCATAGTATATAACAGCCAATAATAATAAGCCTGCAATGATAGATCCAGAATTAAAAGGTAATCCAATAGTATTCACAAAAAAGATTTCGAAAACACTAAAAATTTTAAGAATATTTGGAGCTAAGAGCTTAAAAATGAATAGTAAAACGGCTACTGAAACAACATTGGCGAGAATGAAGTTTTTAACCGTAATGGTTTTATAATTTTTAAAATAATAAACGAGACCAATAGCAGGAATAGTAAGTAATCCCATAAAGTGAACCCCAAAAGATAACCCGATAACAAAGGCAATTAAAATAAGCCAACGATTTCCACGAGGTTTATTCATGTCTTGTTCCCAACGTAAACCTAGCCAAAATAAAACAGCCATAATTAAGGTAGCCATGGCATATACCTCAGTTTCAACGGCATTAAACCAAAAAGAATCTGTGAATGTAAAAGCTAAGCTTCCAACCAGACCACTTCCTAGAATAGCCATAGATTGGCTTTTATTAAGATCTCCATTATTACCAACAAGTTTTTTAAGCAATAAAGTAATCGTCCAAAACATAAATAAAATAGTGAATGCACTAGATACGGCGCTCATCATATTCATCACCCACCCAATTTGAGAAGGTTCTAAAGCAAAAATTGAGAAAAAGGCACCAAACATTTGAAATAATGGTGCTCCTGGAGGATGTCCAACTTGCAATTTAGATGATGTTAAAATATATTCACCTGCATCCCAGAAGCTTACAGTGGGTTCTACTGTTAAGGTGTAAGTGATAAGAGCTATTAAAAAAGATAACCAACCTAAAAGAGTATTCCATTTTTTAAAGTTGAAATGTGCCATGTATATCTATAGTTTGTTTGCTTTGGCGAATTTAATAATAAATATGAAACGAGACATAACTATTTAGTTAGTCTTAACATATGTGAAATTACATCGGATAATGTCATATAAAAACAATCATAATAACTGATGATATTCCAAGTGTTTTTAAAGGAAACGTTAAGTATTCGAAATTATTTTCAAAAAATACTTGTACAAATAAAACTTTGTACTAAATTTGCACCCTCAATAATACATTGGCCCATGGTGTAACTGGCAACACGTTGGTTTTTGGTACCAAAGAGTCTAGGTTCGAGCCCTAGTGGGCCAACATTAATTGAAGTCCTGATCTTGAAAAAGGTTAGGACTTTTTGTTTTAAGATTACAGTGTTTGGGCGAGAAGCCTGTCCAGAGCGTAGTCGAAGGGAGTCCTAGTGGGCCAACATAATTGTAAAACCCGATCATTAGTTTGATTGGGTTTTTTTATTTTAAAAAGTAAAGTCGTCTAGGCAAGAAGTTTAGGGGATCATGCGCAAAAGTTGTGCGTGGAATGAAAATATAATTTGATCCTTGTCAAAAAAACGACCCTTGGAATTATCATAAGACTTACTGAAATTAATTTTACCGGAATTATACTGTGTCGAAATGATGCAATTTGAGAGTTTAAATGAGGGTACCAATCAAAAGAAATCACATTGAAGGCTCGTGAATATCAAGTAAGCCAAAGAGAAATTCACACTTCAAGGCCTGCTTTTTTCATTTCTTAACTACAACGTCTTTTTTCCAAACTCACCATTTTGGTTTTGTAACAAAAAAATCAATATTTTTTTTGTCATATAAATTTTCTTATAAAGCCATTTGTATTTACATTTGTTTTCTTACAAAGAATAGCATAAAAAACCCCCAAATTGTTATAGCCTCTCCCTCTATAATTTTTTGTGATTTTAAAACTTAAAATTAAATCATAATTTAAAAATGAAAAAAGCTTTATTTATTTTTAGCCTTAGCCTGTTTGTTTTACAATTAAGCGCACAGGATCAAACTATTAATGGAACAACATTTAAACAAGATGGAAAGCTTGGTATTGGAACAACAACTCCATACAGTGAATTACAAGTTGAAGGAAGAGCTTCAGTTGGCAAATGGGGAGTGTTAAATATAGACTGGACTAATGAAGCTAACTGGGGAGGGAGTTCTAGCAAATGGGCTGGATACATTGGTTTTAATGCCTACAGAAATGATGATGATGCTAAAGATAATTATTATGGAAGAAATACATATACCAGTAAAGGCATTTTTGAGGGTTCAAATTATGGTTTTAGATGGCTTTATAGGAATCATATTAGTTATGATTCTGGTGCTCAACACCAATTAACCGAATATATGAGGCTTGACAATAATGGTAATTTAGGTATCGGCACCACAGACACCAAAGGCTTTAAACTAGGTGTCCAAGGAAAAATAGCAGCTACAGAAGTAAAAGTGGCAACTTATACAAATTGGGCAGATTTTGTTTTCAAAAAGAATTACGATTTACCAACACTAAAAGAAGTAGAACAACACATAAAAGAAAACGGCCATTTAAAAGACATTCCAAGTGCAGAAGAGGTAAAAAAGGATGGCTTCTTTTTAGGAGAAATGGACTCTAAGCTACTTCAAAAAATAGAAGAATTAACCCTGTATACAATTGAGCAGCAGAAGGGAATAAAAGCTTTAGAAAAACAAGTTTCTAAAATAAAAGAACTTAAAGAAGAAAATAAGACGCTTAAATTATTATTAGAAAGAGTAACAAAACTTGAACAACAATTAAATACAATACAAAAATGAGAAAAGTAATTTTTAGTTTAAGTTTAATAATCGGTCATTTGGGGTTTGGGCAAACAGCTGAATTAAATAGAAATAATCAAGCTGCGATATCTTTTTTGCCTGGCAATGGAAACTCTATTTTTCATATTAACCATGGCTTAAATAATGATTTGAATATTTCCCAAGGAACTAATGTTGGGGCAGGAAATATTATGACTATTAAGAATTTTGGTAGTGTGGGAATTGGTACAACAAGCCCCTCGCAAAAGTTACATATTAGTTCTGGGTTAATCCGGTTGGATGATGTTTATGCTATAGAATGGGGAGGTACAAATGCTCGGATATATGGAAGTAACTCAGGAGATTATTTAAGGTTTAGAACAGGGAATATAGATAGAATGCATATTGCTTCGAATGGAAGTGTAGGTATTGGAACGACCGGACCAAATGCATTATTAGATATTTATAGCGACAAATCTACAGACCATTGGATATCAAGGATGAATACAAATGGTAGCAATTGGTCTGGTTTTTGGGAAGCATCAGACAATGTTAATTTGATATTAAGAGATGGCACGGGTAATGCAGATATTTATTTAAGACCAAATGCAGATTCTTATATCAATAGTGGGTATTTTGGTATAGGAACCACTAATCCCGTTGAAAGGCTTCATGTTAATGGAACTACAACGATAACGGGAGATATAGGTAATGTTACTAGTCCTCACTGGCAAACAGGTGCGCACACTTTAGAACTACAAAATGGTGATGGAGGTGATGTTGTATTATCATTTCATAGAGCAGGGCACACCAATGCAGCAATAAAACATTCGGCATTGGGTGGATTGATTTTTTCAGGATCAGGAAATTATGATGATAACCATTTATATCTTAAAAATAATGGAGACTTTGGCATCGGCACCACAGATACCAAAGGTTTCAAACTAGGCGTAAATGGAGATATAGCAGCGACAGAAGTAAAAGTAGCCACCTATGCGAATTGGGCAGATTTTGTTTTCAAAAAGAATTACGATTTACCAACACTAAAAGAAGTAGAACAACACATAAAAGAAAACGGCCATTTAAAAGACATTCCAAGTGCAGAAGAAGTTAAAAAAGACGGTTTCTTTTTAGGAGAAATGGACTCTAAACTACTTCAAAAAATTGAGGAGTTAACGCTTTATACTATTGAGCAAGAAAAGGAAATTGAAATGCTTAAAAAGGAAAACGAAGCATTAAAGTCTTTGTCTAAAAGGTTAGCGGAAATTGAACAATTGCTTAACAGTAAAAAATAATATTTATGAAGAACAATACGCTTACGCTTTTATTTTTTTTAATGACTACAATAGTATTTTCGCAATCAAAACTTATTTTTTCATACGATTCTGCAAGCAATCAAGTCGAAAGAAAATATTGCGAAGATGGTAGCTGCAATACTGCTAAAAGTGTTAATAAAAAAGAGACAGTTAGTCAGGAAGAAGAAATTATTGTTAATGAAGAATTCGATAACAGTTTAGCAATCTTCCCTAATCCTACAAAAGGGCTTCTAACTATTAAATGGGATCAAGATTATAGCCATGCTATTAACGAAATAGCACTTATAGACTTAACCTCTAAAATACATCGTATTAATTATACTTTGGGAAATCATGAGGCCAACATAGATTTGTCTTCATGGCCTATTGGCTTGTATATTGTAAGATTCTTTCTTAAGGACGGAACGACACTCACTAAAAAAATCATCAAAAAATAAATAATTCATTTAATAAATGAAAAACTATAAAATAATAGTATTAGGTGCTTTATTGCTTAATATTTCTAATATTACGTCTCAGAATATTGCACTACAAAATTCCAGTGTTCAATTTCACGAAAGTACGTCTAACGATAATTTAAATTCATTTACTAGTTCTAATTTATCAACAACAACCAATTCTACCGTAGGTTTATCAACTTCTGGAGGAACAACAGTTTCTGCATCAGGAGCGGCAGTTTACCAAGTACCGTTTACATTACCATCAGGCATTAAAGGAAGTTCGCCATCTATAGGGTTGGCATACAGTAGCCAATCTTCTGATGGTATAGCAGGTTGGGGTTGGAATATTACAGGATTATCATCCATAACAAGAGTGCCTACCACCCTATACCATGACGGTTTCATTGACCCAGTAGATTTTGATAGCAATGATAGATACGCATTAGACGGACAACGTTTAATATTAAAAAGTGGGACTTACGGAGCAGACGGGTCTGTTTATCAAACTGAAAATTATTCTAACATAAAAGTTGTAGCCCATGGCACGTCTTCATATGGGGCAAATTACGGACCATCTTATTTTATAGTCTATAACTCCGATGGGTCAAGGTTTTGGTATGGTAACGGTAATAATAGTCTTAGTAAATTGGAATGGGCTATTTCTAAAAGGCAAGATACACAAAACAATAATGTAAATTATAGCTATGAGAATAGTTTAGGCATACTACTTATTAAAAACATAACCTATGGCGCTCAGGAAGGTCAATCGGCACCCAATGATATTCAGTTTTTTTATAAAGACAGAAAGCGAAATGATTATTCTTTTGTCGCAGACTTTGGTTTTAAAAACGGTAATATTCTAGACCGTATAGAAATAAAATCCAATGGACAACTCTATAGAAAATACGATTTAGTTTATGATTATAGTTCCTTAGATTATGAAAGACTAAGTAGTATTACAGAGCAAAATAGTGCTTATGAAGCTTTGGCTCCAGTAAAGTTCGCATATGATTCTACAGTAGATGATTTAGATAAAATAGATCAACCCTTTAGTTTGTATAATGATATTTCAGCCCAAGATGATAATATGATCAATGGAGATTTTGATGGTGACGGTAAAATGGACATCGTTACTTATAAGAAGATTAGGAATACTGATGAAGACAAAAAAATAAGATTATTTAAGGAAATATATGAAAATAATGCTGTAGGATCAAAGAAATGGATTGGCACTTATGATGGTCTTTTTACAAGCACATTGTTAGATGTCAATAATAAAGTAATGACTCAACAGGGGTTAGTAGCCAGAAAAGGTGACAAGTTTGAATTTTATGATATCAAATATGGGGTTACCTTAAAGTATACAAAGCAGTGGAATGCCCCAAGGTATGCTAAAAAGAGTGATGATCCACAAGTTTTAAATATTACAACGCCTGTGAATGGAGGTAGTAAAACGGAGTCTGGTTTTGAAGTAACTGCAAGTAACATCATATCTAACAGTGCAAGCGTAGACTATAAAGGAGCTGACCACCTTACTTTAAAAGAAGGGTTTCATGCAAAACCTGGTGTAGATTTTACAGGCAGAACAAATCCTGACAATGAAGGGGATATGGTGCCTTTGAACTATTTGTCGGGAGATTTTAATGGAGATGGAATAACGGATGTGATAGCTATCAGTAAACCATATAGTTACAAAAGAAATTGCCATATGGAGTATGATCATTGGCTTGATCAATACATAGAAGAATGTGATGACTATAACTACAACTATTCCGATGCCTATTTTATAAATTTGGATAGAAGAGCAACCTCTAACTTTTCAAAAGAATTAGGGCGTTTAAACATTCCCGTGGGTAATAATGATCGATTAATTCCTGCGGATTTTGATGGTGATGGAAAGACGGATATTTTACATTTTACTGGTGGTAAAGTATATGTTTATAAGCTGACAAAAGATCTTACTTTAGGATTAATTGAAGAAAAATCAGATACAGGTATAGATTTAGATTACCCGATTCTTCCTGGAGACTATAATGGTGATGGAAAATCAGATTTTGCTATTGCCACAGCCAACGGTAGTAGTATCTGGAAATTCTTTATTTCTACTGGGAAGAACTATACCGTTTTTAGCAAAGATATTCAGGTTGTTTATAGCGATTTTAGTGGGGGTGGATCAAATTATATATATGAAGACAGGCCATGGCCTTTTTCGGTAGTAGGAGACGAGTCAATCTTTGAGTATTACTATATACCTGTAGACTTTAATAATGACGGCAAAACAGACATCGTATATCACAAAACAATAACGCCTCGACATTTTGATACACACTCGCATCAAGCCCTAGGTATTGTGGCGAATTTTGGAATGACGTCCAACAGTGATATCAATTTTAGATTCACCAATTATGTGGAAGCTAATAATGACGGTATTACCAAGTATGGAATACCCGTTTATACAGATATCTCTAGTCGAAGAAAAGGATCCGAGTATGCCTTTATTTGTGGTAAAAAAATACAAGCCTATGATATTAAAAAAGATCATAGATCAGATGTTTGTCTTATCGGAAATGAAAATAACGGTATTGTAACCACCATGAAATATGCAAAATTAGATGGAAATTCTTCAATATACTCAGCGGGATCTTCTCAAACATATCCTTTTGTAGATATTGCTAATGGAGGGTCTCTAAAAGTCGTAGAAGAAGTGACACAAAATGCCAGCCTCTTAGAACGGAAGCAACGGTTTAGGTATTATGGCGCAGTAGCAAATCTTGAAGGACTAGGTTTTATAGGCTTTACAAAGTTTTCAAGAACCAATTGGGAAGGAACTAATGTAGGTACATTGTGGACAACTACGGAAAACGATCCACTCAAAAGAAATGCACCCATTAAACAATGGACGATATCAGGCGCTAACCCGTCTGAAAATGAGCCAACATCATTCGTAAGTAAAACATCTTATGAGTATACCACTTCGCTAAGCAGTAGTAAGGTCTTTAAAAATCACCCTAATAAAGTGATTACTACCAATGGTCTTAGTAATGTAACCACAACAGAAAACTTAACTTACGATTCGTATTATAACCTGCTGTCAACTAACAGTACATATTCTGGAGGATCAAGCACCACTACATTTACTTATAGCAATAATACAGCTGCTATAGATGCTAGTTATCATGCAGGAAGGCCAACCAAAAAAGTAATAAGCAAAACTTTAGGAGGTGATACATTTAGTACGGAAGAGCAATATGCCTATGCCAATAACCTAGTTTCAGAAATAAAGAAAAAAGGAAATGGCACACCATGGTTAACAGAAACCTTTGTTTATGATAATTTTGGTAACATCACTCAAAAAACACTAAGTGGAGACGGTAAGCAAAGAACAGAAAAGTTTAAGTATAGTATTGATGGCCGTTTTATGACAGAAGCTGAAGATATAGAAGGCTTAAAAACAACCTATGTTTATAACAGCACTAATGGTCATCTAGTCTCTAAAACTAACCCGTTTGGACAAACCACAGCATATCAATTTGATAGTTGGAATCGTTTAATTGAAGAAGAAGACTATATAGGTAATGCCATTACTATTGGGTATTTAGGAGGCTCTACCGGAAATTTAAAAAGAACTACAACGAATAGTTTAGGAGGTGAGGAAGAAATCTACGTGAACCGTTGGGGATGGGAAACCAAAACTAGAGTGCGTAATGTAAACAATGAATGGGTAGATTTAGATTATGAATATGATATTCAAGGTAGAATAACCAGGCAGAGCGACCCTTTTACAGGAGGAATAAGGCTTTGGACTAGCTATTATTACGACGAGTACGGTCGTGAGCTTTCCAGAACCTTACCAACAGGCAGAACCATAAATCTTACTTATAATGGATTAACTGGAACAGCAGATGATGGGGTTAAAACGGTTACAACAACCAAAGATGCTCTGGGTAACATTGTACAGGTGCAGGACCCTGGTGGTACCGTTAATTATACCTATTATGCCAATGGAGCTAATAAAACAACCGATTATGGAGGTCATGTGATTACCATGAACATAGATGGTTGGGGGCGAAAAACCCAGATGAACGACCCTTCTGCTGGAATATATACTTATGAGTATAATATTTTTGGGGAATTAACCAAGGAGACCACACCTGATAATGGAGAAACTAACATGGTTTATGATGATTACGGTAAAACAATAAGTAAAACCATCTCAGGAAATGAAACCAATATAACCTCAAGCTATCAGTATGATAATACTACTAAATTGATTACAAACATTTCAAGTACCGACAACATTAACAGCAAAACATTTACTTATACTTACGATTACGATATGTCAGGCACTCATAAAGGCAGGTTAAACTTTGTACAAGAAACAACAAATCATGCCAGCTTTAAGAAAACGTTTACTTACGATAGCCAAGGAAGAATACAGGATGAAGCCTATTATTCTAAAAGTTTAATTTCAGGAGATGAAAACACAGTTAAAATTAAAAACCATTTTCATGCCCAATCGGGTGGTTTAAATAAAGTAAGCGATTTTAATGCAGGTACCATACTTTGGAAAATCAGCACTGTAAATAACCGTGGACAACTTACCGAGGTTAATTTAGGAAATGGTATTGTTAAGGGTAAAGAGTATGATCAGTACGGGCTACCAGTAAAATTTAAAGATGAAAAAGCAGATCCCAATGGGGTTATCGCTTTAGAGTTGGATCTTAGCTTTGATGCACAAAGAGGTAATCTAACAAGCCGACATAATAAAGCATTTACAGGGTCAGAAAATTTCTCCTACGATAATTTAGATAGACTCACTCAAATTTCAGGTGCCATTTCGCATACCAAGAGTTACGATCCTTTAGGTAGAATAACAAACAATTCGGCAGTAGGAGATTATGCGTATCAAACACAAGGCAGGTATAAATTGAAAGAAATAGAGCTAAATGCCACAGGAGATACATACTATGCAGATCATGCGCTACAGCAAATAACCTATAATGCTTTTAAAAAACCTGTTAATATTTTAGAAGAAAATAAGGGTCGTGTTAATTTTGAATATGGCCCTATGATGAACAGAACAGTGGCTTATTATGGTGGGTTAGACAGCAATAAGGAAAACCTTAGGTATAAAAAAACTTATTCATCTATTATGCCTATAGAAATTGTACATGATAGTAACGACAGCTCTACAAAAATAATAACTTATGTTGGTGGAGATGCCTATACTGCACCCATAGTGCACATTAAGGATAGTTCCCTCCCTTCGGGAGGGCTAGGGTGGGCTTATCTACACCGTGATTATTTAGGTAGTATTTTATCGATTACCGACAGCAGTGCCAATATTGTAGAGCAAACTCATTTTGGGGCTTGGGGTAAAGTAGAGCAATTTTTGGGATTAAATGGAGCTACAACATTTAATTACGAGTCGTCGTTATTAGGAAGAGGCTATACTGGGCATGAACACTTTGTGAGTGTAGGGCTTATACATATGAATGGTCGTATGTATGATGCTAATTTAGGAAGGTTTTTATCGCCAGATAATTTTGTACAAGACCCTTATAATACCCAAAGTTTTAATAGATTTGGCTATGTATGGAACAACCCTCTAAAATATGCCGACCCATCGGGAGAAGCTCTTTTACCAATTCTTATTGGGGCTCTTGTTGGTGCCTATATTGGAGGCACAGTTGCTAATGCTGGCGAATTAAACCCTTTTAACTGGAAATGGGATGGAGACACTTGGAAAGGGGTTATTATAGGTGCTATTCTAGGAGCTATTACAGGAGAAAGTATTCATGCTTTATTAACCGGAGGCAAGGCATTTGGTATATTTGCAACTAAGGTTTCGGTGCTTACTCCATTAGGAACAGTTGGACTTACTACAAATGAAGCTAGAGGTTTGGATTTTTCGTGGACTACCAAGGCAGGAGGCAGTGGCACGATTGAAGATGCTATTAAGTTCCCAGAGAAAAAACTAGAAGTTATTATTGATGCAAGTGGAGGACATTTTATTACTGCTGAAGAATTTAAACGTATGGAGGAAGGTTTTTGGATAGATTCTCTTTTGGCTGGATCAGAATATACATCTTCTTTTATTGATGAAAATTCAAGAGGCTTTAGTGGCGGTGGTTATACTCCATATTTTGTTGGAGTTTCAGTTAACGGTGCTTTTATAGGAGGAATTGGTTTTGATATAGGAATAGTAAGGGATGGTACAAATAATTATGGTCTTTATTTCAATTTTAATGGAAATGTTGGTTTTGGAGGAGGAGCTGGAATAGATTATGGTCGGTTTGAATCAACTGATGGTAATACTGTATTACTTGAACATCTACCAGGGAGATCTTATTCTTATGATTTTAGTTTGTCATCTCCTTTAGGAGGTTATGGTTATAATTATGGGGGTACACTTAAAGATACAAGTAACAGACGAGATAAGTTTAATTTTAATAACTTTGGAGGAGGAAGAGATGGGTATACATCAGGAACGGGAAATTTTTCATTACAGAAACCAGGCAAACTAGGGGTGTCAGCAATGTGGAGATCAACAAAAACATGGATATGGGATTTTTAACAAAGGAAAAATATTTGAGGGTACTATGTTTTGTTATAGGTGTTATTTTTTTGGGATTTATGATAAGAAAAACGATGACTTCTCAGAAGAATATTAAACAGGTGTCCTTGAATGATGTTTTGGTTGAAAACTTCATGGGGGTTATCAAAGAAAAAATTATTGAAATTGATAATCACCATAGAGCTTATGTGTTATTCAAAAACGAAAAAAAGATAAACTTAACCAATGAATTATATGAAGATTTAGAAGTTGGAGATTCAATAATCAAAAGAAAAAATGATCTTTTTGTAATTGTTTTTAGAAATGATATTATTTATAAGCTTGACTATTTTACTGGAGATGCTATTGATTCTGAATAGTGAATGATTATAGTAGGCTTTGTAGTAATATAATCTAGATAGTTTTCTAGTGCCTCCGCTGGTGCTAGTATGTCCCCACAAGAGTGAGCACTACCGCTAGTTTTCAAAACTAGTGGCGTTAAAGATTAGCAGGCAAGAGTAATAAAAAATAAATAAAAAAGCTACTCTATTTTTAAAGTAGCTTTTTTGTTTGTAATTTTACTTATAATTATATTTTTTATTTACAAATAGTTAAACTTTATAGTTAAGATTGATACAGGTTTTCCTTTTTCGTACCACCCTAGGGTGACCGTTACTTTGACAAACTAGAACGAGCCGGGGGGTTAGTTTGTACCTTAAATCGCAATAGTACTATTGAAGATGCTATTAGATTGCCTGAAAAAAAACAGAAACCAACTTGTCTTGTTCTCAAATAGGTTTACATAAAAACTACTGAAATTAATTTTACCAGAATTATTAATTACGCATTTCGATATAGTAAATCATAAAACAGAAGAGGGTACACTTCATTTTTAAGGATCATACCCAAAAGCATCGCATTTTAACTGCTCATGATTTCTGTAAGGAATTACTATTGAAGATTTTTCTTTACAAGGCAAACCTGTTTATCTCCATATCAAACGTCGTCGTTGGGCGGATAAGAACACTAAGCAAACCCCAAATCTATTACCATTTTAACTTTTCATAACGAAAACCATGTATAATATGGGTTAATAATCTTAAATTACGACTCCCAAATAAAAATTTACAAACCGAACTTAAATTTAAAACAAATGATTATGAGTGCATCAAAACAAATTGGAGGAATAAAAATAGACGAACCTATTTTTATAGAAAAATTCAAATCCGTCACGTCTGAGCCAATAAACCCTGACACAAGCGTTCCAGAACCAGTATCAAACATTATTGAAAAAGGAGATAAGTATAATGTGAACATTTTTGTTTATTTACCAGATTGCCTAAAGGAAATAACACATCTAGATAGTGCTATTATGGTCACTAATAAAATATGGTTACAATACAACGGGCTAATCAATATAGCGACTCCAATCCCTAATCAGCCAAGTGGAAATGTACTATGCCGAAACTTTGAAGTTGTTTTTGATTCAGAGGAAGAACACTTGAAAGGATATCTTGATTTGTACAAAATATCGTTTAACTATTCTGTAGATACAAATAGTATTGAGGCCGAAGCTATTTTTGTACAAAGTGAAGATGTAGACCCAGAAACTTCAAGAGGAACCATTACGACTATTAGAAAAGAACGATGAAATGGTTGTTCTATCTGTTAATTCCGACAGGTCTGTTTGCTCAAAATAATATAGATGATATAGACCTGAAACATGCTATAGAAAACGTTTGTAAAGGAAAATATGCACACTTTCATAGAGCTCATTTATTTTATTTTAAGCAGCAAACAGACTCTGCCTATGTCTATAGCAGTAGGGCGTCTCACTTATATAAAGAAGTTGATTTAAATGATTATTTAAATTTTATTTATGGCGTAAGTGCGTATAGGCAGGGCTTCCATTCTATAGCCAAAAACAAACTCGAAAAAATTAGTACAACATTCCCTTTTCGATATCTGGTTTACTATAATCTTGGAGGTGTTGCCTTGGAATCAAACAAATTTGAAGAGGCTTTAGTATATTACGAAAAGGCACTAAAGAATAAAAAGATTAGAAGTAATACCAAGCTTAAAATAATTTATCATAATATAGGAATATGCTATCTCCATTTAAAAGAATTTAAAAAGTCTGAAGAATTTTTAAAAAAAGAGATAGATATAGCGCGGATAGATAAGGACACCCTAGGATTATTATACGCAAAACTTGATCTTGGAAACGTTTATTATGAGCAACATAAAGACAAACAGGCTATTTCTTTATTTGAAGAAGCATACAACCTGAGTCTAGCGCATACAAGTTTAACAGCTCAACAAATTACAACCCAGAACTTAGCAATTGTCGAAAAAAACAGAAATAATTACAAAAAAAGTCTTGAATATTTAGAACAAAGTCTCGTTCTAAAAGATTCTGTATGGAATAAAGATAAAATTTCATTATTACTAGAAAAAGACAAACTACAGGTTGTTGCTTTAAAAGAAAAGGAAGTACAGATTCAAAAAAAACAACGTAATTGGTTTCTTTTGGGAAGTATTGTGTGTTCTTTACTTGCTCTATTGCTACTTTATTTTTATAACATAAAAACAAGACAAAATAAAACAATAACGACTCAAAAAAAGGAATTAGAAAAATTAAATAACACAAAAAACTATTTGCTTTCCGTAATCTCTCATGATTTAAGATCGCCTTTAAATTCTATTAATTATAATAATGAATCACTCAATAATCTCCTAAATCAGAAGAATATTCAAAAAGCCTTAAAACTGAATAGTGAAAACATTAGCATATCTAAAAACACGTCCCATCTGTTAGACAATATCCTCAATTGGGCGTTAGAACAAAATGACCAACTATTATTTCTTCCCGATTCGTATGCTATAAATATTCTAATTGAATCGGTTTTATTTGACTATAAACCACTGGCTTCAACTAAAAACATTGAATTAAGCGCCCAATATCAAGACGCTAACACTCAAGTGTTTTTGGATAAAGAATTATTTAAAATCACATTTAGAAATCTAATCGATAATTCTATAAAATTTACACCTGAAGGTGGTAAAATAACTGTAGAAACGTCTTCTTTAAATAAAGAATGTATTATCAAAATTAAAGATACAGGGGTCGGGATGCCATTAGATATTCTAAAAACTATTAATAATTATGAAACATTAACCATAGAAAAAATTGACCGGGCTAAGGGGCTTGGTCTGGGTTTGCTTTTAAGTAAAGTGCTAATAAGAAAAAATAATGGCTCTTTTAAGATAAAAAATAACCATGATATGGGAATAATAATTACCTTAGGAGTGCCTATAAAAGATGTCTGAATATGAGACCCCTACATATACTCCTGCTAGAAGACGATATTAATGATTTGCAACAAGTTATTAATGTGTTATCCGAGCATTACAGTATTACAACGGTTAATAGCTTTCAAAAAGCCAAAAATGTACTAGCGTCTTCTTACTTCGATTTTGCTATTTTGGATATAAGTATTAACGGTAAACCCGAAGGCATTGAGGTTGCAAAACATATACAAACGTTACAATCTCCCATTCCTTTTTTATTTCTTACTGCCACGCAAAGTAGAACAGTTTTCGAACAAGCTAAGCTAACATTGCCATTTACTTACCTTTTAAAACCCTTTAACGTTTTAGAGCTTCAATATTCTATTGAACTTTCAATTGAGAAACATTTCCAACAAGAAAACAGACAGGTATTAAATAAAGAAGGTGTCTTAACAGCCGATTATATTTTTGTAAAAAAGCAGGGCAAAATATTCAAAGTTGTTATCAACGATATTGAATATGTTGAAGTTGAGGAAAACTATTGTATGCTTTGTAGTAAAAGTGAAAAACACATGGTCAGACTCTCTCTAACTAAGCTAAAAGATATTCTTTTGCAAAAGAAATTCATTCAGATACACAGAAAAATATTAGTGAATTTAAATGAAGTTAAAGCTTTAAGCTTATCTGAAAACACAGTCTATTTAAATTCAGGTTCTCTAGTTACCATTAGTGATAGGTATAAAAAGAAATTTTTACAGGATCATTCTATCTTAAAATAAAAATACGCTTATCATTAAAAATGAGTCACTCATAACATGCTCTCCTGCGTTTATAAACATTTTAATCCAAGAACCGGTATTTTATCCCAACTTTACATGTAATCTAGAATAAAGTGAGTTGGATTATTAATTAATATGTTTGTTTAACTATCAATAGATTCTATTTTACGTTGATCCTTTCGACTCCAGCTTGTTTTGGGCAGAGCCCCATGGCTCATGGCAGGCTTTGTCGAAACTTATTTAAGCTTTAGTTTATGCTAGGATAGTCAAGGTGTTCAAAATTACATTAGCATGTTTGTAGTCAAAAACAGGCTTCTTTTAAAGCTCACATAAAAATAAAATTACTGGTGAAATCTGAAAAACCAAATAGTAAATAGAATAGGAAAAAACAGCAGGAATTTTTTATGTTATTTTGATTTTTATTGCCATCATCAAGTGAATTGCAATCAACAAAGAAAACGGTTCTTTTTCGTTTAGCGTAAACAATGTACCAAAACCTAAAGCTATTAATATAATAGTTTTCATGCCTCTAAATCAAATTATTTATTATGAACTCATTATCTTTAAATGATGCCTACGCTATAAGTCTAACGCTTTTAACAATTTCAACCATTGTATCTAGACTGGAGTTAGTGATTATGTCTTCGGTTTATATAGATTTTTCTTTTCCCGAAATAGGTTTAAAACGTACAGAATTAAAATTATTTAATTACGGAATCATGATATGTTCTTTTCTTTCAGGTATTCTGTTCTACTGTAAGCAACATATACTTTTTAGGATTTTCTTTTACTTAACCGCAATTGGAGTAATTTACTTGTATTCAGTGAAAAAAACGAATAAAGATGGTTCGGATCAAATACGCGTTTTAGCCTATTTTTCTTTTGTATTGGGCATGATGATTGACAACGATTTAGGTAAAGTGATAACTATTGGGTCTTTAGGGGTTCAGTCATTAATTTCATGCACCACATCTGGACTTACAAAAGTGTTTTCAAAGCATAGACAAAATGGGACTACTTTATCCGATATGTTTATCGCCTATTCTCATGGTTTTGCAAAAACGGTTAATTATTTAAAAAAAGCCTCTTCTTTACAAAAGTTTCTGTCTCACGTAACTACCTTTGCCATATTGGCTATACCAGTATGCTTTTTTATTCCCAGCCCATATCCTTTAATAATAATTCTCGGGATCACATTACTTTTACATTTTTTCACAGCCATACTATTAGGTTTAAACGGCTTTCTGTTTACCTTTCCCTTAACATATCCAGGAATATTGATTTTACATGCTTTAATATTTAAGTATTAGTATCATTTTATATTTGAACTTCTCATAATAAAACGGTCTTCTTTTTTCTATTATAACGTGAGTTTGACATAATATTTTTTGTATGGTTGCTTTTTAAGCAATTAAAACGTTGTCGGGTTGAGCGCAATCGAGACCCTTAAGACTAACGCTAGTTTGTAACTAGTGCCGTGTTCGATGTATTGCCCTAAAAAAGTTTATATTTTAAAAGGTTTTGTATTTTATTTTTTTGAATAAAAATTTATGCTTTCTAAGAATTTGTACAATGATTATCGTTGCTGAGTCATCATGTTTTTTAATTCAATATTAATTTCGACGATACCGCTTTATTACTTTCAAAATTTACTTTTACGAAGTATATTTCTTTTGTAAAAGCGGATACATTTACTTTTATATGAGAAATGTTAGAAACATTTTCATAATAAATGCGTTGACCTAAAGCATTATAAAATTCAATAGACTTGATTTTTTCAGAAATATTAGATTTAATATTCACAAAACCAATTGTTGGGTTTGGATATATTGATATCCTTTTTTCTAAATCAAAACCTGTAATACTTAATGTGCCTGTTGTAAATTGATAGGTGTCTGAATAAATTATATTCCCATTATTGGTGGCAGCTAATCTGTAGTAATAAGTTTGATTTGGTAAAGGATCGTTGATTAAACCTGTTATTAATTTAGTGTTATAACTATAAACATAATTTGGCATTCCTGCTATTGATGAACCAAAACTTTCTGTAACTCCGTATTCGAACTGAATATTTGTTAAATAAGCACCATAACTATTAATTAAACCTCTTAACTCTAAAGAATTGGTTTGTATAGCTTCTTCTATGGTTCCATTTACTATAATAATATCTCCTGAGAAATTGAATACACTCTCTTCGCTATGAATAACTTTTCCGTTATGCATGGCTTTTAATCTATAATAGTAATTTAAATTTGTATCTAAGTTCGTTATCGTAGCGCTAACAGATGCAGAATTGTTTGCATTGACTTGTGAAGGGGTCGTCGGTATATTATTTTCATAATCGATAGTTCCATATTCAAATACAATGTCGGTTATATCTTGGCTGTAAGAAGTTAAAAATGCCGATAGTGTAACATTATTTCCGTTAATATTTGGTCTATAAAGGGTAATATTGTATTCAGGCCGTGTAAAGAAAGACTGTATATTACTATAAATAGCTTCACCTTGGTGGGTAGCCTTAATTCTATAAAAATATTGGGTCTCGGGTTGTAGATTATCCAAACTCGTAGTAATATTTTCAGTTGTATTACCAATTACTAATTTTGGGTTTCCATCTATATTATTAGTAAGCGCATCAGAACTTAATCCATATTGAAATTCTACATTTGTAATATCATGTTCATTAGAAACGATATTACCTGAGATTTCTGCTGTAGTTGCTGAATAGTTATAGACGAAATTTGTTGTTATCTCATAGTCGGGAAGTGTTTTAAAGCTAAAAATATCACTATATCTTGTAGTTGAATTCTGTTTTCCGGATAATCTAAAGTAATATGTAGTGTTTGGTTCTAGATTTGATAAATGAATAGAAACATTCAAAGATTCATTTGAATTAACTGTACTTGGTGTTGTAGAAATAATATTATGGAAGGAATAACCTTTACTATATTCAAATTGAACATTTGAAATAGCTTCACCATTAGAAGTAACGTTACCGGTTAAATGCGTACTCGAATTAGTTATGTTTTTAACTGGGTTAATATGCAAAAATAGGGTTTCGTATTCTACATCACTTCTGTAAATTTTACCGTTTGAGCCTGCCAAAAATATATTTTGATTGGTTAATTGTAAATCAGTTATGCCAGAAATTGTACTTAATAGTTCCCAGCTGTTGCCAGCATTTTGAGTTCTATAAATGCGACCACTATTACCTCTTAAATATCCTACATTAGAGTTATAAAATTTCACGAAAACATAATCTTCATAAGGAACGTCTAATTCTACCCAATTGGTACCTCCGTCAGTTGTTTTGTAAATCAAGCCTTGGTCACCAACAAAGTATCCATTGTTTTCATCTACAAAATGAAATGCGTTAATTTCTTCATCTAATTCAAAATTAACATTCCAAGTATCACCGCCGTCTGTAGTTTTATACATTCTACCATTTGAATATCCGATTCTATTCCCATATCCAACCTGATTATTGACAAATTGTATTTGGCCAAATTCTTGATTAGAAGTTTGAGTCCAGTTAACACCACCATCAACAGTTTTCATTACTTTTCTTTGATTAAAGCCTCCAGAAACAAAACCAGTATTTTCATTAATAAAGAAAATAGAACTTATACCTTCATCAATTAAATCATAACCATTGTTTAGAGCAGACCATGTAACACCTCCATCTGTTGTTTTAAATACGTGGCCTCCATTCGTCCCACTAGTTGTTGCATAACCTATATTTTCATTTACAAATGTAAATTCCCCATTCGAGACAGTGTTTCCTAAACTTAACGCCCCAATCAAATCCCAAGTATTTCCATTATCGTTGGTTTTATAAAAATTGTTCCATGCTTGTATATATCCAGTAGTACTATTTAGAAACTGGATTTGACTGAAATCATTGTAATTTGAGTATTGTTCCCATGTACTACCTCCATCAATAGTTTTAATAATCCGCCCTCTCGCACCAGTTGCAAAACCAATATTGGCATCCTGAAAGTAAATGCCATACATAGAAGTATTATATATTCTACCCAGTTGAAAGAAAATACGAGTCCAAGTAGTTCCCCCATCTGTTGTTTTGAAGGTTGCTCCATGGTCACCCGTTATAAAACCGTTATTCTCATCCAAAAAGTGAAAATCATATATTGCGTCTGTAGTTCCAGAGATTTCAGTCCAAGTTTCACCAGCATCAGTAGTTTTGTAAATATTACTATGTTCTCTTGTTGCAAAACCGATATTTTCATTTATAAAATAGACAGTAAAAAAATCCGAAGGAAATGTATTAGCACTTTGTGTTGTATACCAGTTTTGTCCTCCATCAATTGTTTTTAATATTGTTCCTCCATTGCAAACAGCATGTCCTATTAGTGAACTAGTAAAGGATGTTTTATTAACACCAGAATTTTGAATATTCAAACTTTCCCATGTCGTTCCACCATCGTTAGTTTTTACTATGCTATTTGAAGTTGATAATATAATATTATTGTCATCAATGATATTTACAGTATTAAAAGAACCGCTAAAACCCGTTGATATTTGATTCCATGATACCCCGCTATCTGTAGATTTCAACACATACCCATTACTACCAACAATATAACCAGTTGTATTATGAAAGCTTAAATCATTTCCACTAGAAATATTTTGTTTTTTTAACCAAGTAGTACCTGCGTCCAGTGTTTCTAATAACTCATTAGATGTAATAATGTATCCAATATTATTTGTAACAAACTCAACATTTTTTCCTGTATTAGCTGTTGGCTTAGGGTTTAATAATTCCCAACTTGTTTGAGAGTGGATTTTACCAAAATATAGAATGATGCAAGATAGGATAAGTAGTTTTTTTTTCATTTCAGTTTACAGCAATTATTTTTATATTAGGTTTGTGTTGTACAAAGATAGTAGTAGTTAGAATAAAAAGAAGGTTTTTTAAATCTTAAAAGTAATCACAGGACGTTTAGCATGGTTTACTAAATCTTCACTAATACTGCCATTAAAGAAATGAGAAATACCTTGCCTTCCATGCGTACTCATGCCAATTAAATCAGCTTTTATAGATTGAGAAAAATTCATGATCCCTTTTTCAATACTAAGATCATTGTAAATATTAATCGTATAATTTGAAAAATCAAAAGCTTCGCTAAATTTTGTCATTCTCTTTTTTGATGTTGCAGAAGTGACAAATTTATTAGGTGTGTTTACAATGAGTAAATGTATTTTGGCCTTTAATATATTAGCAAAATCAATAGCTTTTTCATAGGCGGCCTTACTTTCGTCTTTAAAATCTGATGCGAATACAAAATCATTAACTTTAAAAGTTTTGTGTTCATTTTTCACAACTAAAACAGGCGTTTCTGAGGTGCGAACCACTTTTTCGGTATTGCTGCCAATAAGCATTTCTTTTAAACCACTAACTCCATTGGAACCCATAATAACAAGGTCTATATCATGCTTTTTACAAACGTGAAAAATACTTTTAAAAATCTCATGAAACTCAACGTTTTCATATATTACCAGACCTTCTAAATAGTCATTAGTTTTTAATTCTTTAAACTGCTTATGTGCTAATTTCATAAAATAAATAGCTTCAGGTAAATTACTGTAAGAACTTAAAGGATCAACCTCCTGTAGTGGTATTTCGATTATATGTAATAAATAAATTTCGCAATTATATTTTCTTGCCAATTGGGCTGCTACTTTTAAAGCGTTTTCGGCTTGATCTGAAAAGTCAGTCGGAACAAGTATTTTTTTCATAATATCGCAAGTAAGATGTATCTAAATTTATGAAATATTCCTTTAGAAATCAATAAAATATTATATATTTGCACCGTTGAAAGGCGAAATTTAAGAAATGAGGGGACGGGAAGTCCCCTCTTTTTATACTAAAAATGTTTAAAACTACTGTTACAGATTTACTAGAAGCTGCGTTAATTGAAAGACCAGATTTATTTCTTATAGATTTTTCTATTCAAGGAGATAATCAAATTAAGGTAACAATAGATGGTGATAGTGGTGTTTTAGTTGAAGATTGTATGTTTGTTAGTAGAGCCATTGAACATAATCTTGATAGAGAAGAACAAGATTTTTCTTTGGAAGTTATGTCTGCAGGAGCAACATCACCTCTAGTTCACAAAAGACAATATAAAAAGAATTTAAACAGAGTGCTTCATGTGAAGACCACTTCTGATAAACTAGAAGGAACACTTACAGAAGCAACAGACAGTGATATTAGATTAGAATGGAAAGTTAGGGAGCCAAAACCTGTAGGGAAAGGTAAAGTAACTGTAAAAAAAGAAGCGAACATCGCTTACGAAAATATTGTAGAAGCAAAAGTTATGATTAAATTTTAATTCAAGAGTTATGGAAAATGTCGCGTTAATTGAATCTTTTTCAGAATTCAAAGATGATAAGCTCATTGACAGAGTCACGTTAATGGCAATTTTAGAAGATGTATTTAGAAGCGCCTTAAAAAAGAAGTATGGCGATGATGATAATTTTGATATAATTGTAAATCCTGATAAAGGAGATTTAGAGATATGGAGAAATAGAGTTGTGGTTGCAGATGGTGAAGTTGAAGAACCAAACCAAGAAATTTCTTTGTCTGAAGCTCAAAAAATTGAACCAGATTTTGAAGTAGGAGAAGATGTGTCTGAAGAAGTAAAGCTTATCGATTTAGGGAGAAGAGCTATTTTGGCATTACGTCAAAATCTGATTTCTAAAATTCATGAACATGATAATACCATAATTTATAAGCAATTTAAAGATTTAATAGGAGAAATATATACAGCAGAAGTACATCACATTCGTCATAGAGCAGTTATTCTGTTGGATGATGAAGGCAACGAAATTGTATTACCGAAAGATAGACAAATACCTTCAGATTTCTTTAGAAAAGGAGATAATGTAAGAGGTGTTATTGATTCTGTTGAGCTTAAAGGAGCTAAACCAACGATTATAATGTCTAGAAGCTCTCCTGTATTTTTAGAGAAACTATTTGAACAAGAAATTCCAGAGGTTTTTGATGGTTTAATTACTATTAAAAATGTCGTGAGAATTCCAGGAGAGAAAGCAAAGGTAGCAGTAGATTCTTATGATGATAGAATAGATCCTGTTGGAGCTTGTGTTGGTATGAAAGGATCAAGAATTCATGGAATTGTTCGTGAATTAGGTAATGAAAATATTGATGTAATTAATTATACTAATAATTTACAGCTATACATTACAAGAGCATTAAGTCCTGCAAGAGTCACTTCAATTAAATTAAATGAAGAGACTAAAAGAGCAGAAGTTATTTTAAAACCAGAAGAAGTAAGTAAAGCTATTGGTAGAGGCGGTCATAATATTCGTTTAGCAGGCCAATTAACTGGTTATGAGATTGATGTGTTTAGAGAAGGTGCTGAAGAGGATGTGGAATTAAGAGAGTTCTCTGACGAAATAGAAGGATGGATTATTGAAGAGTTTAGTAAAGCTGGATTAGATACTGCTAAAAGTATTTTAGAGCAAGAAGTAGGCGATTTAGTAAAAAGAACAGACTTAGAAGAAGAAACAATTAATGAGGTTATTAGAATTTTAAAAGAAGAATTCGAAGAATAATATCAATTGTTGATTGAATTTATTGTATAAAAATAGCCTGCCCCGTTGCAGAACGGGGATGATTTTTTTTCATGTAAAGGAAAAAAGGACATTTTATTGCGGCAAATTCTATTATTAATATATTTGAGTATTTTAAAGGCGATTTATGGCTGAGACAATTAGATTAAATAAAGTATTACGCGAGCTTAACATCTCTCTAGATCGTGCTGTAGAATTTTTAGATTCTAAAGGCATTGAAATAGAGAAACGACCCACTACGAAAATTTCAGAAGAAGTATATACTGTTCTTTCTAATGAATTTCAAACAGATGCTAGTAAAAAAGTAGCATCTAAAGAGGTTGGCGAAGCTAAGATAAAAGAGAAAGAAGTGTTGCGTGAGCAACGCGAGCGTGAACTTGAAGAGAAACAAAAAGAAACAGCCAAAAAAGAAAAAATAGTTAAAGCTGCCGTGGCACTTTCAGGGCCTAAGCAAGTTGGTAAAATTGATTTAGAGCCAAAAAAGAAGAAAGCAGAAACCGTTTCTGAGAAAAAAGAAAAAGTAGAAGAATCTAAAGTTGAGCCTGCTAAAAAAGAGACTAAAGTTGAGCCTGCTAAAAAAGAGGTAAAAGTTGAAGCTGTAAAAGAAAAGGCAAAAGAAAAAATCGTAGAAGCGGTTAAGGCAGAAACTGTTGTTGAGAAGAAAGTTGAAGAAAAGCAAGAAGAAAAACCGAAGAAGGAGATTATAAATGAAGATGGAGAAGTTATTCCAGATGAAAAGGTTGCCACACAGTATAAGAAACTTACAGGCCCAAAAATAGCAGGTGATAAAATTGATTTATCTCAATTTAATAAGCCAAAGAAAAAGAAAGAAGAAAAGAAACCACCAGTAGCAAAAGCAGGAGAAGCTGGAGCAGCAAACAAGAAAAAACGTAGGCGTATTAGTAAAGTTGGTGGACCTCAAGCTGGAAAAGGTCAAGGAAATAGACCTGGAGGAGGAAGACCTGGAGGAAACGATAGATTTAAAGGGAAACCTGGTCAAGGTCGTCGCAATATCGTAAAGGAAGAGCCTAGTGAAGAAGATGTAAAAAAACAAGTACGTGAAACACTTGAAAAACTTCAAGGAAAATCTTCAAAAGGTAAAGGAGCAAAATATAGAAGAGATAAAAGAGATCAACATAGGGAACAAACTGAGATTGATCAACAAATAGAAGCAGCAGAAAGTAAGATTCTTAAAGTTACAGAATTTGTTACTGCAAGTGAAGTTGCCACTATGATGGATGTATCTGTAACTCAAATTATTTCTGCATGTATGTCATTAGGTATGATGGTAACGATGAATCAGCGTTTAGATGCTGAAACATTGTCTATCGTAGCCGAAGAGTTTGGTTATAAAGTAGAATTTATAACTGCAGATATAGAAGAATCTATTGAAGAGGTTGAAGACAAACCAGAAGATTTAGAACCACGTGCGCCGATTGTAACTGTAATGGGTCACGTAGATCATGGTAAAACATCACTTCTGGATTATATACGTGAAGAAAATGTAATTGCAGGAGAATCTGGAGGAATTACTCAGCATATTGGAGCATACGGAGTTGAATTAGAAAATGGACAAGAAATTGCATTTCTAGATACACCAGGTCATGAGGCCTTTACAGCAATGCGTGCGCGTGGAGCTCAGGTAACAGACATAGCTATTATTTTAGCTGCTGCAGATGATGATATCATGCCACAAACAAAAGAAGCCATATCACATGCTCAAGCAGCAGGAGTTCCTATTGTTTTTGCTATTAATAAAATAGATAAACCAGATGCTAATCCAGACAAGATTAAAGAAGGGTTGGCGCAAATGAATCTTTTGGTTGAAGATTGGGGTGGTAAAATTCAATCGCATGATATATCAGCAAAAGTAGGTACCGGTGTTAAAGAACTATTAGAAAAAGTATTGCTTGAAGCTGAGTTATTAGAGCTTAAAGCGAATCCAAATAAACCGGCAGTAGGTACGGTAGTGGAAGCCTTTTTGGATAAAGGAAGAGGTTATGTGTCAACTATTTTAGTGCAAGCTGGAACTTTAAAAGTGGGAGATTATGTGTTAGCAGGCCAGCATAGTGGTAAGGTGAAAGCGATGCATGACGAAAGAGGGAACGATGTTGAAGCAGCTGGACCTTCTACACCTGTCTCTATTCTTGGTTTAGATGGCGCACCGCAGGCAGGTGATAAATTTAATGTATTTGCAGACGAGCGAGAAGCAAAACAAATTGCATCAAAAAGAGCGCAATTGCAACGCGAACAATCTGTTAGAACACAACGTCATATTACACTCGATGAGATTGGTCGTCGTATAGCACTTGGTGATTTCCAAGAATTAAATATTATCCTTAAAGGTGATGTGGATGGTTCTGTTGAAGCATTAACAGATTCGTTCCAAAAATTATCTACGGAAGAGATTCAAGTTAATATCTTGCATAAAGGTGTTGGAGCAATTACTGAAAGTGATGTATTATTAGCATCTGCATCCGATGCCATTATTGTTGGGTTTAATGTACGTCCAGTTGGAAATGCAAGAACAATTGCTGATAAGGAAGAAATCGATATTAGAACATATTCTATTATTTATGATGCAATTAATGACCTTAAAGATGCGATGGAAGGGATGTTATCTCCAGAACTTAAAGAAGAGATTACAGGAACTGCCGAAATTAGAGAAATATTTAAAGTATCTAAAGTTGGAACTATTGCTGGTTGTATGGTAACCAATGGAAAAATACTTAGATCATCTGGTATTCGCTTAATTAGAGATGGTGTGGTAGTTTATACTGGTGAATTAGCGTCATTAAAACGATTTAAAGATGATGCTAAGGAAGTAACAAAAGGTTACGATTGTGGTATGCAAGTTAAAAACTATAACGATATTAAAGAAGGAGACATCATTGAAGCCTTCCATGAGGTTGAGGTTAAAAAGAAATTGAAATAATCTTTAAATAAATATTTTAAATATAAAAGATCGTCTTAAGACGGTCTTTTTTGTTATTACAAATAATAGCAAAATTATAATTAAATAATATAAGATTAAAAGCCAGGAACCTAGAAATTATAGGACAAGTTAAATAGTCTTTTAAAATTAAATTTTAATAAACTGAATCTCAAAATGGGTTTAAT
The DNA here is from genome assembly GCF_030540825.1 of Flavivirga spongiicola. Classification (NCBI taxonomy): domain Bacteria; kingdom Pseudomonadati; phylum Bacteroidota; class Flavobacteriia; order Flavobacteriales; family Flavobacteriaceae; genus Flavivirga; species Flavivirga spongiicola. Next base: position 2,702,687 of record NZ_JAUOEO010000001.1, read on the forward strand.
TAAGTTTATAACTACTAGATATATTATATTAAGATGTCTTGGGAAAAATAGTATCAATGCTTTCTGAACCTATTTGTTTAATTTATTATGATACTCGTTTTGTATCATAAATAATTTTTTAGCGTCATTCCGAATTTATTCTCGAAATCCCATAAAAGTAATAATCAAATATTTATAAAGAGAACCTGAAACAAGTTCAGGTTGACGCACTCATTTATGACTAATTAGAGATAATCAAAATTTATTTATTATTAATTGAGTACAAAATTATTTTGTAGTGACGAAGTTTTTCTTAGTTTTAGATAACTAACCAACCAAAAACCCTTAATAGATGAATTTTTTTAGAACTAAAAACGATGAAAAAAGTGATTCGGCTAATATGTTTGTTGAAGCAGCTACAACAGGAATAGCCCTGTTTTTTACAGGAATGATTCTTTATGGTATTTATATCATATTTAGCTGGTTGGTGGGTGGGTGATTAAGCTTATAAATGCATAAGAATCATAAGTGCGTATGGTTTAGTATTTGAGTAGCCTATTCTATTGTGAAATAAATTTAATACATTGTTATCGTAAATTTTAAATTCAAAAACTCTTATGAAGACCAGATTCTCAGTTTTATTGCTATTCTTTATGTTTTCAATGAATGTTACATTGCATGCTCAAGACGAGCCTCTTTTAGGAGAGATTAAAATGTTTGCAGGCAATTTTGCACCTCGAGGTTGGGCGTTTTGTGATGGGCAATTATTATCCATTGGCCAGAATACTGCGTTATTTTCTTTATTAGGAACTACTTATGGAGGTGATGGAAGAACAACTTTTGCTTTACCAGATTTAAGAGGAAGAACACCTGTACATGCTGGGGAAGGGCCATCACTTACACCAATTAGATTAGGTCAAAAAGGGGGGCAAGAATCTCAACATCTTAGTGAAATTTATGTGTTAGAGAATGAATCGAAAAGTTCTAAAAAAGTGAGAGTCTTAGGAAACAATGGTGCATATAAAACGCATAATACGCGATCACCCTATCTAGGTGTTAAATATATAATTGCTTTACAAGGGACTTATCCGTCAAGATATTAATTTTTCTTCTTTTTAGGTTTAAATATAAAAGCATGAGGAAATTTTTTCTTCACTTTTTTTAGTGCTCTATCAGCTTCTAAGCGTGTTCTAAAATTACCTACCCAAATTTTAAAATTTGGTGGTTCGTATTGAATAGTGGGATTCCAAACGGTAAATGAATTACGAAACTCTTTTTGAGCACTTTTTGCATCAGCACGATTCCCAGAATAGATTTGTATTTTATATCTGCTAGGATCTTCCTCATTTTTATTCATCTCTTTTTTGAGATTTAATAAAGTAGTTATGTTTTTGTCTTGATTTACAGTAACATTGCCTTGTTGAGCTGAACAATAAAACGAAGTAAATGCAAAACAAATAATGCTTAAAAAGCTAATTTTTAGATTCAATGGCTTCATATTTTAAATATATTTATACAAATGTATACGTTATAAACTTAATTACAGTCCTTTTTATTATTTAGAATTCTTCTAAATTAGCAATTAACACTTATCTAACATTTCTAGAATCGACTTTAAGTATTACTTTTGCCTGAGATTTTACAAGTATGATATTTATCATAGAATAATGAAAAAATCATACCAAAGTTTAGAAGTTAATTTAACCAACAATATGGAAAAGGTGATTCACCGTAAATTAAGGAAAAACATTCTTCGTTTAGGCTTAATTATTTTATTAGCGTTTACAACCTCTCTTTCTGCTCAGGAAGGAGATCCAGCAAAAGGAAAATCTTTATTTAATGCCAATTGTGCTGCTTGTCATCAACTAGATAAAAAAATGACAGGTCCTGCATTACGTCATGTTGAACAACGTTTGTCTGATGAACAAGGTTTAGACAGAGATTGGATTAGTGCTTGGATACGTAACAGTGCAGGTGTCATTAAATCTGGTGATGCATACGCAAACAAAATTTATAATGATTATGGTGGAGCAGCGATGACTGCTATGCCTCAATTATCGGATGATGATATAAATAATATTCTTGCATATACCGCTGAAGAAAAAGCAGCTCCTGCCGTTGCGGCAGTAGCGACGGAATCGACTACAGGGACGTCGGATATAGGAGGTATTTCAAACGAACTTATTTTAGGAGCTCTAGCAATCCTATTTATATTGTTAGCTGCTGGTTTATTTGTGGTAAACAAAACATTACGTCGTTTTGCTTCGGTACAAAATATAGAGTTATCAGAAGCTACAGAAAGAACACCATTATGGGAGGCTTTTGTTAAGAATCAATTCTTAATGTTGGTAACAGCTATATTTTTCTTATTGGCTAGTGCATATTTTGTTTTTGGGTATTTCATGCAAATTGGTGTTGATCAAGGATATGAGCCTGTACAGCCAATACATTATTCACATAAAATTCATGCTGGTGATAACGGTATCGATTGTAAATACTGTCACTCTTCTGCAAGAGTAAGTAAAACATCTGGTATTCCTTCATTAAATGTATGTATGAATTGTCATAAATCTATATATGAAGTTGCTCCGGAAACTTTGGCTGAAGGCAATAAAATAGGTATAGATTATAATGCCGAAATTCAAAAATTATATGCAGCAGCAGGATGGGACGATGCTGAGCAAAAATATACAGGGAATTCTCAACCAGTAAAATGGGTGCGTATTCATAACTTACCGGATTTTGTTTACTTTAACCACTCGCAACACGTCACTGTTGCAGGAATTGAGTGTCAAACGTGTCATGGTCCTGTTGAAGAAATGGAAGTGATGTATCAGCATGCACCATTAACAATGGGTTGGTGTATTGAGTGTCACAGAACAACTAATGTGAATGTAAAAGACAATGCTTACTATACAAAAATACATGAAGAGTTATCTAAAAAGTATGGTGTAGATAAGTTAACAGCTGCTCAAATGGGTGGACTGGAATGTGGTAAGTGTCACTATTAATATTATTTTTCTTTTCCGCGAAGGCGGAAAACTTTAAATAGAATTAAAATTTTGTTTTTCGTTAAAAACGAAAAACTTTAAAATAAATAATAAGAAGTAATTCAATTATATAATATGTCATCAAACAAGAAATACTGGAAAAGTGTTGAGGAGCTAAACGAGAATAGCTCTATTGTTGAGGCGCTAAAACAAAACGAGTTCGTAGAAGAAATTCCTACTGATGAATTTTTAGGTGATAAAGATACATTAGAGGCTACATCTACAACGCGTCGCGATTTCTTAAAATATGTAGGTTTTAGTACTGCAGCTGCTTCGTTAGCGGCTTGTGAAGGTCCTGTTAAAAAATCTATTCCTTATGTTGTGCAACCAACAGAAATTATTCCTGGTGTTGCTAACTATTATGCAACTACCATTGCAGATGGATTTGATTTTGCGAGTGTTTTAGTTAAAACGAGAGAAGGGCGTCCAATTAAAATTGAAAACAACACCATGGCAGCTACTAATGGTAGTGCTAATGCTAGAGTGAATGCTTCAGTTTTAGGTTTGTATGACAGTCTAAGAGTTCAAGGGCCTAGAAAAGGAGAAGCATCTATTTCTTGGGATACTTTTGATTCTGAGACCAGTCAGAAATTAACAAATACTGCAGCTGCAAATAAAGCGATTGTGTTATTAACACAAACTTTTGCGAGTCCATCTACGAGTAAGTTGATTTCAGAATTTAAAGAAAAATATGGTAATGTTCGTCATGTAGTTTATGATGCTGTTTCAGAGTCTGCTGCATTAGATGCTTACCAAGCTAAATATAACGAACGTGGATTAGCAAATTACAATTTCGCTAAAGCCATGACTATCGTTTCTATTGGAGCTGATTTCTTAGGAGATTGGCAAGGTGGTGGTTTTGATGCTGGGTATTCTAAAAATAGAGTGCCAGATCATGGTAAAATGTCGCGTCACGTGCAATTTGAGTCTAATATGTCTTTAACTGGAGCTAATGCAGACAAACGTGTGCCATTAACACCAACGCAGCAAAAATTAGCTTTAGCTAAATTGTATAGTTTAGTTACTGGAAACAATGTTTCAGTAAATGGACTTCCGGAAAAAGTTGAAGCAGCTGTTAAAAGCGCCGCTTCTCAACTTAAGAAAGCAGGAAGTAATGGTGTTGTCGTTACAGGAATTCAAGATGTAAACGCTCAAACAGTTGTTTTAGAGATAAACGAGGCTCTAGCTAGTAAAGCGTTTGATAAAACAGCACCTATTAAAACAAGACAAGGTAGCGACGAAGCAGTAACTAAGTTAATTGCTGATATGAAAGCTGGACATGTTGGAGCACTTATTATGAGTGGTGTTAATCCAGTTTATAGCTTACCAAATGCTTCAGATTTTGTTGAAGGATTGAAAAATGTTGGTTTATCTGTAGCATTTTCTTTAAAAGCGGATGAAACATCTTCACTTACAAATTATCTTGCAGCAGCACCTCATTATTTAGAATCTTGGGGAGATGTTGAAATCAAAAAAGGACACTATGGTTTAATACAACCAACAATTCGCCCTTTATTTGATACTAGGCAATTTCAAGAAACTTTATTAAAATGGACAGGAAATGATGTTTCATACCATGATTACATTAAAGAAGCTTGGGGAACCGATGTTTTAGGAGGAAGTTCTTTTAACAAAGCATTACATGATGGTGTGTTTGTTGGAGCTATTGAGACTGAAGTTGAAGATACAACTACTGAAGCTGAAACTGATGCTGATGAATCTGCTGAAGCAACATCTTCTTCAGGAAATGCAGCTCAATCACTTGTAACTTCTGCAAAAAGCAACGGATTAGAATTAACATTATATACCAAAGTAGGTATGGGAGATGGGCAACAAGCCAATAACCCATGGTTACAAGAGTTTCCAGATCCAATTACAAGAACATCTTGGGATAACTATTTAACAGTTTCCAAAGCTGATGCAGATACATTAGGTTTGACAAATCATCATGTGGCGGATGGCGCATTGAATGGTAGTTATGCAAAAGTAACTGTAAATGATGTATCTGTAACTGCTCCAGTAATGATTCAACCAGGACAAGCAAAAGGTTCTGTTGGTTTAGCACTTGGATATGGAAAAACATTAGGTTTAAAAACAGAAATGCAAACAGGTGTTAATGCTTATGCATTATACCAAAACTTTAATGCAGTACAAAACGTAACAATAGAGAAGGTTGCTGGTGAGCATGAATTTGCTTCAGTACAGTTACACAATACCTTAATGGGGCGTGGAGACATTGTTAAAGAAACTACTTTAGAGATATTCAATACTAAAGATAAGAAATACTGGAATGCTATTCCTGTAGTGTCTTTAAATCATGAAGAAACTCCGGTAACATCACCAGAGGTAGATTTATGGGATGAATTTGATCGCTCTATTGGACATCACTTCAATTTATCGGTAGACTTAAACGCTTGTACAGGATGTGGAGCTTGTGTGATTGCTTGTCATGCAGAAAACAATGTGCCAGTAGTTGGTAAGACAGAAGTACGTCGTAGCCGTGATATGCATTGGTTACGTATAGATAGATATTATTCATCTGAAGAATCATTTGATGGCGATAATACTAAAAAGGATGAGATATCTGGATTAGGAAGCTCATTGAGTGAATTTGGTGAAATGGAAAATGCTTCTGAGAACCCTCAAGTAGCATTCCAACCAGTCATGTGTCAGCATTGTAATCATGCACCTTGTGAAACTGTATGCCCTGTGGCGGCAACATCACATGGTCGTCAAGGTCAGAACCATATGGCATATAACCGTTGTGTAGGTACTAGGTATTGTGCAAATAACTGTCCTTATAAAGTACGTCGTTTTAACTGGTTCTTATATAACGGAAATGATGAGTTCGATTATTATATGAATGATGATCTGGGACGTATGGTATTAAATCCAGATGTGGTTGTGCGTTCTCGTGGTGTGATGGAAAAATGTTCTATGTGTATTCAAATGACACAAAAAACAATTCTGGATGCAAAACGTGACGGACGAGAAATTAAGGATGGTGAATTCCAAACAGCATGTTCTGCAGCTTGTAGTAGCGGTGCTATGTCATTTGGAGATATCAATGATAAAGAAAGTAAAGTTGCAAAACTTTTAAAAGATAATCGTATGTATCACTTATTAGAAAGTGTTGGTACTAAGCCAAATGTGCAGTATCAAACAAAAGTGAGAAATACAACTGAAGCATAAATCTAATTAAAGAATCAATTATATAATTATGGCGTCTCATTACGAAGCACCTATTAGAAGACCTTTAGTTACAGGGGAAAAATCATATCACGATGTTACCGTAGATGTGGCAAAGCCTGTAGAAGGAAAAGCAAATAAACAATGGTGGATAGTTTTTGGTATTTCACTTGCCGCTTTTCTTTGGGGAATTGGATGTATTATTTATACCATATCAACAGGTATTGGAACTTGGGGTTTAAACAAGACCGTAGGTTGGGCCTGGGATATTACTAACTTCGTTTGGTGGGTTGGTATTGGTCACGCAGGAACACTTATTTCTGCAGTACTATTATTATTCCGTCAAAAATGGAGAATGGCCATTAACCGTTCTGCAGAAGCCATGACCATATTCTCTGTTGTTCAGGCAGGATTGTTCCCAATTATTCACATGGGGCGTCCATGGTTAGGCTATTGGGTGTTACCTATTCCAAATCAATTTGGTTCCTTATGGGTAAACTTTAACTCCCCATTACTATGGGATGTATTTGCAATATCTACGTATTTATCGGTCTCATTAGTATTCTGGTGGACAGGTTTATTACCAGATTTTGCAATGCTTAGAGATAGAGCTATCAAACCATTTCAAAAGAAAATATACGCATTATTAAGTTTTGGATGGTCAGGTCGTGCTAAAGATTGGCAACGTTTTGAAGAAGTATCTTTGGTACTTGCAGGTTTAGCAACACCATTAGTACTTTCAGTACATACCATTGTATCATTTGACTTCGCGACATCGGTAATTCCGGGTTGGCATACCACCATTTTCCCACCTTATTTTGTTGCAGGAGCGGTATTCTCAGGATTTGCTATGGTAAACACATTGCTTATTATTATGAGAAAAGTGTGTAACCTCGAAGATTATATAACAGTACAACACATCGAATTAATGAACATAGTCATTATGATTACAGGTTCTATAGTAGGTGTAGCATATATCACTGAGTTATTTATTGCATGGTATTCTGGTGTAGAATATGAACAATATGCATTCTTAAACAGAGCAACAGGACCTTACTGGTGGGCATATTGGGCAATGATGACTTGTAACGTATTCTCTCCACAATTCATGTGGTTCAAAAAACTAAGAACAAGTATTATGTTCTCTTTCTTTATCTCTATTGTGGTAAACATAGGCATGTGGTTTGAGCGTTTTGTAATTATTGTAACATCGTTGCATAGAGATTATTTACCATCATCATGGACCATGTTCTCACCAACATTTGTAGATATAGGAATCTTTGTAGGAACGATTGGATTCTTCTTTGTATTATTCTTATTGTACTCAAGAACATTTCCGGTAATAGCACAAGCAGAGGTTAAAACGATTTTGAAATCTTCTGGAGAACGATATAAGAAAATTAGAGAAAGAGGAGACAGTTTAGTAGGTACAGGAGTCGATGCAAGAACTTCTGGAGGACAAACTTCTAAACCAGCTGCTACAGCTGCTGAAACTCCAGACGAAGATAATTCAGCTAAAGTAAGTGACTTACTTGGAAGCATTGGAGCTTTTGATGCTACTACTCAGACAGCTGATGACTTGAAGAAAGTAAATGGTATCGGACCTAAAATGGAAGAAACGCTTAATAGCATAGGTATTTATACCTTCCTTCAGGTTAGTAAGATGACGAAAAAAGAATATGACTTGTTAGATTCTATTACAGGTTCTTTCCCAGGAAGAGCAGAACGTGATGATTGGTCTGGACAAGCTAAAAATTTAATAAACTAAATATAGTCAATGGAAGCTTCAAAAGTTATTCACGCTATTTATACGGATGATGATGTATTAATGTCTGCTGTTAAAAAAGTTAAGGCAGAAAAACATCACATTGAAGAGATATATACACCATTTCCGGTTCACGGACTAGACAAAGCCATGGGGTTAGCACCTACACGTATCGCTATTACAGCATTTATGTATGGTTTAGTTGGTTTAACAGTTGCTATCGTTATGATGAACTTCATTATGATTGAAGATTGGCCTCAAAATATTGGAGGTAAACCAAGCTTTAGTTATATAGAAAATATGCCAGCATTTGTACCAATTATGTTTGAGTTAACGGTGTTTTTTGCAGCGCATTTAATGGTGATAACGTTTTACTTACGTAGTAGAATGTGGCCATTTAAAAATGCAGAAAACCCAGATCCAAGAACTACAGATGATCATTTCTTAATGGAAATAGCGGTTCATGGAAATGAAAAAGAGCTAGAAAGTTTACTAGCAGAAACTGGAGCAGTCGAAATTAATTTAATTGATAAAGCGCATTAAGAAAAAGATGAAAAGCTTAATTAAAATATTAGTAGTAGCAGTCGTATTTGTAGCAGTATCCTGTAAAAAAGATTCAGCTCCAAACTATCAATTCATGCCTAATATGTATGAGTCTGTAGGTTACGAAACGTATGGAGAAGCAGCGTTTCCTGATGGTGTAGAAGCACAGGTGCCTGTTGAAGGTACGATACCAAGAGGGTATGTGCCTTTTGATATTGAAAATTCTAACGAAGGTTACCTGTTAGCTAAAGAGACATTAGTTAGCACTATAGATTCTACTCAGGTAGATTTAGAAAGAGGAAAAGCATTATATGATATCTACTGTGGGATTTGTCACGGTAATAAAGGTAAAGGACAAGGAAAGCTTGTTAAGCGTGAAAAAATCCTTGGTATTCCTAGTTACGATGATGTAGGAAGAGCTATAACTGAAGGAAGTATTTACCATACTATTTATTATGGTAAAAACGCCATGGGTTCTTATGCAAACCAATTGAACGAAGAAGAACGTTGGCAAGTAGTAGCATACGTGTTGAAGTTAAAATCAGATTTAGAAAAGTAAGATTGATAAGATTATTATAGATATGTATACATTTTCAAATAAATTAAAGACATTTTCTATCATTCTAATGGTTTTAGGATTATTAGGTGTTGGCTATGGTTTTATAACATCTCATAAATCTTTTGAAGAAGTTGAGCACTTGCTTACAGAAGAAGCGCATCATGGTGGCGGACATGGAGAAGAAGCTGGACACGCTGCTCCAAGTAACGATGCACATGCAACCGATACTCATGGTGATGAAGCACACGCAGAAGTTGATGAGCACACAAAACATGTGGAGCATGTTCAACATCAAATAGCAAACAGACCTTGGTCTGCACTTTATGTTGCAGCCTTTTTCTTTATGATGATTGCATTAGGAGTATTGGCATTTTATGCCATTCAAATTGCATCACAAGCGGGGTGGTCTCCTGTATTATTTAGAGTAATGGAGGGGATTACAGCTTACTTGTTACCTGGTGCTTTAATTGTATTAATTATTGCGGTTGCATCTGGTACTATAGGACATTATAATTTATTTGTTTGGATGGACCCTGAAGTCGTTGCTCATGATAAGTTGATTCAAGGTAAAACAGGATGGTTAAATATCTGGGGATTTGCCATTAGAGGATTAATATTTATAGGGGGATGGAGTTTATATCGTCACTTCGCACGTAAATTCTCAATTGCACAAGATACAGCAGAAGATAAGAGTAACTTTAAAAAGTCTTTCCGTATCTCGGCAGCATTTTTAGTATTCTTTATTTATACAGAATCTATGATGTCTTGGGATTGGATTATGAGTGTAGATCCACACTGGTTCTCTACCTTATTTGGATGGTATGTGTTTGCAAGTATGTTTGTAAGTGGTATTACAGTGATTGCTTTAATTACCATGTACTTAAAAACAAAGGGACAGTTAGAGTTTGTAAATGAAAATCATTTACATGATGTTGCTAAATTTATGTTTGCATTCAGTATTTTTTGGACTTACCTATGGTTCTCGCAATTCATGTTGATTTGGTATTCTAATATCCCAGAGGAGGTAACCTATTTTGTAACACGTTTCCAAGATTATAAATTACCATTCTTAGGTATGGTAGTCATGAATTTTGTATTTCCAATATTAATGTTAATGAATGCCGATTACAAACGTATTCCTTGGTTTGTTGTTATGGCAGGATTGGTAATATTAGCAGGTCATTATATTGATATTTTCAATATGATTATGCCAGCTACAGTTGGTGATAGATGGTTTATAGGAATTCCAGAAATAAGCTCAATATTATTATTTGCTGGATTATTCATATTTGTAGTATTTACCGCTTTAACCAAAGCACCATTACTTGTAAAAGGATATCCTTTTAGAAAAGAAAGTGAAGAATTTCATTATTAATTAAGATATAAATAAAGACGAACGATAACAATGACTGCTTTATTAACAATTATAGTTTTAGTATTTATTTTAGTAGCCATTTGGCAAATGGTAAAGATTTTCGATCTAGCACAGGCTAAAAACGAAAATTCTCAAGTTGCTACCGATAAGGATAACACAATAAATGCATATTTAATGATGGGCTTTTTAGCTTTCATTTATGTCATTACTATTGTATGCTTTGTAAAATGGGGTGATTTGCCATTAATGTCGAATTCAGCTTCAGAGCATGGTCCGACTATTGATAATTTGATGGTTATCTCTATGGTAATTATCTTTATAGTACAGACGATTACACAGTTCTTATTACACTATTTTGCTTATAAATATAAAGGTGAAAAAGGAAAAAAAGCATTATTCTTTGCAGATAATAATAAACTAGAAGCTATTTGGACGATCATTCCAGTAATTGTTTTAGCCGGTTTAATTATTTATGGATTAAATACCTGGATTAATATCATGGGTATAGATGAGAGTGATGACCCTTTAGTAGTTGAGTTATATGCACAGCAGTTTAACTGGAAAGCTAGATATGGCGGTGCAGATAATACTCTAGGAAAAGCGAATGTACGTTTAATTGATATTGATCGTGCTAACATATTAGGTTTAGATGAAGCTGATCCTAACGCACAAGATGATGTCATTACTACCGAGTTACATTTACCAGTAGGAAAGCCTGTATTATTCAAGATGCGTTCTCAAGATGTATTACACTCGGCTTATATGCCACATTTTAGAGCCCAAATGAATTGTGTGCCTGGAATGATTACACAATTTGGTTTCACGCCAACTGTCACTACGGCAGATATGCGAGAAACATCTCAGATGAAAGAAAAGGTTCAAAATATTAATAGAATTAGAGTAGAAAATAGTAAACCTCTATTAGCTAAAGGCGAAGAACCTTTAGAGCCTTACGAATTTGATTATATATTATTATGTAATAAAATTTGTGGGAAGTCTCACTACAATATGCAAATGAAGATAGTTGTAGAAACTCAAGAAGAATATGATGCTTGGATAAAAGAGCAAAAAGCATTCAAAAACTCTCTAATTAACTAATTTTAAAAGATAAAAACGATATAAGATTATGTCAGCACACGCAGATACTCACGCACACGACGACGACCACGGACATCATCATAAAGAAACGTTTGTAACTAAATATATATTTAGTCAAGACCATAAAATGATTGCTAAACAGTATCTTATTACTGGTACTATTATGGGCGTTATTGGGGTATTAATGTCTTTGATGTTTCGTATGCAAATCGCATGGCCAGAAGAGCCTAATGTATTGTTTGAGGCATTATTAGGTAAATGGGCACCAGATGGTGTTATGGATGCAGATATTTATTTAGCATTAGTTACCATTCATGGTACCATTATGGTATTCTTCGTATTAACTGCTGGTTTAAGTGGTACATTTAGTAACTTATTAATTCCGTTGCAAATTGGTGCGCGCGATATGGCATCAGGTTTTTTAAATATGGTATCTTATTGGTTATTCTTCTTATCAAGTGTCATCATGGTAATATCCTTATTCGTTGAAGCAGGACCTGCAGCGGCAGGATGGACCATCTATCCACCATTAAGTGCTTTACCTATGGCTCAAGGAGGTTCAGGTATGGGAATGACGCTATGGTTAGTATCTATGGCTATATTCATAGCATCTTCATTATTAGGATCCCTTAACTATATTGTTACAGTAATTAACTTACGTACAAAAGGAATGTCTATGACAAGACTGCCTTTAACCATTTGGGCATTTTTTATTACAGCTGTTATTGGTGTTATATCTTTCCCAGTCTTATTATCTGCAGCCTTATTATTAATAATGGATAGAAGTTTTGGAACATCATTCTTTTTATCAGATATATTCATTCAAGGAGAAGTACTGCATTATCAAGGAGGATCTCCAGTATTATTTGAACATTTATTTTGGTTCTTAGGGCACCCAGAGGTATATATCGTCATATTACCGGCAATGGGTCTAGTATCCGAAATTATGGCATCCAATTCGCGAAAACCAATTTTTGGATATCGTGCTATGATTGCTTCCATATTGGCAATTGCATTTTTATCTACAATCGTATGGGGTCACCATATGTTTATTTCTGGAATGAATCCATTTTTAGGATCTGTATTTACATTTACAACATTATTAATTGCGATTCCGTCAGCGGTAAAAGCGTTCAACTGGATAACCACCCTCTGGAAGGGTAACTTACAAATGAACCCCGCGATGTTATTCTCAATTGGTTTTGTTTCAACATTTATAACAGGAGGTTTAACAGGAATTATTCTAGGAGATAGTGCTTTAGATATTAATGTACATGATACCTATTTTGTAGTAGCTCACTTCCACTTAGTAATGGGAATATCTGCATTGTATGGTATGTTCGCAGGAATTTATCATTGGTACCCTAAAATGTTTGGAAAGATGCTTAATAAAAACTTAGGTTATATCCACTTCTGGATCACGGCTGTTTGTGCTTATGGTGTATTTTTTCCAATGCACTTTATAGGTATGGCAGGATTACCACGTCGTTATTATACAAATAGTAATTTCCCTTTATTTGACGATTTAGCTAATGTAAACGTTATTATTACCATATTTGCTTTAATAGGAGGAGTGGTGCAAATCGTTTATTTATATAACTTCTTTAGTAGTATTTTCTTTGGAAAAAAAGCAACACAAAACCCATGGAAATCTACAACACTAGAGTGGACTGCGCCTGTTGAACATATGCATGGAAACTGGCCAGGTGAAATTCCACATGTACACCGTTGGGCTTATGATTATAGCAAACCAGGGCATGATGTAGATTTTGTTCCTCAAAACGTCCCTTTAAAGGAAGGAGAGGAAGAGCTACAACACTAGCCAGTAGCAAATACAATTTTTTAATTGAAAAGAATTCTCCGAGGCTCAGTCTCGGGGTTTCCGTTGAAATTGTCATTCCCGTGAAAACGGGAATCTAAATAAAAGAATTTCGGGTTTTGATCAAAAAGGTCAAAACCCGAAATTCTTTATTATAAAAGCCAAAGCCTTTCTAAATTAGAAAGGCTTTGGCTTTTAGTATTTTATCTTCTTTTCTTTTTGTTTCAAGTAGGGTTTTTATTACACATGTATTTTGTAAGTGACTATTTACCTCTTAAAAACAAGTATAAAAAGCTTGAAACACCGCCAATACGCAGATTTTATCGACGAAATGTAAAATAATTCACAAAAAGTCGATGAAATACAAAAATATCCGTTAAATTGCACGCTGAATAAATTTGTGAAAAACTTTCCTGTAAAATATTTGGTGAATTTTACACGTCTTATTCTGAACTAACTAGATATGAATCTAAATTTTCAATTATGAAAACAACACTACTATTTAGAAATGTGTTCTTAAATACATTCTATATTTTACTGTTATTATGTGCTTCATTGTCGGTTTCTGCACAATGTCCTACGATAGCAGATCCAACTCCGCCAGCTATTTGTGATGCATCTGGATTTACTTTTAATGATTTGAATACTTATGCAACAGATGGAGGTAATGGCATACGTTGGTATGCTGTCCCAACAGGAGGAACTGCTTTTAATCCGGGAGAGTTTGTTTCACAAGGAACCTATTATGCTGATGATGACTCTGGTACCTGTGGTTTCAGAGAATCCATATTTATAGACTTTACAGTAGATCCAACAGGACAGAATTTAGATGCTAATTATTGTAGTAATGAAAATATAGATTTTCAAGATTACATAGATAATGTTTTACAATCGGGTATTCCGCCAGGGGGTAGTGTTGAAATTTATTATAGCTTTGATCTTGTTAACCAAGTAGCTCCAGCTACCTTATTCCCTAATGGCCTAACAAATTTGGCTATAGTATTCGTAGCTGCCGGTGGGGTTTGTAAAAGTCAATTTGAGACTTCCAGAGTAGGTGTGTTCGCTTCACCGCAAGACCCAATGCCTGATCTTATACAGGCGTTTTGTGCCAATGCAATCCCTACACCTACAGTGGGTAGTTTACAAACGGGTACTCCGGCTACTAATTTTAATTGGTATTCAAGCCTTGATGCTTTTGATAATCCAATAGAAGCATCAAAATTATCATCATCAGACCCATTAACAAGTGGTATATATTATATTCAAATAGATGATGGTTCTTGTACAAGTAACGCGGTGGCAGTAACCGTAAATGTAGATGTTCCGGTAGATGCAGGATCATCAGATACTTTACGATATTGTGAAGATAATATTCCAGCTGCAGATTTTAATCTATTTGATGAATTAGGAGGGTTTCCACAAACAGGAGGTAATTGGACTACTAATTCGTCCTTAGCAATAACAAATGGACACTTAGGAACAGTAAATATCTCAACTTTAATTGCAGGGACATATGTTTTTACTTATACAATCTCTGGTGGTGGTGCTTGTCCAGATGGAATTTCAACCGTAACAATTATAATTTCGCCTATATTATCCTCAGGAACGCCATCAGGAGCAAACCGAACATTTTGTGTGTCCGGCCTACCTTCAAATTTTGACTTAATGACGTTGTTAGATACTGATGCAGACCTCGGAGGTGTATGGACAGAAGGACTTTCCAGCTCAGGTACGGTTGTTCCATCATCCATAGATTTAACCACTGGAGCTTTTACTCCTGCAAGTAGCCCATATAATTTTACATACTCACAGAATACTACAACGCCTTGTCCGGAAGATTCTACAACGATTCAAATTGTAGTATTGGCAGATCCTAATGCCGGAACTGCTACAAACGATACATTTTGTGAAAATGCATTGATAGCAAATTATAATCTGTTTAATGCCTTAGATGGATCTCAAGATAATAATTTAGGAATTTGGACAGATGCTACCAACGCAACAATATCGGATCCTTTAAATTTAGATATTACGAGTTTTACTGTAGGAGGAAGTCCATATACTTTTAATTATACAATTGATAATGGAACTTGTTCTGATACAGAAACGATAAGTATAACAATAGAAGATGCGCCCAATGCAGGGACAACTACAAATCCAAATGCCTTTTGTTTATCAGATATCACACCGGGGCAGACATTAGACCTATCAGATTATTTAAGCGTCGATGCAGATCCAGGGGTTTGGAGTGATGATACGCCTTCAAATCGATTATCAGGAAGCATTGTAACGTTAGATGGTCTGCTACCAGGAACAACATATAGTTTTACATTCGATGTAACTGCATTCCCTGGTTGCGATACACCTGAAATGCCAACTGTTTTAATAACAATTAATGCACAACCAGATACAGGAGCAGCAGATCCAGCAATTTATTGTGAAAATGATCTCGCATTAAATAACACAGCTTTTGATTTATTTACGCTTTTAACTGGAACAGTAGATGCGGGAGGGCAATGGTACTTAGGTACAGACTCTGCAGGCACAATGATTTCCAATGTCCTAGATTTAAATACACTAACAAATATACAGGTATATGATTATACTTATAGTATTACAGATATAAACGGATGTATAAATAGTACAACAACAAGTATAACGATAGAAGATGCACCGAATGCAGGAACAACGACTAACCCGAATGCCTTTTGTGTAGCGGATATTACATCGGGGCAAACGTTGGATTTATTAGACTATTTAAGTGTGGATGCAGATCCGGGAATTTGGATAGACGATACGCCTTCCAATCAATTAACGGGAAGTACTGTGCGTTTAGATAATCTACTACCGGGAACAACATATAGTTTTACATTCGATGTAACAGCCATAGATGGCTGTGATGCACCTGAAATGCCAACTGTTTTAATTACAATTAATGCACAGCCCAATACGGGAACAGCTGACCCAGCAACTTATTGTGAAAATAATCCTGCGTTAAATAATACCTCTTTTAATTTATTTACGCTTTTAACAGGAACAGTAGATGCAGGAGGGCAATGGTATTTAGGTACAGACACGACAGGAACGGCGATCACTAACATTTTGGATTTAAATACACTTACCAATATTCAAGTATACAATTATACTTATAGTATTACAGATATAAATGGATGTACCAATAATACAACAACGAGCATAACGATAGAAGATGCACCGAATGCAGGAACAACGACTAACCCGAATGCCTTTTGTGTAGCGGATATTACACCGGGGCAAACGTTGGATTTATTAGACTATTTAAGTGTGGATGCAGATCCGGGAGTTTGGATTGACGATACGCCTTCCAATCAATTAACGGGAAGTACTGTGCGTTTAGATAATCTACTACCGGGAACAACATATAGTTTTACATTCGATGTAACAGCCATAGATGGTTGTGATGCACCAGAAATGCCAATGGTAACTATTACTATTAACGATTCATCAGCACCAACAGCAAACGCAACTCAGGAATTTTGTGATACAGCAACCGTTGGAGATTTAACAGTTTTAACAGGAACTACTATACAATGGTACGATGATGCAACAGGAGGAACGCCATTAGCTGGAACAGTAACTCTAATAGATGGAGAAAACTACTTTGCCACACAAACAGATGGAACAACTGGATGTGAATCTTCCGTGAGAACAGAAGTAATAGCTAGAATTTATCAATCTCCAAATGCGGGAGTTTCTGTTAACCCCGGAATTTCTGAATGTAATAATACTACAATAAACCTTTTTGATGGTTTAGATGGTTCGCAGGATAACGGAGGAACTTGGTATGAAGGTCCAGACAATACAGGAGCAGTAGTATCAACTCCAACAACTTATGATGTAACAGGGTTTAGTGCTAATAATTATCAATTTACATATTATATAACTGCTTCTGCACCATGTGTAGATGATAGTACAACTATAACGGTTACTATAGATGAACCTTTGAGTGCAGGAACAGATAATACTTTAGATGCTTGTAGTACAGATGCAACAACAGATTTATTTACGCTTTTAGGAGCTGCAGACCCGGGAGGAACATGGTCACCAGCATTAACAAGTGGAACAGGTGTTTTCGATCCAACGGTTGATGCAGGAGATATTTATACTTACACACATACAAACGCATGTGGAGTTACAAGAAGCGAAGTTATTGTAACAGTTACACAAGCACCAAATGCAGGAACTAGTAATCCAGCATTAATTTGTGTGATAGATGGTCCGACAGATTTATTTACCTTTTTAGGAGGCGCAGATACATTAGGAACATGGTCACCAGCATTAGCTAGTGGTACGGGAGTTTTTGACCCTTTAGTCGATACTGCTGGTGTTTATAGATATACAGTAACAGCAAACTCACCTTGTGCAATAGATGCTACCGCAGATATAACAGTAACTGTTAGTGATAGTTCACCACCAATTGTGAATAATGCAACTATGGAATTTTGTTTGATTGACAATCCAACAGTCGCAGATTTAGATGCAGCTTTAACGGCAACAGGAACCATTACCTGGTATGAAGATGCTGCTTTGACAACACAACTTAATGCCACAGATACATTGGTAGATGGGGAAGATTATTATGCAACTCAAACAAATGCCTCTGGTTGTGAGTCTTCAACAAATGTTCAAGTTGATGTTATTGTTAATGATACGCCAACGCCAACATTAGATAATCTAGCTGCAGAATATTGTATCAATGATGGTCCAATAATTAATGATCTGTCATTAAATATTACAGAATATAACGCATCAACAAGCAATATAGTTTGGTATGATGCTGCATCAAATGGTTCTGTTATTTCGGACAGCTCAACTTTAAATCACAATGTTACTTATTATGCCGCTTTAGTAGATGGTACTACAGGTTGTGAAAGTAGTGTTCGTTTAGCAATTACTACAGATTTAACGTCTTGTGGTAAATTGATACTTCCGGACGGATTCTCACCAAATGGAGACGGAACTAACGATACATATGATTTTGATAATTTACATATTCTATATCCCAATTTTGTAATAGAGATATTTAATCGCTACGGAAATATTGTATATAAAGGAAATGCTAATACACCAAGATTTGATGGTATATCTAATCAATCCAGAACAATAGGTAGTGGAGATTTACCAGTAGGAGTCTATTATTATATTTTCAATTTCAATGATGGAGAAAATAAACCAGAACAAGGACGCTTATACTTAAGCAGATAATATATAGATAAAGCAAAATTTAAGAAACAATGAAAAATTTAAATATATATCATAAAATAGCTGCTTTGTTAAGTTTGACGCTCTTGTCATTTCAAAGTTTTGCGCAACAAGACCCACAATTTACACAGTATATGTATAATATGAGTGTTATTAATCCAGCCTATGCAACAGCAGAAGATGCGATTCTAAATTTAGGAGGCTTATATAGAACACAATGGGTTGGCGTAGAAGGCGCTCCAAAAACAGGAACTTTTTTCGCTCACACACCTATTAATGAGAAAATTGAAATGGGTATTTCGTTTACGAATGATAATATAGGTGATGTTGTAAGTGAAAATAATATTTATGCAGATTTCGCTTATATATTACCAGTAGGATTTCAAGCAAAATTATCGCTTGGTATTAAAGCAGGGTTTACATTATTTGATGTTAATTTTGATGGCTTCAATTTACAATCAGGTAATACGACAACGGATGTCGCGTTTAATGAAAATATCAGTAAAACATTTCCTAATTTAGGTATTGGAGCATTTTATTTTACCAATAACTATTATATTGGCTTATCCGCTCCAAACCTGTTAACAACAAAGCACTTAGAAACAGAAGGCGGTGTGAAATCTACAGGTGTTCAAGATATTCACTATTTTTTAACAGGAGGTTATGTTTTTGATATTAACAGAGATTTAAAGTTTAAGCCTGCATTTATGGCAAAATCAGTTAGAGGTGCTCCTTTGGCTTTAGACATCACAGCTAATGTGTTATTTAATGACAGGTTAGAAGTAGGGTTAGGATATCGATTAGATGATGCTATAAGTGGGTTAGCAAGTTTTAGAATAACACCAGAATTAAAAATTGGGTACGCTTACGACTTTACAACCACGACCTTAGGTGATTTCAATTCAGGATCTCATGAAATATTTATTTTATTTGATATTGATTTATTCGGACTTAAAGGAGGATACGATCGTTCACCTAGATTCTTCTAACCAAAAATGATGACAATTATGAAAAAACATATATACATATTTGCAAGCCTTTTATTAGTTAGTGGAATAGCATTAGCGCAAAAAGGAAATTTAAAAAGAGCCAATAAGCTTTTTGAAATGAGAGCCTATGTTGAAGCGGCTGAGATTTATGAAAAGAAAGAGCGTACTCAAGAAGTGCTTCAAAATTTGGCAGATAGTTATTATTATAATGCTAATTTGCAAAAAGCAATAAAAACCTATCGGGAGTTATTTGTAACTTATGGAGACTCTATAGACATTGAATTACATTTTAGATACGCACAAGCTTTAAAAGGTGCTAAAAGTTATAAAGAAGCCGATTTTCATTTAAGCAGATATTTCAATAAAAGAATAAATACGCCTGCTTTTATGGACGCTTTAGATAAAAAGACTCCGCATATATTTAAACTAAAACAATTAGAAAGCGCTAATTCAACCAGTGACTTCGGTTTATCATTCTATGGAGACAATAAAGTAGCTTTTGCTTCATCAAGAAATAGTAAAAACCCAGCTTACTCATGGAATAATTTACCGTATTTAGATTTGTATAAAGCAACCATGACTGATAATGGGACTTTAGAAGATATTACACCTTTTTCAGATGAGATAAATACAGATTCTCATGAAAGTAGTGCGACATTTAGTAGCGATGCTAAAACCATGTATTTTAATAGAACCAATAAAACGCGTACAAAAACAGATACCGAGCGTATTGCTCATATTAAAATTTTTAAAGCGGAGTTGGTGGATAGTATCTGGACCAATGTTACAGAATTACCATTCAATTCAAATAAATATAGTACAGAGCATCCTAGCTTAAGTAAAGATGGAAAAACACTTTATTTTGCTAGCGATATGCCAGGGACTATTGGAGGATTCGATATCTACAAAGTAGCTATAAATGATGATGGTACTTATGGGGAGCCAGAAAACTTAGGCGATAAAGTAAATACAAAACATCGCGAACAATTTCCTTACATAAGTGATCTTGATGTATTATACTTTTCATCAGATGGGCATCAGGGATATGGCAGTTTAGATGTGCTTAGGAGTAACATTCTAAATGGTAGTTTTGATAAACCTGTAAACTTAGGAGGCTCAATAAATAGCAGTTTAGACGATTTTGCATATACTGTAAGAGAAAAGAATAATAAAGGATATGTGTCTTCAAATAGAAGTGGTTATGATAGACTGTATGGTTTTGCGAGAGAAGAAAACATTTTAACCAAGTATTTAGTAGAAGGTATTGTACAAGATAAAAATAGTAAAGAATTATTAGTAGGTTCTTTAGTAACATTATTTGATGAAACAGGTACAGTAATTCAGGATACTATTATAGGCGAAAAAGCAGATTACCTATTTAAGATAGAACCTAATAAAAAATATAAAGTTCGAGGAACACGAAAAGCATACATTCCTCAAGATGTTGAATTCTCAACAGATGGTAAAGGTAAAATATACCATAATATCTATTTAACTTTAGAGTCGTATGCCTCTGCAGAAGAACGTGTTAAGGAAAACGAAAGAGGTGATGTTCAAATTCAGTTAGATAAAATCTATTTCGATTTCGATAAATCTAACATTCGAGAAGATGCCGCAGTAACTTTAAATGTGCTTGTTGATTTACTAAACAAGTATCCGGATATGGCCATTGAAGTATCTGCGCACACAGATGCACGAGGATCAGATCAATACAACTTAAATTTATCTAAAAGTCGGGCAGCATCTACTTTAGAATATTTAGTAAGCCAAGGCATTGACAGAAACCGACTAAAAAGTATTGGTTATGGAGAAATGCAACCACTTAACGAATGTGTTAAAGAAGGTATTTGTAGTGATGAAGAATACGATATTAACAGGCGCTGTGAATTTACTATTATAAATTAATACCAATTTGAGTATAGAATGTCATATTAAAGCCGATGTTATTTTAAAATCTAAAAACGCTGTGATTATATTGCATAGCATTGTTACGGAATTTATGAACAAGGTATTTAGATTTAAAAAGAACGAGTCGACATGTGATATTTTATACTCAAATTGGTATAGCCAACCAACCATTTATAACTAGCCATAATTTTAACCAGATTATTTGCTTAAGCCTTTCCAATTCGGAAAGGCTTTTTTGTGCCAAAATTGATCGATTTAGTATGAAATATCGATGAAAAGTACAAAAAATACGATTAAATGTTATTTTTCAGACATTTTTGTTTTATATTCGTATAAATAAATATTGAAAAATATTACAAGTCGACAGACTGATAACCTTTACAGTTTAAATATCATGAAAAAAATTATTTTAGTATTTCATTCAAATTATGAACTGAAACAAAAAAAGATCAAAAACCTTTTTTGTCTTTTACTAATTATGACATGTTTTCAAATGATTTCCCAAGATTTTTATAGGTTTGGAGGACTTGGAACAAATGACTCTGGTAGCATTGGATTTAAATCAATTTCTACAACATCAATATTAGAAGCTAGCAACCAAGCAACTAATGTTACTGGTAGTGTAGTAGGTGCAGAATTATTTTCCACAAATACAACTCCTGGGGCAACCGCGGTATTTACTATTAAAGCAGATGGAGTAAATGCCATATCTTTCGATGTGAATGATTTAACCATTTTTAACTATCTGTCACCAACAAATGGGCCATCTACTTATACAACAAATACTCAGATAGTTTTTAAAAATGCTGTAGGGAGTACAATTAGAACAATGACATTAAGTGCAAATAAATCGCTGTCTGAAAATAATTCAGGTGTTTCAATAGGCACTTTTTTTGACAACAATAATACCTTGCCCGTTACTGGAGTTTCGGAAATTGAATTTACTGTGAGCCCTCTAACAGACCAACCAGACGCATTTACCTTAAAAGGAATAACTATTAGCAATGTAGTAGAAGGTGCTGTGCCTACAGGTACTGCAACAATTAATTTTAATAATACAGGAATAACTAATAATAGAAAACTTGGAAAAACAGTTTCATTAGGACCGCTAAGTTTTTCAATAAATTCATTAGCAACCAACGATTTTGTTTCTTTTAGAGAAACCTCAGGATCTGGAGGTACTGGAGCGCTTTATGATGACAATGTCGATATTGGTGGAGTAACCAAATGGACTATTAAGCGTCACGGAGGAGATGAATTTGCTATTTCAAGTATTTATATTCAAGATTCTGGTGTTGGAGCTAGTACTTCGGGGACTTTAAAGGCTTATAAAGATGGTGCTCAGGTAGGGGCAACTGTTAATATTACTTTTGACGGGAATCAGGTATTATCTAGTAATACCGATTTTCAGGATATAGACGAATTATGGATTGAAGCAGTCGATTTAAATGTTTTTATTGATGATATAGTGTACTCAATACCATCAAGTTTATCGCTCCCTACTGTAACGACTCTAGCAAGTACCTTAGTTTTGTCGAACAGTGCCACACTTAATGGTGATGTAACCTCAGATGGAGGTGCAGCTATAACAGAAAGAGGCTTTGTATATGCATTAACTTCTACAGATCCCACGCCAACAGTGGCAGAATCTGGAGGTGCCAACGTAACTAAAGTAATCGTTTCTGGTACAACAGGAAGTTATAATCAAGCCATTTCGAGTTTACTCGCCTCCAGTAACTATAGCTTTTCTGCATACGCCATAAATAGTGAAGGAACGACAGAAGGGACAGTAGAAACATTTACAACATCAAATCCAACGGTAGCTTTTACATCTACTAGTTCTTCAGGAGCTGAAAGTGTTAACAGTGTAAATTTAGAAATTTCATTAAATACTATAAGCGGAAGTAATGTGTCTGTAAATTATGCTGTAACAGGAACAGCAACAGGAAGTGGTACAGATTATACTTTAGCAGATGGCTCATTAACCATTACAGCAGGAGATAGTAATAATGATATAACCATAGCCAGTATAGTATCTGATGCTATTTTGGAAGCTAACGAAACAGTTATAGTAACTATTTCGAGTCCAACGAATGCAACTTTAGGGACGAATCTGATACATACTTACACTATTAATAACGACGATAGTGCCGCAGTCACCATAGCCGATGTAAGCGGGAATGAAAACGATGGGGCCATCACGATAATGGCAATCTTGGACAATGCCGTACAGGGCGGTTTTACAGTAGACGTAAGTACGAGCGATGGAACCGCTACCACGGGGGGCAGTGATTATACGGCAGTGACAGGTCAGACCTTGACCTTTACAGGTAATGCCGGCGAGACACAAACGTTTACCGTGACCCCTACCGGAGATACAAAACTGGAGGCCAATGAAACGGTCACAATAGCCCAGTCCAACCTAGCAGCTACAGCCTTGTCGGTGGACATCACCGATGGAGCAACAGTAACGGTAAACAATGACGATGCAGCCGCAGTCACCATAGCCGATGTAAGCGGGAACGAGAACGATGGGGCTATCACGGTAACGGCAACCTTGGACAATGCCGTACAGGGCGGTTTTACAGTAGACGTAAGTACGAGCGATGGAACCGCTACCACTGGGGACAGTGATTATACGGCAGTGACAGGTCAGACCTTGACCTTTACAGGTAATGCCGGCGAGACACAAACGTTTACCGTGACCCCTACCGGAGATACAAAACTGGAGGCCAATGAAACGGTCACAATAGCCCAGTCCAACCTGGCAGCTACAGCCTTGTCGGTAGACATCACAGATGGCGCTACAGTAACTATTAATAATGATGATATTACAGTAACAGTTCTTACGGACGATGCCAGTAACATAATGACAACATCGGCAATCTTGGGAGGCAATGTCACGGACGAGGGAAGTACCAGTGTAACGGACCGGGGCATCGTTTACGCCCTGACAGCAGACGATAATGATCCTGAAATTGGAGATGCCAATACCACAAAATTACAGATAGGAGTTGGAGCGGGAGCATATAGCCAATCTGTTATGGGACTGAGCGACAATTCGGGATATTCATACAGATCTTATGCCATCAATAGTTCCGGAACAACTTACGGTACCGTAAAGACGTTTACTACCGCTACTTTGAGCCTTGAGGATAGACCATTAAAGGACTCGATAAGCTTATATCCAAATCCGATAGAAAATAACTTGTATATCGAAACAAATAATGTAGAAGTAGAACAGGTGACATTATTCGATGTTTTAGGAAAGTTTGTTGAAAATGTTGAGTTAGAGAATCAAACAGTTGATTTATCGAGTATCAATCCTGGGATATATCTTTTAAGGATAAAAGCGGAGGGAGGAACATTAGTAAAGAGAATAATCAAGAAATAAACCATAAATAGGGATCTAAATCTATTGTTTTAAACCAAATTATTTGCTTAAGCCTTTCTAATTCGGAAAGGCTTTTTGATTATATTTGCTTTAATAGATTTTTTGTCATACCATTTCTGGCATAAATTATTTAAGTAATAAAAAGATTCCTGCCTTCACAGGAAGTTGCTATGAACGAAAACCTAGACCCATCCAGCGAAAATTTCTCTCCAGAGGAATTAGATGTAGAAAAAAAATTAAGACCATTATCATTTGATGATTTTACAGGTCAGGATCAGGTTTTAGAGAATCTTCAAATTTTTGTTCAAGCAGCGAATTTAAGAACTGAAGCTTTAGACCATACCTTGTTTCACGGACCTCCAGGCCTGGGGAAAACAACTTTGGCACATATTTTAGCGAACGAATTAAATGTTGGTATCAAAGTAACATCAGGCCCCGTTTTAGATAAACCAGGAGACTTAGCAGGTTTGCTAACTAATTTAGATGAACGTGATGTCTTGTTTATTGATGAAATTCATAGATTGAGCCCCATAGTAGAAGAGTATTTGTACTCTGCGATGGAAGACTACAAGATTGATATCATGATTGAGTCTGGGCCTAATGCACGATCAGTGCAAATCAATTTAAATCCGTTTACGTTGGTTGGTGCTACAACCCGATCAGGATTATTAACCTCGCCGATGCGTGCGCGTTTTGGTATTCAAAGCAGGTTACAATATTATAAAACAGATTTATTAACAACCATCATACAGAGGAGTGCCAGTATTTTAGATATGCCAATATCTATGGAAGCAGCTATAGAAATTGCAGGACGAAGCAGAGGAACTCCAAGAATAGCAAATGCCTTATTACGCCGTGTCCGGGATTTTGCTCAGATAAAAGGAAATGGAACCATCGATATTAAAATTGCGAAATTTGCATTAGAAGCTTTAAATGTAGATGCGCACGGATTGGATGAAATGGACAACAAAATTTTATCAACTATCATAGATAAATTTAAAGGAGGGCCTGTTGGTATTACAACTATAGCAACTGCGGTTAGTGAAAGTCCAGAAACTATAGAAGAAGTTTATGAGCCCTTTTTAATTCAACAAGGGTTTATTATGCGAACACCTCGCGGACGGGAAGTTACCGAGCAAGCTTATAAGCATTTAGGTAGAATAAAAGGAGATATTCAAGGAGGGTTGTTTTAGTGTTAGTGTCAATTCCGAGACCTATATAAAAAGAAAATTAACTAACGTATAGAAGTGATGTTATTGGGTACGGGAGATCAAGTTAGTAGTTTTTGTCATTCCTGCGAAAGCAGGAATCTACTCGATATGAGAAATGGTATAATTATCATTTTAACATTGTTTTTCTGAAAAAGTTAAATAGAAACTGACGTTATTTTAATAATTTGTCCATGTCAAAATATAAGTATCCTAATAGAGTTCCTTTTTATAAATTCTTAATAAAATCATCTACCATAGCAAAAAACCCCATTCCATTTCACAATAAATGGTTTAATGAGGTAGGTGATACTTTTGCAATAAAATCCCCTTTTTATGGGCATATAGTTTTAACACGAGATGCTGTTATTACGAAGCACATGCTACAAAAAAACCATAAAGTTTATCATAAATCTAAAATTCAAACCACCTATTTATCAAAATATGTTGGTTATGGGTTATTAACTTCAAGTGGAGATTATTGGTTAAAACAACGTCGATTAATTCAACCAGCATTTCATAAAGAGAAAATTCAAAACCTCGTTGAGATTATAGATAAGGCTGTTAACGAACAAGTTAATAGAATTGATACTGAAGGGTTTGTTGATTTATACCCAATAATGAATGAATTAGCATTCGAAGTCGTTGCTAAATCATTGTTTGATTTTTCAGCAGAAAAAGAAACCTTAAAAAGGTTGCAGTTTATCATTGAAAAACTACAATTGTTTATTGTTAAAGAACTAAGGATGCCGTATAAGAAATTATGGTATACCCTATCAGGTGAGATCGCATACCATATGAAACTGGTAAAAGAAAGCCGAGGCATCATTAATACGATTATTGATCAAAGACGTGAGTCTGATGATGAACACGATGACCTTCTAGATATGTTACTCTCAGCAAAATATGAAGATGGAACAACCATGACAAATGAGCAATTAATTGATGAAATATTAATTCTATTTGTGGCAGGTCATGAAACAACAGCCAATGCTTTAACATTTACGTTAAAATTGCTGGCTCAAAATAAAGAAGAGTTAACAAAGGTTGAATCTGAGATTAAAAAAACCAGTGCTAAAAATTTAACGCCTTTACAAGAAATTTCTCAACTTAATTACACAAAGTGCTGTATTGAGGAGAGCCTCCGCTTATACCCTCCCGCTTGGATAACAGATAGAGTAAATATTGAAGATGATAAAATAAATGACTATGTACTAAAAAAAGGCACGATTATAGGAGCATCCATTTACGAATTACATAGAAATAAAAACTATTGGGATAGTCCAGAAGTATTCAAACCATCTCGTTTTTTTGAAGAAAACAGAAAAGGCATCATGCCTTATTACATGCCTTTTGGAGCAGGACCAAGATTATGTATAGGGAATAATTTTGCAATGTATGAAATGATTCTAGCTGTGAGCGCAATATTAAAAAGATTCCGTATGTCTACCGACAATGATACTATAAAAGTAAACCCTTTAATTACTTTAAAACCTGTGGATATTAAGATGAGGTTTACTTTGAAAACCTAAAGCATACTATTATGTCAGGCTGAGCCTTTCGGCTACGCTCAAGATAAACTAAAGTCGAAGCTCTAAGGTGCTACTTAATAATAAAGCACTTCGACTGCGCTCAGTGAGACATCATAGAATTCATTTATATTTACAGCATAATTATATAAAAAGAAAATTTAGCATAAGCAAGTTGTGATAATACCAGGAGCACAGTCGAAGACCAATAGAGAATGAATTTAAAAGCAAGCTATACAAACCTTATTAAAACCGAAGCCAAACGCCTCGGGTTTTTATCATGTGGTATAAGTAAGCAGCTTTTTTAAAAGCTGAAGCCCTCGTTTAGAAAAGTGACTCTAAAGACAAGTCTTATAGAAAATCTATGTTAAATATCTTTTTCGCACCAAAGACAAAGTGAAAGAAAATAAAACAATTAATATGTAAATTGCTTGCTAAAGCAGAAAATAGCCCTATTTTTGTTTAAATATTAAATATTAAATATTATGAAAAAAGTATTGAAGAGTATTGTAGCTCTAGTTTTGATTACCCTTTCCGTTATTTACGGAATAAAAAATACGGAAGTAAGTAATTTTTCTGACGTTTCTTTGTTTAATGTAATGCATATAAATATAGCAAACGCTGAAGAATCGGATTCAACACCTTGCTATTGCACTTGGTATGCTGTTTGTACGCCAAACGGAGCAGATGCATGTGGTGCTGTTGCTGCAGGATCCAATGCTAATTATTGGTGTTCTTATGGTGATGCTAATTGTAAGTGATTTAAGTTAAGGTTTTCTAGGCTAAAAAGACGAGTTTTGGTCTTAGAAGAATTGTTATTTGATTTTGTCTCAATGAGAATTAAATTTATATTTCTGCATTTTTTTAGTATGTATTTAGTAGGAGGAAATAGCGAAAATATAATAAATAACCTAAAGTTTTTATGTTTAAAAATGGAGTGTTTTACTATTATACTGTATTAAGTATTTTGTTTTGTCTATTATCTTGTAATAGTGACAGTAGTAAGCCTTTTGAAGATTTTTTCAATACTACAGTAAGTACTGAAAAAGAATTGGGATATGCTGTAGAAATAGAAAAAATAGCATTAGATCATATAGAATCGTCTTCATATATTGGAGAAATAGGGTATTTAAAAGACAACATCGCTTTTGTAGATTATAGATTCTGTTGGGTGTTTTTATTTGATTATGAAGGTAATTTGATTGATAAAAAAATTGGACACGGCAAAGGACCTAATGAACTTTTTATTGGACGCATAAGCGGATTTAGTTTTTTGTCAAATGGACAAAGTTTATTTCATGAAGCTTCTAACCGGGTTTTTGTTTTTGATAATAATTGGAAGAAAATAAAAGAAACTCGTATCAATTGGAAGGGAAGTCAAAAGTATGGCAAAGCTAGAAATATAAAAAGGCCATCTGCTAAAGAACCCATTATATATTCACCAGATTTTGGTAATTTAAAATTTAAAAATTTTAATAAAAAATGCTATTTCCCTATTTATTCTGAACATTCTAATTTTAATGGACTTATGGGAGGATATAAATATTATAAAGAAGGAAGGATACTTGCCGAACTTGATTTGTCAAATTATTCAGATATAAATATATTAAGACTGTTAGGTCGTAGAACACCTGAATTATTGAATTATTCATATTTGCCACATCATTCTACTTTCAATTTTGATATTGATTCTAAAGGATTTTTTTATATTGCCCATGAAATAGATTCTTTAATATATGTTTATGATCATGATTTTAACATAAAGTATGCTTTTGGGGTAGAAGGAGAAAATATGGACACAAATTATAAAGAATTAAAAAAACATGATGTAAAAAAGTTTAGAGAATTATTTTTTAACGATAGACCTAAACGAGGCTATTATAGTGATATAAAAGTTTTTGAGAGTAATGACCAGAATTTATTAGTTTTTAGATCATATAGAAAGAGTATTTCTAGTGCTTATGATGGTTTACAGATATATAAAAATAAAAAATTAATAGTTGATACTGAAGTGCCTAAAGGTTTTGAAGTTAAATACTATAAAAATGGATTTTACTATTCAAATGGGACAATAGAGGAAGAGGAAGAAAAAATAAGTTTTTATAAGCTTAAATTATACCATTCTGTGTTTTGATATTTCTTTTTCTTAATGTTTTAAGATGTACAACTCACAATAAATTTAAATTAATAAAGGTTTTATGAAATTGATTGCTTTTATATTTGTTACAGTAGTATGTTTTCTTTCGTGTAATTGGCAAGGCGAAAATAATCAGGAAAAAAGGAGTGTAATAAAAAAAGATATAAAATCAGAAGAAAAAAATATTGATTCAAATAAAGCTGCTGAATTAGTTGAGTTGGCAAAAATGAAATTTAAAACTAAGATTATTAATTTAGGAACAATTCCAAAAGGAGACTCTACAGTAAAAGGGCGATATACTTTTAAAAATATTGGTGAAGCCCCTTTATTTATTGAATATATTAATCCTGATTGTGTATGTACAGGCTATGAACATACAAAAGATTCAGTTGCAATTGGAGGCGAAGGTTATATTGATTTGACATTTAATATAAAAGATAGAGTAGGAAGTCA
Source organism: Flavivirga spongiicola (assembly GCF_030540825.1). Taxonomy (NCBI): domain Bacteria; kingdom Pseudomonadati; phylum Bacteroidota; class Flavobacteriia; order Flavobacteriales; family Flavobacteriaceae; genus Flavivirga; species Flavivirga spongiicola. Next base: position 2,732,923 of record NZ_JAUOEO010000001.1, read on the forward strand.
AAAATTGTATGCTATGCTTAAAGCTAATACAAAAGAAAAGTTTTATAAATTAACATTGAAATTAGATATTGAGTAATTTTTAAAAACTTTACTTATATTGAGTATTATTATCAATTCAAACCTCATAAAAACCGAAGCAAAACGCCTCGGTTTTTTATCATGCGGTATTAGTAAAGCTAGCTTTTTAGAAGAAGAAGCCCCTCGATTAGAAAATTGGTTAAACAAGAATATGCATGGGCAAATGCAATACATGGAAAACCATTTTGATAAACGCTTAGACCCAACAAAACTGGTAAAAGGTTCTAAAAGTGTTGTTTCATTATTGTTAAACTACTACCCAAGCCAAGAGCAAACGGCCAATAGTTATAAACTATCTAAATATGCTTATGGAAGAGACTATCATTTTGTAATAAAAGATAAACTTAAATCACTTTTAAACTTTATTCAAGAAGAAATAGGAGAGGTCGAAGGGAGAGCTTTTGTAGATTCAGCTCCCGTTTTAGATAAAGCTTGGGCTGCAAAAAGTGGACTAGGTTGGATTGGGAAACACAGTAATTTATTAACCCAACAAGCAGGCTCTTTTTATTTTATTGCAGAACTTATTATTGATTTGGATCTAGAATACGATTTACCAACAACAGATCATTGCGGTACGTGTACCGCATGTATTGATGCCTGTCCAACACAAGCAATAACAGAACCTTATGTGGTAGATGGAAGTAAATGTATTTCCTATTTCACTATAGAATTAAAAGAAAATATTCCAACAGAATTTAAAGGACAATTTGATGATTGGATGTTTGGTTGCGATGTATGTCAAGATGTTTGTCCGTGGAACCGATTCTCAAAACCACATAACGAACCACTTTTTAATCCACATCCAGAATTGTTATCCATGACCAAAAAAGATTGGGAAGAGATAACAGAAGATACGTTTAAGAAGGTATTTCAAAAATCTGCAGTAAAACGGACAAAGTTTTCAGGTTTAAAAAGAAACATCGATTTTTTAAAATAGAAATAGTATAATTAATTAACAAGAATCTCTAATTATTAACTCAGTAGGAAGCACGACAATTTGAGGTTCAATAGGCATATCGTTGTGTTTAGAATCAATCTCTTGAAATACGATATGAGCAGATTTTTCGCCCATTTCATAACCATGTTGCTCAACCGAAGAGAGCGCTGGACTAATTACAGAAGCCATAAACCAATTACTAAAGCCAAACAATGCAATATCTTCAGGGATCTTAATATTATGATCGGTAAAATATTTAATAATACCTATAGCAATAACATCGGTAATTGTAAAAATAGCATCTATCGTTTTACCATGATCTTTTAACAGTTTTTCTGCATTGCTATACCCATCTTCAAAATCAGAATTATTATTACACATATATACCAGTGTAGGGTCGAAGTCTATATCGTGATCTAACAATGCTTGCTTATAACCTAAAAAACGATCTATAGAATTTTGAGGATTTAGATCCCCTCTAAAATGAGCAATTCGCCTATGCCCTTTTTTTATTAAATGAGAAACAACATCGTATGCAGCCTTTCTGTCATCAACGATGACTTTAGAACATTTAACCGTTTTTGCTATTTTATCAAATAGAACTAAAGGGATATCATGATCAATTATTTTTTGAAGATGCTCAAAATTATTGGTTTTGTTAGATAAAGAGATTAAAATGCCATCTACACCTTTGCTAATAAGCAAATCAACCTGTTTTTTTTCAAGCTCATAGTTTTCATTAGAATGTAAAAGAATAACTAAATAATCCTTTTTTTCTGCTTCTTTTAAAATACCTTTAATAACATTTGAGAAAAAATGATGAACCGTAGCAGGAACAATAACACCTATAGTTTTAGACTGTTGCATTCTTAAGCTGACAGCAAATGAGTTTGGAATATAATTTAAGTCTTTTGCTAAATCTAATACACGCTGTCTTGTTTTTTTACTTACATCAGGGTAGTCCTTAAGAGCTTTAGAAACTGTTGTTACAGAAATATTCAATTCTTCTGCAATTTGTTTTAAAGTTATAGTTTTCATGTTATGAATGTAAAAATTACTAAATTATGAATAATTATTTAGTAATAGAAAACGACTGTAAAGCTTTCGAAAACGTTTTCGGTAAAATCGAAAACGTTTTCGAAAAATATTTGAATGGTTAAAATATCTGGAAAAGTATATTTGAGTAACTTAAACTAAAAAAGAACTAATTATGTTACAACAAATTACAATCTTAAAAAAGCTTTGTTTTACAATGCTGGCTTTAATGTCCAGTATAGCAATAGCTCAAAATGGAAGCATTGAAGGAACTATAACAGATACTAATGGGAGCCCACTACCAGGAGTTAATGTAGTTATTCAAAATACTAGTAAAGGATCTGTTACAGATTTTGATGGAAATTATGTAATAAGTAATGTAGAAGATGGAAGTTTTACACTTGTAGTTTCCTATATAGGCTTTAAAACTCAGGAACTTTCTTTTACAGTGAGCGGCAGTAGTGTACAACTAAATGTAACGCTTCAGGAAGATTTAATGTCATTAAGCGAAGTCGTTGTAACAGGTTCTGGAAACCCAAGAAAGAAAATGGAATCAAGTGTTGCAATTACGACTATGGGTTCTAAACAAATAGAAGAACAAGCGCCACAAAGCACAGCAGACTTATTACAATCTATACCGGGGTTTTTGGTTGAAACATCAGGGGGAGAAACAGGAAACAACTTATTTGCAAGAGGTATTCCAACAGCAGGAGCCTATGAGTATGTTCAATTTCAAGAAGACGGTATGCCTGTCTTTGAAGATGGCGCCTTACAATTTGCTAACATCGATAACTTTCAAAGAACAGACGCTACTGTTAAAAGATTAGAGGCCGTAAAAGGAGGTACAGCCTCTATATATGCTTCTGGAGCTCCAGGAGGTATCATTAACTTTATTTCGAATACAGGTCAAAATGAATTTAAAGGTACTACAAAATTAACAGTAGGCGATTACGGTTTATTTAGAACAGATTTTAATCTTGGAGGGGCCATTGTTCAAGATAAATTGTTTTATAATGTCGGTGGTTTTTATAGAGTAGATGATGGAATTAGAGATCCAGGATATAAAGCGAATAATGGTGGACAAGTTAAGTTTAATATGACTTATAGATTTGATAAAGGGTATGCACGTCTCTATTTTAAAAATTTAGATGACAGAACGATTTTTTATCAATCAACACCTTTCGTTAAAAGAGGAGATGATGTAAAAGAATACCCTGGATTTGATGCTAATTACGGAACATTTGCGAATCGTGAAATGACTAAAATAAATGTACCGCAAGGTGGTGGTGGATTTTTTAAAGCAGATTTAGAAGATGGGATTCATCCAAGAACGAATGCTATTGGAGGGGAATTTAAATACCAACTTTCAGACATAGTTTCAGTAAAAAATAGTTTCAAGAATACAGATATTAATTTAGATTACAATGCCATTTTTGCTGCCGCATGGATGGGAGGTATTACCAGTCAGGCAGATTATGCTGCCGATCTGGGAATTGCCAATGGCGATGCTGTTTTTACATATAACAATGGAGGTGCTACATTAGGATCTAATATTAATCTAAAAAGAGCTGACTTTTGGAATATTAGAAAGCAGATGAACAATTTTGCTAATAATTTAGCATTCAACTTTAACTGGGATAAGATTAATTTAAATGTAGGATATTATTATTCTAACTGGAAATCAAATCAAAATTGGAATTGGAGCAGTTTCTTAACAAGTGTCGAAGATGAAGGGCGATTAGTAAATCTGGTGGATTCTAATACGGGAACAGCATATACATACAATGGTATCTCTGGGATATCATGGTTGCAAAGAGAATCTCAAATAAAAGGAACATTAAATGCCATTTTTTTAGACGCTGAAATTGAGGCGAGCGAAGATTTAACTTTAAATTTTGGTTTTAGATATGATGATGATAAGTATTCAGGAGCAGGAGACCATGGAACCTGGGGTAACGATATTGGGATATTGCCAAATAACACAGCAGATAATGGTGTAAATGTTTTAAGAGGAGATTATGTTTATTGGGATTATGATGTAAGTGAAATCTCTTATACAGGAGCAGCAAACTATAAGTTTAATGATAATATGGCATCATATTTAAGATACAGTAGAGGATTTAGGTCTCCTATTGAAGAAGCCTTTTACATTGCCGTTGAAAGTGGAGAAGGAAACCAAAATCAAGCTTTTCAAGATTTAGAACCTACCAAGGTAAACCAAACAGAACTTGGGTTTAAATATTCATCCGAGAAAATAGCCTTATTTGCGAATCTGTTTCACATGAAATTAGACAACATAACCTATCAGGATATAGGAGCAGGAGGCGTCTCTGAAAGAAAGTTTGCAAACGTAAAAAATATAGGTTTAGAACTTGAGGCTATCTTAAAATTAGGAAATTTTAATGCCACATTAAATGGAACACTTCAAAATCCGGAATATGATGGTTATGAAGGGTCTCAGACTGCTTTAAATGGGAATTTAGCAAGAAGAATTTCAAAATTTTATTATAACATCCGACCAGATTATAATATAACGGATAACTTTAATGTATACGCTAAGTATTCTTATTTTGGAAAAAAATATCATGATATTGAGAATACGTTTGAACTACCAGGATTTGGTGTCGTAAATGCAGGAGCATCCTATAAAGTAAACAATTTAAGGTTCGGATTAGATGCATCAAACTTATTTAATACAATTGGACTTACCGAAGGGGATGGTGCTGCACCAGCAGATGGAGATGTGTTTTTAGGAAGGTCAATTCTAGGTAGAGCAGTAAGGGTATCAGTAGCAATTAATTTTTAATTAAAGAGTCCTTAATATGAAATAAATATAATGAGGATGTCTGAAAACTGTCATTTTGAGCGTAGCTGAAAAATCTCAATACACTGATAATCTCGTGTTTAATTTTAAAGAAATTCTTCACAGCTTCGCTGCTACCTTCGGAACAAAATATATTTTGTTCCGAAGGTAATATTCAGAATGACAGTTTTTAGAATTTTTAGACAGCCTCTTTATACGAATTCCTGAATGTGCAGAAATTTTTAGTTTCTTCATTTTTCAGAAAACCAAAGAATTTTAAACAGATGAAAAACCTAGGAATTAAAGCGGCTCTATACATTAATTATTTTGTGTTTGCTATTTTGCTAAATAGCGTAGGGATAGTCATTAAGCAAGCCATAGATAATTATAATGTAAGTGAAACAAGCGCAAGTATTCTGGAAGCTTTTAAAGATTTACCAATAGCTTTTGTGTCATTTTTTGTGGCCTCGTTTTTGCCCAAAATAGGCTATAAAAAAAGTATGTTGTTAGCGCTTTTAATAGTGTTTTTTGGATGTGTTTATATGTATTATGGAAATACATTTGGAAGTACTAAAGTGCTGTTTTTAACAATTGGAGTAGCCTTTGCTTTTATTAAGGTTTCTGTGTATTCTATGATTGGTTTACTAACAAAAACCAAGAAAGAACATAGTAGTTTTATGAGTTCTATAGAAGGGTTTTTTATGGTAGGAATCGCTTTAGCGTATTTTATATTCCCTGCTTTTTTCGATGCATCTAACCCAGATGCCTGGTTGCGAGTATACCTGTTTTTGGCAGGGATGATAGCAGTTTCATTTATAATTCTGTTATTCTCGAAAATAAATATAGAAGCAGAAGTCTCCAACAAATCTTTATCTCAGGATTTTTTAGAAATGATAAAATTAATGGCATTACCATTAGTTATCTTTTTTATCCTGAGCGCATTCTTATTTGTAATGGTAGAGCAAGGTATTATGACTTGGTTACCTACATTTAACAAAAATGTATTATCACTTAGTGATTCATTAAGTGTTCAAATGGCAAGTATTTTAGCCATTTCACTAGCGGTAGGTAGATTACTTGCAGGTGTTATTGTGAAAAGAATACCTTGGTTGTCAATAGTAACAACCTGTTTGGTTATATCAATGTTCATAGTTGTTTTAGTATTGCCAAACATACTGGATTCAAAGGCTATCGAAATTAAAAGTGTACTCGACATCCCGTTAATAGGGTTCGTGTTTCCGATTATTGGACTTTTTATAGCTCCAATTTATCCACTTATAAGTTCTACGGTGCTATCGGCATTACCTAAAAAAATGCACAGTTCTATGACAGGACTAATAGTTATTTTTTCTGCTTTAGGAGGAACACTAGGTTCCAGAATAATAGGGTATCTATTTGAACACATAGGTGGGAGAAAAGCATTTTTCTTTATGTTAATTCCTATGATTATTCTAATAATCACACTTTTTATGTTAAACAAAATGACGAAGAAATATGAAGTTGCCCGTTGATAAGTCTAAACTTATAGATCAATTAATAAAACAAGAAGATACTACAGGAAGCCATACAATAACTATTGATGATTTAGGAAAAAAAGAATTTTTTATAGAAAATGAAGAAGGTAATAGTGTCCTTATAAAAGGAACTTATCATTTATCTAATCTGTTGCAAGAAGCAGCACTTTTAACTAATCATAAAGGGAATATCCTTTTAGAACATATAGTTGAAGAACCAGTAACACGAACATCCAGAGTTATTAAAGATTACTATTGGGATAAACTCACCAGAAGTTTTGATAACGAAGGGGTATTAAATGTACTGGAAGATGAAAAAATGCAAGGTGATTTTTTGCGGTTATATGTGCCAGAATCTGATGTTGAAGCACTAGAGTTTTATAAACAAAAAACAATGGCGTATGGGCATGTTAAAGTTGAAACGATTCCAGAAAATATTTCAAATGAGGAAATAATTGCTTTAAACCAAAAGCCAGGAATTTTAGCATTAGCGTATTCAAAAGAGAAAAAGAAAAGTATCCCATTTGTTGTGCCGGGAGGCCGCTTTAATGAAATGTATGGATGGGATAGCTATTTTATTGGCTTAGGTCTTATAATCGATGATAAATTTGAACTTGCTCAGGCTATGATTGATAATTTAGAGTACCAAATTATTCATTACGGGAAAATATTAAATGCCAATCGTAGTTATTATTTGTCTCGGTCTCAGCCACCATTTTTCACATCATTTATTAAAGAGTTTTACGAAACCTATTCTAATAAATTACAACTAAATTGGTTACAACAAAAATTGACCACAGCTATTTCTGAATATTTTAATGTTTGGATGACTGAAAATGTGAGATTAACCGATACACAATTAAATCGCTATTTTGGAGAAGGTACAGGAGTTCCTAATGAAACAGAGCCAGAACATTTTGATGCTATATTTAAAATCTTTGCAAAAAAACATAACATACCGTTTATAGAATTTAAAGAAAAGTATAAACAAAACGAAATTGTTGATGAAGCCTTAGATAAGTATTTCGTACACGATAGAAGCATGAGAGAAAGCGGGCACGATACAACAAATAGATTAGATGATTGTTCAGCACACCTGAATTCCGTTGATTTAAATAGTTTGCTATATAAATATGAAACAGATATAGCCTATCTTATTGCATCGTATTTTAACGATTCGTTTTCATATAACAATAATACTTTTAGTTCAGCTGAATGGTTGCAACGTGCAAACAAACGAAAGCAGTTAATGATAGGTTATATGTGGAACGAAAAAGAGTCTGTGTTTTATGACTACAATTTTGTTAAAAAGAAGCAACAACCATGCATTTCAACAACAAACCTTTACCCGTTATGGACAAATTTATGTACAGAAGAACAAGCAGAAAGCATAGTTAAGAAACAATTACCCAATTTAATTTGTAAAGGAGGTTTAGCATCAACATCTGGTTTAGAGGCCATGCCAAAAGATGCAACCGAAAGACAATGGGATTTTCCTTATGGTTGGGCACCACACCAAATGTTAATTTGGCAAGGACTAAAAAATTATGGGTTTGAAACGAAAGCACAAGAACTTATTTATAGATGGTTATGGCTCATTGTAAAAACAGCTGTAAATTATAATGGTTTAATACCAGAAAAGTTTGATGTTAATACATGTACACATCAAGTAGATGTAGAATACGGTAATGTAGGAACAAATTTCAAATATGTTACAGATGGAGGTTTTGGTTGGACCAATGCATCGTATAAATTAGGTATTGAGCTTTTAGAAGCTAAATATTTAAACAGCTTGAATATGCTTACAGACCCAGATTCAATCTTTCCAAAAAGCACATAAAATTTAAAAAGAAACATCAATTTTTTAAAAGAATAGAGGTTTCCTTAATAGGATTGCTATCTTTGTTAGTTAAATTAAAAATTCCTTTAAGTACAACTTAAAGGTTTCTTTTTTAAATTGTCATTCTCGCAGATGCGGGAATCATTAATTAACAATAATTATGAGCGAAGAAAGTAAACGAAGAGAGGCCCTTATATATCATGCGAAACCAACCCCAGGAAAGATAAAGGTAGTTCCAACCAAAAAATACGCCAGTCAAAGAGATTTGTCTCTAGCCTATTCGCCAGGCGTAGCAGAACCTTGTTTAGAGATTGAAAAAAACACAGAAAACGCCTATAAATATACGGCGAAAGGAAATCTAGTAGCTGTAATTTCCAACGGAACGGCAGTTTTAGGTTTAGGAAATATTGGTCCCGAAGCATCAAAGCCGGTGATGGAAGGAAAAGGGCTTCTATTTAAGATTTTTGCTGATATTGATGTGTTTGATATTGAGGTAGGTACCGAAAATGTTGATGAGTTTATCCAAACTGTAAAAATGATTGCACCTACTTTCGGTGGCATCAATTTGGAAGATATTAAAGCTCCCGAAGCTTTCGAAATAGAAAGACGTCTTAAAGAAGAACTGGATATTCCTGTTATGCATGATGATCAACACGGCACAGCTATTATTTCTGCTGCTGCGTTGATAAATGCAGTAGAATTAGCAGAAAAAAAGATTGAAAAAATTAAAATAGTAATAAGTGGCGCAGGTGCCGCTGCTATTTCTTGTTCTCGCTTATATCAAGCCTGTGGCGCAAAACGAGAAAACATGGTGATGTTGGATAGTAAAGGTGTTATAAGAAATGATAGAGAAAACCTTTCTAAAGAAAAAGCAGAATTTGCTACCCATAGAAAAATAGATACGCTAGATGAAGCTATGAAAGATGCCGATGTTTTTATTGGTCTTTCAATGGCAAATATTGTATCTCCGGAAATGTTGTTGGCAATGGCAAAAAATCCAATTGTTTTTGCTATGGCTAATCCCGATCCGGAAATAAAGTATGACATCGCAGTAGCTACTCGTAAAGATATCATTATGGCAACGGGTCGTAGCGATCATCCCAATCAAGTAAATAACGTATTAGGATTTCCGTTTATATTTAGAGGCGCGCTAGATGTTCGTGCTACAAAGATAAACGAAGCTATGAAAATGGCTGCTGTTAAAGCATTAGCAAAATTAGCAAAAGAACCTGTCCCAGAGCAAGTTAATATAGCTTACGGAGAAACCAGACTCACGTTTGGTAAAAATTATATTATACCAAAACCTTTTGATCCTCGACTGATTGCCGAAGTGCCTCCAGCTGTAGCAAAAGCGGCTATGGAAAGCGGTGTGGCTAAACATCCTATTACCGATTGGGAAAAGTATAAAGACGTATTGTTAGAGCGCTTGGGTTCTGATAATAAGTTGGTAAGATTACTTTTAAATAGAGCAAAACTGAATCCGAAACGTGTTGTATTTGCTGAAGCAGACCAACTAGATGTTTTAAAAGCTGCTCAAATAGCGTATGAAGAAGGGATAGCACACCCCATTCTATTAGGAAGAAAAGAAACCATAGAGTCTCTAATGGCGGAAATTGAGTTTGATGCAGATATTCCTATAATTGATCCAAAAACAGAAGAAGAGAACGAACGTAAAAACAAGTATGCTAAAGTATATTGGGAGCAACGTAAACGAAGAGGCGTAACGTATTATTCTGCACAACGCTTAATGAGAGAGCGTAATTATTTTGCGGCTATGATGGTTAATGAAGGTGATGCCGATGCTCTTATTTCCGGGTATTCTCGTAATTATCCAACAGTAGTAAAGCCTATGTTGGAACTTATTGGAATGGTGCATGGTGTTACCCGTATAGCAACAACCAATTTAATGATGACAAAAAGAGGACCTCTATTTTTAAGTGATACCTCTATAAATATTAACCCTAGTGCCAAGGACTTAGCTAAGATCACCCAAATGACAGCTAAGGTAATTAAGATGTTTGGTTTAGATCCTGTGTTAGCCATGGTGTCCTATTCTAATTTTGGATCTTCAGATAATGAAAAAGCATCAAAGATTAGAGAGGCCGTATCTTATTTACATCGTCATTTCCCAGAGATGAAGGTAGATGGTGAATTACAAACGGATTTTGCGTTAAATGATGATATGCTACGGGAGAAGTTTCCATTTTCAAAGTTGGTTGGAAAGAAAGTAAATGCATTAGTTTTTCCAAATCTGGATTCGGCAAATATCACTTATAAATTATTAAAAGAATTGCATGAAGCCGATTCTATAGGGCCTATTATGATGGGTATGAAAAAACCAGTGCATATTCTACAATTAGGAGCGAGTGTTGATGAAATTGTGAATATGACCGCGATAGCTGTCATTGACGCTCAACATAAAGAAAAGTGGGAGTTAGAAAATGCTGGAAGGAAGTAACTTAGTGCGATAATTTTATTACATTTGGTCGGTTAACGAACTTTATACATGATAACACATATTAAAGGAAAACTTACAGAAAAAAACCCAACGCATGTAGTTATTGAATGTCATGGAGTAGGTTATTTATTGAATATTTCATTACATACTTTTTCTCAAATTTCAGACAGTGAAAATTTAAAGCTATTTACACATCTTCAGATTAAAGAAGATTCACATACACTTTATGGGTTTTCGTCATTGGCAGAAAGGGAAATTTTTAGACTGTTAATATCTGTAAGTGGTATTGGAGCAAGTATAGCACGTACCATGTTATCATCATTAACGCCAAAACAGGTAAGAGAAGGGATTGCTTCAAGCGACGTCGCTTTAATTCAATCTATAAAAGGAATAGGAGCAAAAACAGCGCAACGTGTTATAATAGATTTAAAAGACAAGATCTTAAAGATTTATGATATAGACGAAGTTTCCGTTTCTCAAGGCAATACCAATAAAGATGAAGCGTTATCTGCTTTAGAAGTGCTCGGTTTTGTAAAGAAACAAGCAGAACGTGTTGTGGATAAAATTATGATTGCACAGCCTGATGCCAATGTGGAAACCATTATCAAGCAGGCTTTAAAAAATTTATAATAGACTTTGAATAAAACGAATCTCAAATTTTATAAATCAATTAAAAATTGCCATACTAGGTCTTTCGACTACGCTCAAGACAAGTTCCGTCGAAGTGCCTTTTTAATTTTTGCTCTCTTTTATTCAGTAGTAGCATGGTCTCAAGAACCTGTTCAACAAGATTCGGTTAAAACAGGTTATAATATAGGACGCTTAAAAACACCAAATCCTAATAGTGTAGAGTCTAAATACACTTACGATGCCACTATAAATAGATATATCTATACCGAAAAAATAGGAAACTTCGATATTAATTTTCCCATTATTTTAACACCTAAAGAGTATTATGCTTTAGTAGCTAAAGAAAATTTAAAATCCTATTATAAAGAAAAAATTGACGCTTTTGATGGCAAAAAAGAAGATGCCAAAGACGGGCAAAAAAATCTACTCCCAGAATTTTATGTAAAATCAGACTTTTTTGAAACTGTTTTTGGAGGAAATACTATTGAAGTCGTTCCACAAGGGTCTGTAGAAATGGACTTAGGAGTTTTGTTTTCTAAGCAAGACAATCCATCATTTTCACCTAGAAACAGGAGTAATTTTACGTTTGATTTTGACCAACGAATTAGTTTAAGTTTATTAGGAAAAGTTGGTACGCGATTACAAGTAACGGCGAATTATGATACGCAATCAACTTTCGACTTTCAAAACCTTATTAAGTTAGAATACACACCTACAGAAGATGATATCATTCAAAAAATTGAAGTAGGTAATGTAAGCATGCCATTAAATAGCTCATTGATTACAGGGGCACAAAGTTTATTTGGTGTAAAAGCACAATTGCAGTTTGGGAAAACGACGGTTACAGGTGTGTTTTCTGAACAAAAATCACAAGCTAATACAGTAATAGCCCAAGGAGGTGGTACCGTTGAAGAATTTGACTTATTCATTAGAGATTACGATGAGAATAGACACTTCTTTATAGCGCAATATTTTAGAGATACGTATGATAGAGCTTTAAAGAGTTATCCACTTATAAATAATAGAGGATTACAAATTACAAGGCTTGAGGTTTGGGTAACGAATAGAAGTAATAGAACTGAGAATGTTAGAAATATTATAGCACTTCAAGATTTAGGAGAGTCAGATCCTACTAAAATAGGATCATCGGTTAATATTCTTAGACCGGGTGCCATACCAAATAATCCTAATAATGCTTTAGATCCAACTAATATTGGAGGTGCCGGATCCCAGATTACAGATGCTATTAGAGATGTCGCCACAGTACAGTCGGGAATAACAGTGCCAGGTGTTACAGAAGGATTTGATTATGCAAAACTAGAAAACGCTAGAAAATTAATAAATGGTCAAGAATATACTTTAAATTCAGAGTTAGGATATATATCATTAAATCAGCGTTTAAATAATGATGAGGTTTTAGCCGTTGCATTTCAGTATACCTTAGGTGGTAAGGTATATCAAGTAGGAGAATTTGCGAATGATGGTGTTGATGCTACAGATGTAACAACCAATGCTTCAGGACAAGTAACGCAAGTCGTTAACTCCAATTTAGTTTTAAAACTATTAAAAAGTAGCATTACCAGTGTAGATCAACCTGTTTGGGATTTAATGATGAAGAATATCTACGATACTAGAGCTTTCAATTTAAGCCCGGAAGATTTTAAACTTAATATCTTTTATAACGAAGCATCTCCATTAAATTTTATATCACCAGTTGGTGCTAATTTTGCTCTCGATGTAAATGGAAACCCGGTTAATGGATCGACACCAGATGAAAATTTAATACAAAATGTACCATTATTAAGAGTGTTTAATTTAGATAAACTCAATTTTAATAATGACCCACAAGCCAGAGGTGACGGTTTTTTTGATTTTTACCCTGGCATAACGGTGATTCCTCAAAATGGAAAAATAGTTTTTACCAGTGCCGAACCTTTTGGAGAATATCTTTTTAACGTATTAGGAGGTGGTGATTATGATAATAATGTTACATATAATGATAATCAAAATAAGTACGTGTACGATGTACTTTATAAAAGTACAAAAACAGCTGCTTTAGAGGCTGTTGAAAAAAACAAATTCAAACTAAAAGGGCGTTACAAATCAAGTGGAGGAAGTGATGGTATTCCTATAGGGGCTTTTAATGTACCAAGGGGCTCTGTAAAGGTTACAGCTGGTGGACGTGTTTTAGTTGAAGGTATTGATTATACTGTGAATTATCAATTAGGCCGTGTTCAGATTTTAGATGAAGCTTTAAAAGCATCCAATACACCTATTCAAGTGTCTACCGAAAATAATGCGGTTTTTGGCCAGCAAACAAGGCGTTTTACAGGGATAAATGTAGAGCATAAGTTTAATGAGAATTTCGTATTAGGAGCGACGCTTTTAAATCTTAATGAAAGACCTATAACACAAAAAGCAAATTATGGTACAGAACCCATAAACAATACTATTTTTGGGTTTAATGGTAATTACTCTACTAAAGTGCCATTTTTAACCCGATTAGTCAATAAATTACCAAATATTGATACAGACGTAGAGTCTAATCTATCACTTAGAAGTGAGTTTGCCTATTTAGCGCCAGGCGCACCAAAAGGCACTAATCTTAATGGAGAAGCCACATCTTATGTTGATGATTTTGAAGGTTCACAAAATGCTATTGATTTAAAATCTCAGCAATCATGGTTTTTATCTAGTAGACCTTTAGGGTTAAATGTTCCAAGTAACCCAACCGAAGATAATAATGGTATTCAAAATGGTTACCAAAGAGCATTGCTTAACTGGTATAGTATAGATCCTATATTTTACAGTAGCCAACGTCCTTCTGGGATCTCAGATGAAGATATGTCTAGCTTATATACCAGTCGTGTATTTATAAATGAGCTATTTCCAGATAGAGATTTAGTACAAGGTCAAAATTCAGTACTTTTCACACTAGATTTAGCCTATTATCCAGAAGAAAGAGGGCCCTATAATTTTGAAGCTTCTGCAGAAGATGGTGTTTTAGATAACTCTCAAGATAGTTGGGCAGGTATTACGCGTCAACTAACCTCTACAGATTTTGAACAACAAAATGTAGAATATATTGAGTTTTGGTTACAAGACCCGTTTCAAGACAATCCAACAAACCCTGGTGGAAAATTAGTATTCAATCTTGGAAATATTTCAGAAGATATTATCAAAGATGGACGTAAATTATACGAAAATGGGTTGCCGGAAGATGGAGACATTAGTATTCTAAAACAACAACCAACACAATGGGGTACTATAGTGCCACAAAATCAATCATTAATTTATGCATTTGATACTACAGGTCAAGAGCGTACCAATCAAGATGTGGGGTATGATGGTTATGGTGATAGTGATGAGGCTCCAACTGATACAGGAGACCCTCTATTAAATTCGATATACCAACCATTTAGTGGGTTGGATGACCCTTCTAACGACAATTACACCTATTTTTTAAATACGGATGGAGATATTTTTGAGCGTTATAAAAAGTACAATGGTGTAGAAGGAAATACACCGGAAACATTTACTAGTACAGATAGAGCAGCTAATACGCAACCGGATGTCGAAGATATTAATCGTGATAATACTATGAATACGATTGATAGTTATTTTGAATATGAATTAGACATAACGAGACAAAATTTACCTACCTCGGAAGCAGATTTTGAAAACATTCCTAATAGTAACCCATTAAAAGAATTTTTAAGAGATTTTAAGGATAGACCTCGTCAATTGGCTAACGGAGAGACCAGAAATGTTAGATGGTACCAGTTTAGGGTTCCGGTTCAAGGTAGTCATGCCACTCCTATTGGGAATATTAGTGATTTAAGATCAGTTCGTTTTACAAGAGTATACCTTAAAGAATTTACAGAAAATACCGTATTTCGCTTTGGTACACTCGATTTGGTAAGAAGCGATTGGAGACGTTATACACAAGCTTTAGATAAAAATGACCCGACTCCGGATGATCCTCAAACTGAATTTTCAGTAGGCGTTATTGGTACACTGGAAAATGAAGGGAGTTATGACAGACCGCCAGGGATTGAGCCTGAGGAGTTATTTAATAATAATACCGTAGTTCAACAAAATGAGCAGTCTTTAGTTGTAAAAGTTTGTGATATCGAGTCTGAAGATTCAAAGGCAGTATATAAAAATATTAATATTGATATGCGTCAGTATAAACGTTTAAGAATGTTTATGCATGCTGAAGATAATGAGTCAGGAACAGGAAGTTTATCCGATAATGAATTAGTCGGATTTATTAGAATGGGTAACGACCTTACCGAAAACTATTACCAAATAGAAATACCGTTACAAGTTTCAACTTCAACAACAAGAGAAGGGCTTTGGCCTGAGGCTAATGAAATTAATTTATCGATTGAGTTGTTAGGAAGAATTAAAGCACTTGGTATTTCTGATGGGACATTACTAAATGAAGATCCTACATTTTATGATGTTGTTGGTAGTGATTTAATTCCTGTAGGCGATCCATTTAATGGTTATGTAGTAGGTCAGCATAGAATAGGAATAAAAGGAAATCCGAATTTTGGAGATGTAAGAACACTTATGGTAGGTGTTAAAAATACAACCACAAGAAATGATGTTTGCGCAGAAATTTGGTTTAACGAACTCCGCCTATCCGATTTAGACAACGAAGGCGGTTGGGCAGCTGTATTAAGTGTAGATACTAATATTGCAGATTTTGCGAATATAAGTGCAACAGGAAGAAAAAGTACTTCTGGTTTTGGTGGTCTTGAGCAAGGACCAAGTCAACGTAGTTTAGAAGATGTGCAACAATATGATGTCGTAACGAATATCAATGTTGGACAATTATTACCCAAAAAATGGGGGATTCAAGTGCCTTTTAATTATGGGCAAAGCGAAGAGCTTATCACGCCTAAATATGATCAGTTTTACAAAGATTTAACCTTAGATTCCAGATTAGATGCTGCAAATACAAAAGCAGAAAGAGATCAGATTAAAGAACAATCTGAAGACTATACCAGAAGGCAAAGTATTAATTTTATAGGCGTTAGAAAGACAAGGACAACAGATGCAACACCTCGCTTTTACGATGTGGAGAATTTAACTTTAAATTATTCATATAATAAAGTAGAGCATAGAGATTTTGAGATTGAAAATTCTGTTAACAAAACAGTTAGAGTTGGAGCAAATTATGCGTTTAATTTTAATCCAATTGAAGTAGAACCTTTCAAGAAAAATGATTCCTTGTTTACTGGGAAATATTGGAAAATTTTAAAGGATTTCAATGTAAACTTATTACCAACAAGCTTTACCATTAACACAGATATTAATAGACAATTCAATAGACAAAAGTTTAGAGAAGTTGATCTTGGAGGAGCCAACATCGGTATAGAGGAATTATTTAGAAGAAACTACACATTCGATTTTCAATATACTATTAATTATAATCTAACAAAATCATTACAATTCAATTTTACAGCTGCGAATAATAATATTGTGCGTAATTATTTTAAAGATAATATCATTAATGGGGAACAAGATGCAACATTAGATGTTTGGGACGGTTTCTTAGATTTTGGAGACCCTAATAGACAAAATCAAAATTTAGGGATTACTTACCAGTTGCCAATTAATAAAATCCCAACCTTTAGTTTTCTTGATGCTACATATCAATACACGGGTACTTTTGAATGGCAGAAGGGCTCTGATTTGTATGGAGAAGTAACACTGCCAAACGATCCTAATACATACGATTTAGGAAATACTATTTCAAATTCAAATGTTCATAATATCAATTCAACTTTAGATATGAATAGGTTTTATAAATATATTGGATTGGTAAAAAGACCTATTAAAAGAGTGCGATCCAGATCGGTTTCAAATGGTGGTTCACCGCCAGGACCAGGAGGAAATAAAAAAGCACCGCCAAAAGCAAAGAATCAATCTGTGACTAAATTGTTAAATGCTGGTGTCGACATTTTAACAAGTATAAAGAGAATTCAGTTGAATTATTCTGAAAACAATGGAACATTTTTACCTGGATATTTGCAAACGCCTGGTTTTGTAGGGACTTTAAAACCAACGGCAGGATTTACATTTGGTACCCAAAGTGATATTAGAGACCTTGCTGCAAGAAGAGGTTGGTTAACTGTTTTTCCTGAATTTAATCAACAGTATACAGCAACTAACACAAAACAACTTGATGTCTCTGCGAGTTTAGAGCCAGTAAAAGGTTTAAAAATTGACATCGTAGGGAATCGCACTTATTACGAAAATTATACCGAAAACTTTAGAGTTAACGGAAACCCTGGTACTTATGAGTATGAATCGTTAACACCTAACACCTTTGGTAATTTTAATATATCAACTATTTTATTAAAAACGGCATTTAGTAAAAGTGATGAAACCACTTCTGAGGCTTTTAATGATTTTAGAGCTAACAGGCTTATAATAGCCAGAAGATTGGCTGAAAAGAATGGTGCAGATTTAAACGATCTGGATGCTGATGGTTTTCCAAAGGGCTACGGGAAAAGTAACCAAGCCGTATTATTGCCAGCGTTTTTAGCTGCTTATTCTGGTCAAGATGCCAGTAGTACGAGATTAGGAGCATTTAGAGATGTACCTATTCCTAACTGGGATTTAAAGTATTCAGGTTTTATGAAGTTTAAATGGTTTAAAAAACATTTCAAACGTTTTTCATTAACACATGGGTACCGTTCAACATATACAATAAATCAGTTTCAATCTAATTTAGATTATGAAGGAATAAATCCAACTTTAGATTATGATAGCCAGTCAAACAATACTAAAGATCAATCTGGTAATTATAAAAATGAACGTTTGCTTAGTAATATTAACTTAACAGAATTGTTTAGTCCTTTAGTTAGGCTTGATTTTGAAATGAAAAACTCTATCAAAATCTTAGCTGAAATTAAAAAAGACAGGCTAATATCACTTAGTTTTGATAATAATTTAATGACTGAGGTACAAGGGAAAGAATATGTTGTAGGCTTAGGTTATAGAATTAAAGATTTACGAATACGCTCGAAATTAGCAGGACCACGAAAACGTGTTGTAAGTGATTTAAACATGAAGGCAGATGTGTCTGTTAGAGATAATAAGACTATTATTAGATATTTAGATTTAGAAAATAATCAAGTAACATCCGGACAAACTATTTGGGGGTTAAAATACTCTGCAGATTATGCGTTTAGTAAAAACTTAACAGCCCTATTTTATTTTGATTATTCATTTTCGGAATATGCTATCTCTACGGCATTTCCACAAACAACTATTAGATCTGGCTTTACCATTAGATATAATTTTGGTAATTAATACCAGTTAAACATCAAAAGAACGTGTATAATTCGTTTCTTTTTCATTTATATTTCCTCATAAAATGAAACCGTAGCTACTGCTATGATTGAATTTTATTCATTATCTAAATAAAAAATAACTCAAATTATTTACTCGTCATTTTGAAATTTAATTGGTATAACCCAAGAATTGTCATTCCTGCGACATGTGCTGAACTTGTTTCAGTAAGGCAGGAATCTTTTAAATTGAAATTGAATGACAATAAAGCAGATTTCTGCCTTTATACTTCGACTATGCTCGGTATAAATTCCGCAATGATAAAATAACTTTAAAATAAATCAATATTATTAGGTTATTTGTTTACCTAAACAGAACCCGTTAAATAAGTAATCTATAACTAAAAACATCAATATCTTACTTTATCATTTAAGTGAATGAGGTTAGAATGTTTTTTATTAGATAATCTATTTGAATTTAAGATTTGAATAAATACATTTGTTGAATAAATGAATTTAAATTAATACTATGAATATTCCATCAGAATTAAAATACACTAAAGATCACGAATGGGTTAAAATCGAAGGTGATGTTGCAACTATTGGTATAACAGATTTTGCACAAAGTGAATTAGGAGACATCGTATATGTTGAAGTAGAGACAGTTGATGAAACACTAGATGCGGAAGAAATTTTTGGAACGGTTGAAGCTGTTAAAACAGTATCAGATTTGATTTTACCATTGTCTGGAGAAATTATAGAATTTAATGAGTCTTTAGAAGACGAACCAGAAAAAGTAAATAGTGATCCTTATGGTGATGGTTGGATGATAAAAGTTAAATGTTCAGACCTTTCCCAAGTAGAAGGGCTTATGTCTACTGATGATTACAAGACGTTAATAGGTGCTTAAAAAATTAACGCCTATAATAACCATAATATATTCGTTAGCTTTAGTTACAGTTAGTTTAATTAAGCTTAATAACGTTCCAGATATAGGGATTTCTTTTGGAGATAAGATATTCCACTTTTTGGCCTATTTTGTTTTAACTCTTTTATGGTTTTATACTTTTTTATATACTTTTAAATTTAAAAGCAAAAAAGCGGTGTTTTTTGCAGCGATTCTTTCTGTTTTATTTGGTATGGTTATTGAGGTACTACAGGGAAGCATTACAGCTTCAAGAAGCCTAGATGTTTATGATGCTGTAGCAAATACCTTTGGTGCTTTATTAGCATCGGTTGTATTGTGGTTTAAAAGCAATTTACACGTTAAAAACGTATAAACACTTGCTTTTTTTATAAATAAATAGTTATTTTAGCAATCTTGATAAACGATATAAATTATGGAACCTAAGAAAAATCCCAAAGCTAATGTTGGACGTAATAGTTCACTTTACTTCGCTATTGGTTTAGCATTAATGTTATTTTTAACAAACTATGCTATCAATTACAAATCATATGACAAGTCTGATACAGACATTGGAATGGTAAATATGGATGAAGAATTGGAAGAGGAAATCCCAATTACAGAACAAATACAAACACCTCCACCACCACCGCCACCTCCAGCTGCACCGGAAGTTATTGAGATTGTTGAGGATGAAGTTGAAATAGAAGAAACTGTTATAGAATCGACAGAAGTAGATCAGGAAACTGAAATTGTTGAGGTAGAAGAAGTAGAAGTGGAAGAAGTAGATGAAGATATCGATGTCCCATTTTCAGTAATTGAAAATGTGCCTGTTTTTCCAGGATGTGAAAGAGAGAAGAACAATACTAAGAAAAGAGATTGCATGTCTAAAAAAATAGCGCAATTTGTTAATAGAAAATTCAATACAGAATTGGCTAGTGATTTAGGTTTATCGGGAAGACAACGTATTAATGTCATTTTTAAAATAGACAAAACTGGTAATATTACTGGGATTCGTGCTAGAGCACCACACCCGGGCTTGGAAAAAGAAGCAGCTCGTGTTATTGGCTTATTGCCAAAAATGAAACCAGGAAAACAACGTGGAAAACCAGTAAATGTTCCATATTCGTTACCAATTATTTTCCAGGTACAAGATTAAGTTATAACTTCCTGTAAGACAGGAATCGTAATAATATAAAATCCCGTTACAAATTTTGTAACGGGATTTCTTTTTTGGTATGCTTATTGTGTTTTTATCATAATATTAACATTTATACTATAATTATTATGAGTAATCAAAAGAAAACTCACGAACTCATTCGGGAAAATGAGCAAATCGTGAAAAAATCACAAAAGCATGATGCAAATTTACAAAAAAACTCAACCCTTTACTTTCAAATAGGGTTAATTGTATGTTTACTAGCAGCCTTTGGTTTGTTAGAGATGAAGTTTGAAAGTACTATTCCCGACGAGTATGCGATTGTTGTTCCAGACGATCCAATGACAATTTCAGTTGAGAAATTTAAAGTTTATGTAGAACCAAAAGCAGAGGAGAAACCAAAACCTCAGAAAAAAAAGAAGCTGTTAATTAAAGACCCTATAATTGTTGATGATGATCATGTTATGAAAGAAGTATTAGGTATTGACACACCAGAGCAGAATACGAGTACTGAAACACCGATAGATCCGGGTTTGATAGATCCTGGAGAAGAACCAGAAGAGGAAGATGTCCCATTTGCTATAATTGAAGTTGCACCTATTTACCCAGGTTGTGAAAAGACAAAAACGAATGAAGAAAGAAAACAATGTATGTCTAAAAAAATCACAAAACTTGTTCAAAGAAAGTTTAAAGGAAGTGGTATAGCATCTGATCACGGATTATCAGGGAAACAAAAAATTTATGTAAAGTTTAAAATTGATAAAACAGGACATGTAACAGATATTCAAACCAGATCTCCACATCCAAAATTAGGAGATGAAGCGGAACGTGTCATTAATATTCTTCCGAAGATGACACCAGGTAAGCAACGTGATAAAAATGTAAGTGTTGTTTATACATTACCTATAGTTTTTCAAGTTGAATGATTAATAAAACATTATAATTTTAAATTTTTAAAACCGTTATCATTTTAACCGATAACGGTTTTTTTAATGAACGTATTATTAAAATATAGTATCTTTCTGCACAAAATTAATTATTAACCTATTTTCATGAAGAGATTCATTGTACTACTCCTTCTTTTAGTTCAATATAATAGTTATTCACAAGATATCTTTTTGGCTGAAAAACCTCCAGTTTTTTCAAATTGTGATGATGTCGTCATTGATTCTTTGCAAAACTGCTTTGATAGAAATGTATTCGAGCATATTTATAAAAATTTCAAAGTACCTCAAAAAGTATATGACGAGAAATATAAAGGAGAAGTTATTGTTCTTTTTGAAGTAGATACCGTTGGACAGTTTAGAGTTATTTATATTGATGCCATTTATAAAGAGTTAAAGGAAGAGGCCAAACGTGTATTTTCAATATTACCAAAGATCAAACCAGCAACTTACAATAGTAGAAAAACGTACAAACAATATTCGCTGCCTATAAAGATTCCATTAATTAATCAAGCCGTAAAAACGAAGGATTTAGCAAAAGAGAATAAAATATCTAAATTAGAACAGGAATCAAAAACGGAGTTTGACAAAGTTAATGCCAATTTAAAAGCTTTTGAAAATAAAGCTTATAACAGCCAATTAAATATTCCGTTTACACATAGCGATTATTCAAGGTTTGATAGAAGTATGAATCTTATAGGAACCAATAATCATACAGCTTCAAAGCCATTTATGTATGAGGAGGTTTCTAAATATTACGATTTTAAGGCCGAAAAGGAAAAATTAAAAAAGGAAGCAGATACCTGGGTGGGTAAAAAACTTTGGAATGAACATTTGGTACAATTACAAGGGAAGGATTATTGGTTTACAGTGGATCCTATATTCGATTTGCAAGTAGGTAAAGATACCGATGCTGATTTTAGTTCAACATATAATAATACGAGAGGTATTCTAGTTCAAGGAGGTTTAGGGAAAAAGTTTAATTTCTATACCTCGGTATTTGAAAGTCAAGGTAGATTTGCCCAATATGTAAATCAATATGCGGAAAGCTTAAAAGCTTTTGGTCCCGACCCTGCCATTATTCCTGGTCGGGGTATTGCTAAACGATTTAAAACTGATTCTTATGACTACCCTGTAGCTGAAGCTTATTTATCGTATTCGCCAGCTAAGTTTATAAATGTTCAATTTGGACATGGTAAAAATTTTATAGGAGATGGATACCGATCATTATTACTTAGTGATGTAACAAGTCCTCACCCTTTTTTAAAGTTAAACACTAAATTTTGGAAAATAAAGTATACCAACACCTGGATGTGGTTAAAAGATGTAAGACCAGAAGTTATTGCCGATAAAGCCTTTTTAACCAAGTATATTGCAAACCATTATTTAAGTTGGAATGTGTCTAAACGATTGAATATTGGACTATTCGAATCGGTGCTTTGGACAAACTCTAATGACAGAGGCTTTGATATAAATTACCTAAATCCCATTATATTCTTTAGAGCTATTGAGTTTGAGACAGGACAAGGCGCAGGAAATGCACTTCTAGGTGCATCTGCAAAATATAAATGGAATGATAATATAAATGTATATGGTCAATTTATTTTAGATGAATTTTCTCTTAGTGATGTTAAAGGTGGTGAAAAAAGTTGGAAAAACAAGTTTGGCTTCCAATTAGGACTTAAATATTTTAATGCTTTTAAAATTGATAATTTATTATTACAATTTGAATATAACAGAGTAAGGCCTTATACGTATTCGCATAATACAATTGTATTAAACTATGCACATAATAACCAATCTATGGCGCATCTATGGGGTGCAAATTTTAGTGAGGCTATTTTAATTGGACGTTACCATTACAAACGCTGGTTTGCCAATGCAAAACTTATTTACGGGGTACGCGGGTTAGATTTTAATAACGGTACAGATAATTTTAGTTATGGAGGTGATGTTTATAGAGATTATAATGACAGGCCTTTTGATACTGGAGTTAAAGTAGGACAAGGCATAAAAACCAAAACCTTTAATGGTAATTTACAAGCAGGTTATCTTATTAATCCAGCATCCAATTTAAAGATCTTTACAGATATTAGTTTTAGAAATTTTAATCCAGAAGCAGAAACGACAGCGACCTTTAAAAATAATACTGTCTGGTTTAATTTTGGAATTAGAACCGATTTGTTTAATTGGTATTTTGATTTTTAGCACATTCCTGCGAAGGCAGGAATCTCAACATAATGAGTTTTAAGCTTAGTTTTTTTCTCTCTTTGGTTGAAATAATTCGTAGTGCTAAATTTAATATTTTAGCCATATCCACCTTTCAACTATGCTTAAGGTAAACTTTAGGAGATATCATATCATTGTAACAATCTTATAAATTATTGCTCCTTCAAACTTCTATAAAAAGTCCTTCTTATTTTTTCACTATTAATAAAAGCATTGCCATAACCTAAAGTGTCATATGCCGAAGTTATAGAAGTGTTTGACGCTACTTCATCTTCGGTTTTATTACTAGCAATATCTTTTAAAACATTAGATTTTATGGTTTCAAGCATCTTTAAAAACGTTTCATATTCGGTTTTGGTAGATAAATGACCATGCCCAGGAATAATTTTAGTGTCCTCATCAATAAGCATTAAGCCTGCTTTTACAGCATTAATATAACCATTCACACTTCCCCCGGAATTTAAATCTATATAGGGATAACGCCCATTAAAGTAAGTATCGCCAGTATGTAAAACATTACTTTCGGTAAAATATAGCATAGCGTCGCCATCAGTATGCGCATTTTCAATGTGAAAAATAGCAACTTGTTCGCCATTCATTTGAATATGTAATTTGTCATTAAATGTAATAATTGGTAAAGCTTCTTTGGGGCTTTTGGCTTTAAGTCGTTTTCTAACATTATCATGCGCCATAATTGTTGCGCCTAATTTTCCAAGGTTTTCATTACCGCCAGTATGGTCACCATGGTGGTGTGTATTCATGACAATCTTAACAGGTTTGTCACTTAACTTTTTTATAGCTTCCAAAATTTTAGGTGTTAAAGGCGCAAATTGATTGTCTATTACAAAAACGCCATCTTCACCAACAGATACACCAATATTCCCACCGCTACCAATTAACATATAAACATGATCGGTAAGTTTTGTAGTTTCAATAGTGACATTGTCAAAATTGCGTTGTGCATAGTTTGAAAAACTAATTAAAAATATGATCGTTGATAATTTTAATAGTTTCATATGTTTATATCTATTGTTTTTATTTGTCATACTTCGTCTACACTCATTACAGGTTTGTAGCATCCATATAATCATTGTCCTGGGTTATCGAACTTTTAGTTATGGATATTTCATAAAATTGAATTTATGAATACGATAGTTTTATAAAGATATTAAAAATACACTTACCATTGCTCAAAATGCTTTTATAGAGTATATTTGCACTCGCAATTAAAAGCCATAGAGCAAATAAAACATTGAGTCATTCAAAATCTTCATTAGCAACACCTTCTGTTATTTCAGATTTTAAAGAAATCACTAAAATGCGATTAGCATTAAGCGTGGTTTTTTCATCATTGGCAGGTTATTTATTAGGTGTTGACACCGTTGATTTAAAAACACTCATACTATTAGCTTTTGGCGGCTATTTTATGGTGGGCGCATCGAATGCCTTCAATCAAATTATTGAAAAGGATTTAGATGCTTTAATGAAGCGGACTAAGAATAGACCGATTCCGGGGGGGCGTATGTCTGTGACTACCGCATTCATCATCGCGTCCGTTTTTACTTTATTAGGGATCATTATTTTATATACCATCAATAAGCAAACAGCGATGTTTGGCGCTATCTCCATATTTTTATATACCTGCGTATACACCCCTTTAAAAACGAAGACGCCACTTGCAGTTTTTGTAGGAGCGATTCCTGGAGCGATCCCATTTATGTTAGGGTGGGTAGCGGCTACCGATGATTTTGGCATAGAGCCAGGAACATTATTTGCCTTACAGTTTTTTTGGCAGTTCCCTCATTTTTGGGCAATAGGTTGGTTTTTGTTTGACGATTATAAAAAAGGTGGATTCTTTATGTTGCCAACAGGGAAACAAGATAAGGGAACAGCGGTACAAACAATCATGTATACTATTTGGACATTACTAGTATCTATTATACCAGTATTTGGATTTACAGGAAAATTGCAATTATCAATTGTTGCTGCCATATTAGTTTTTGTTTTAGGATTAGGCATGTTATACTATGCGATTCGATTATTTAAAGAAATGACCGAGAAAGCTGCAAAACAACTCATGCTGGCCAGTGTTTCCTATATAACACTTGTACAAATAGTGTATGTAATAGATAAATTTATAAGATAACCATGGATTTAACTCAGGGAACACAAGAAGAAAAAAATAGTAGAGCGAAAAAAATGATGCTATGGTTTGGTATCATTTCGTTAATTATGTCTTTTATGGGGTGGACGAGTGCTTTTATTGTAAGCAGTTCCAGACCAGATTGGTTGAAGGATTTTGAATTACCTAATGCTTTTTTAATAAGCACTGTGGTCATAATTATTAGTAGCCTATCTTTCATTTTGGCTAAAAAAGCTTTAAAAGATGGAAATCGAAGTGCAACGACGCTTTGGTTGGTTGTGACACTTATTTTGGGTATTATTTTTATTTTTAATCAATTTTTGGGCTTTCAACAGATCATAGATTTAGGTTATAATTTTACAGGACCAACCAGTAATGTAACCATGTCTTACATTTATTTAATAGCCATTGTGCATATTTTGCACGTCGTTGTTGGATTATTTTGTTTGTTGATAGTAATTTATAATCATTTTAAACAAAAGTACGATATAACGAAAATGCTTGGTTTAGAACTTGCAGCAACCTTTTGGCATTTTATAGATATACTATGGGTTTATCTCTTTTTGTTTTTATATTTCATTCGATGATTTTTATTGATTTCTAATGGTCTCATGTAACATCCAAAGTAGCTTTTTTTTGAAGTATGTATAATTTAGTGTTGGATGTTTTATTAGATAAATAAATTGACTATTTTTGTGCAACTTTTAAAAAACAACCATTAAATATGAGTACTACAGTTGTAAATACTGGAACAGAAGGTAAAACTTGGGGGGGAGGAAATAAACCTCTAAATGCAAGTTATGGAAAAATGATGATGTGGTTTTTCATCGTTTCGGATGCTTTAACATTCTCTGGGTTTTTAGCAGCCTATGGATTTTCAAGATTTAAATTTATTGATTCATGGCCAATTGCCGATGAAGTGTTTACCCACTTTCCTTTTTTACATGGTGTAAATGCCCCCATGTATTATGTGGCTTTTATGACGTTTGTACTTATTATGTCGTCTGTAACAATGGTATTAGCGGTAGATGCTGGTCATCATTTAAATAAAGCTAAAGTGACCCTTTACATGTTTTTAACCATTATTGGAGGTTTAATATTTGTTGGCTCTCAAGCTTGGGAATGGGGAACATTTATTAAAGGTGATTATGGAGCTGTACAAACAAAAGGAGGTAATATTTTACAGTTTGTAGATACTGAAGGTCATCGTGTAGCATTAAGAGATTTTGTTGTCGTTGATGCACATGCAGAAAGAACACAACACGAACGTAAAGGTGGTTTATGGTTTGTTTCAGAAGGAACATTACCAACTTATACCGTTGAAGAAGTAGTACATGGCTTAGAAACTCATGATAATGTTTTAGTTAGAACACAGATAATTAATGAAGCAGGTGAAAAAACAGTTTTGTCTAGAGGGGAATCATTAAGACAAATAAAAGAAAACGGAAAAGTTGTTGTAGAAGGAGCCAATTTACATGTTAATGAGTATGGTTCACCACTATTTGCAGACTTCTTCTTCTTTATAACAGGTTTTCACGGTTTCCACGTATTTTCTGGAGTTATTATAAACATCATTATTTTCTTTAATGTGATTTTAGGAACTTACGAGAGACGTAAAAATTACGAAATGGTTGAAAAGGTTGGGTTATACTGGCACTTTGTAGATTTAGTTTGGGTATTTGTATTTACATTCTTCTACCTGGTTTAATTATTTAAGAATATATATAAAATGGCACACGAACATAAATTAGCAATATTTAGAGGTTTAGTTAAGTTTAAATCCAATACCCAAAAAATATGGGGCGTTTTAATTTTCTTAACAATTGTAACTGTAATTGAAGTTGTATTAGGTATAATTAAACCAGAATCCTTAATGGGACAAGTTTTAGGAATGAAAGCCCTTAACTGGATATTCATTATTTTAACCATTGTAAAAGCATATTATATAACCTGGGATTTTATGCATATGCGTGACGAATTAAAATCTTTAAGACGTATGGTAGTTTGGACTGCGATCTTCTTAATTCTATATTTAATATTTATTTTATTGCAAGAAGGCGGTTATGTATTCGATGTATATAAAGGTGGATATATAAAAAGAGATTTTTAACTAAATTTGTTTAGTTAAATAGAAATATAAAGACGGTTTTTAAACCGTCTTTTTTTATTTTTGCAAACGTATATTTTTATAATACCACTTCTCATTTTCTTGAGGTTATTTGAAATGAGGAATGCTATAAATACTGTTATTTGATGGATTACAAAAAAGTAAGTCGGTACGTGGTTTTAGGAATTTTGTTTTTTCTTCCTGTAACGTTTTTGTTGTTTTTATATCCTGCTACCCATAATTACACACCGTTGGATATTGTTAACGAATCGGTTTTAGATTTACAACAATTCTCTTCAGATTCAAAGGAACAAGTCCTTTTAAAAGATCATATTACTGTATTAGGCTTTTTCGGGGATAATCCATTGGATAAAGCAACAGCAGCATCTAATTTAAAAGAATTAGTTTATGATAAGTTTAAAGGGTTTAAACGGTTTCAAATAGTTATAGTGATGCCTACAGGCACAGAAGAAGCTGTTAAAAAACTTAAGATGGAGATCAGTTCGTATGAAGATTTAAGATTTTGGCATTTTATTTTTGGAGAACCTAGAGATATTCAAAAGGCATTCCTTACTTTAAAAAGTAAAACGAATCTTTCTGAAAATTTAGATACAGATCATGTGTTTATTATTGATAAAGATTTAAACCAAAGGGGGCGACTTGATGATAGAACAGATAATGAACTTGAAAAGAATAAATCCGTTTATGGTTTAGATTCTTATGATTGTATTGAAGTAGCAGAAATAAAAAATAAGATGAGTGAAGATATGCGCATTTTGTTTACAGAATATAGACAAAAAAGAAAAGGAGAGTTTAATTCTGATACAAGAAGAGCAAGCGATTTAAAAGCTGAAACAAATATTAATTAAATGAAAAAAACGAATTATTCATATATAGGAATCGCATTTATCATTCTGGTTTTTGGTATTATTTTTATTCCAAAAATTATAGACAGAATTTCTAATAAAGATATTATTAGAAACGAGAGCAGAAGTGATTTTGCCAATGATAAGAAGTCAACTGCATCAGATTTAGCTTTTATTGAAATAAACGGCGACCCTAAAAAAGTACCCGCTTTTTCTTTTACAAACCAAGAAGGGAAAACAATAACTAATAAAGATTATGAAGGTAAGGTTTACGTGGTAGAATTCTTTTTTACAACATGTCCAACCATTTGTCCAAGAATGAATGCGAATCTGATTCAAATTCAAAATACCTTTAAAGATTTTAATGATTTTGGAGTAGCATCATTCACAATAAATCCAGATTATGATACCCCAGAAATTCTTAAATCCTATGCTAATAAATATGGGGTAACAAATCCTAATTGGCATTTAATGACCGGAAATAAAGAAACTATTTACAAACTATCAAACGAAGGGTTTAATCTATATTCTGCCGAAGAAGAAGATGCAGCAGGCGGTTTCGAGCACTCTGGTAACTTTGCTTTAATTGATAAAAATGGATACATACGATCAAGAAAAGACAATTTTGGTAACCCAATCATTTATTACAGAGGCATTGTTTCAGAAGTTGAACAAGTTGATGAAGAAGGTGTAAAAGAAGAAATTAGTGCATTAAAAGAAGATATTAGAAAGTTGCTTAATGAATAATTAATGTCATTCAGAGCGCAGCGAAGAATCTTTCTGTTCATGTTACTTAGATTCTTCAGTCGTGCCTCCTTCTGAATGACATAGCAGTTTCTTTTGTTTAGATAATAGTGTTATTTAAAATGGCTTGTAACGAGCCTTTCAGCTACGTTCAAGATAAACTAAAGTTGAAGTAAATTAAAACAACTCGAAGCATGTTTCAGAATCACATAATTATGATATGATGAGTAAAGAAAAAGAAATTTTAGACGAAAAAAAATATAATAAATTAATAATAGTATTATCCGTATTAATACCAATTGTCGTAGCCATTTTATTTGGAGTGAAAATCCCAAATGTAGAACCATTGACATTTCTACCTCCTATTTATGCATCGATAAATGGATTGACAGCATTAGTTTTAGTATTAGCTGTACTTCAAATTAAAAAAGGAAATAGAGCAACACATGAAAAATTAATGAAGCTAGCCATCATGCTTTCTGTATCGTTCTTAGTGATGTATGTAGCCTACCATATGACCAGCGATTCAACTAAATTTGAAGGTGAAGGTGCCATTAAATATGTCTACTATTTTATATTACTAACACATATTTTATTGTCAATTATCGTGATTCCATTTGTGTTAATTACTTATGTTAGGGCCATCACAAATAATATTGAGAAACATAAAAAAATAGCAAGAATAACATTTCCATTATGGCTATATGTAGCCATAACAGGCGTGATAGTTTATATCATGATTTCACCGTATTATTAATGAAACCCTACTTTAAGAAGCAGGCACTGCGAACTTAAAGTAGCTGGTTGAATTAATCCTGCTATGAGCGGGATCTCTAAATTTATAAAATGAAAAATAAAACCCTCTTTTTTCTCTTTTCTTTCCTCTTTCTTCTAGAGACAAACGCCCAATGCGCTATGTGTCGCGCTGTTTTAGAAAGTGAAGAAGGACAAACAGCAGCTGAAGGCATTAATGATGGTATTGTATACTTAATGGCTATTCCGTACATTCTTGTTGGAGGTATTGCATACTTTATTTATAAGAAATACAATACGTTAAAAAAACAATAAAAATTTTTCGGAACAATTTTTGTAACATTTCTTTGTCTTAATAGTCTTATTGTAAAGCTTAATGACTAACACTCTAACAGTCAAGAAATGTTAAAAATAAATCAACTCCATAAATCCTATCCAATAGGTGATTCTAGTTTACATGTTTTAAAGGGTATAGACCTTGAAGTTGTAGAAGGCGAAATGGTGGCAATTATGGGATCTTCGGGTTCAGGTAAATCTACACTACTTAATATTATTGGTATGTTAGATGAAGCAGATTCTGGAGATTATATATTAGATGGATTGCCCATAAAAGATCTTACCGAAAAGAAAGCAGCTGTTTATAGAAACAAGTTTTTGGGGTTTATTTTTCAGTCTTTCAATCTTATCAATTATAAGAATGCTCTAGAAAATGTGGCACTGCCCCTATACTATCAGGGAATGAAACGTAAAAATCGTCAGGAAAAGGCATTGTTTCATTTAGAAAAAGTTGGGTTAGCAGATTGGGCAAATCATTTACCAAAAGAACTTTCAGGAGGTCAGAATCAACGTGTTGCTATAGCTCGTGCTTTGGCAGCAAACCCTAAATTATTATTAGCAGATGAGCCAACAGGAGCATTAGATACTAAAACGTCTTATGAGATTATGGAATTCATTCAGCAATTAAATGATGAAGGTAAAACCATTTTAATGGTAACACATGAGGAAGACATCGCTAATATGTGTAAGCGTATTGTTCGTTTGCGTGATGGTGTTATTATGGAAGACAAAAAAGTAGAACAAGTAAGGGCAGAACAGTATGTTTGATTTAGACCTTTGGCGGGAAATATTTCAAAGCATTAATAAGAATAGAACCAGAAGTTTATTGTCTGGTTTTACAGTGGCTTTTGCAATACTATTATTCACGATCCTTTTTGGAGTAGCTAATGGTTTGCAAAACACTTTTGCAGAAGCGTTTGTAGATGATGCTACAAATTCAATTTTTATAAATTCAGGAAAGACAACAAAAGCCCATAAAGGATTACAGGCCGGTAGGTGGATTAGGTTTAAAAATGAAGATTTCGATTATATAAAAGAGGAGTTCGGAAATAAAGTAGAGTTTATTACTGCCCGTCTTTACAGAAATGCCCAAGCATCATTTCGAAATGAACAAGGAAACTACAATTTAAGAGCAGTCCATCCAGATCATCAGTTTTTAGAAAAAACAATAATAAAAGAGGGGAGATATATTAATCAAAATGACATACAAAATAGAACAAAAGTTGTTGTTATAGGGAGGCTGGTAGATGAGGATTTGTTTGTAAAAACAACAGCCTTAGGTAAATATATAAACCTTAGTGGTATTCAATATAAGGTTGTTGGTGTTTTTACAGATGATGGCGGTGACAATGAGGAACGTTTAATTTATATGCCAATTTCTACAGCGCAACATATTTATGGTAATAATGATTATATAGACCAAATAAACTTAACCTATAACCCAGAAATGAATTATGATGAAGCCTTGTCTTTTGGAAACTTGATTACTAGAAAAATGAAGGATCGTTTTTCTGTGGCTAGGAGCGATCAACGTGCTATAAGAGTTCGTAATATGGCAGAAGGGACTAAAGCTGTTGGGCAAATGACTTTTGGGCTAAGTGTTATTATTTTGGTTATTGGTTTTGGAACACTTATGGCCGGAATTGTAGGCATTAGTAATATCATGATTTTTATTGTAAAAGAGCGTACCAAAGAAATAGGGATTCGTAAGGCACTGGGAGCGTCTCCCAGATCTATTGTATCAATAATTTTAATTGAATCTATATTAATTACAGCCATTGCAGGATATGTTGGGCTATTAATTGGAGTCGGTGTGTTGGAGTTGGTTGGTCCTAGCCTAAAAGAATATTTTATAAAAGATCCTGGTGTTAGCAATAGTTTGGTCATTGGGGCTACGATCACTTTAATACTTGCAGGAGCTATAGCAGGATATTTACCAGCAAAAAAAGCGTCAAAAATAAAACCTATTGTAGCACTAAGAAACGATTAATATGTTTAAGTTTTTATTCGATAGAGATACCTGGCAAGAAGTTTATGACAGCTTTAGTAAAAACAAACTAAGGTCTATTTTAACGATGGTAGGTGTTTGGTGGGGGATTTTATTATTAATTGGGTTATTAGGTTCAGCCAGAGGATTAGAAAATTCATTTAATCGTTTGTTTGGTGATTTTGCAACCAATAGTGTTTTTGTTTGGGGAGAAAGCACCAGTAAGCCGTTTAAAGGATTCCAAGAAGGCAGACAGGTTAGGCTATCATTAACAGACGCAAAAAAGATAGAAGAAAATATTGAAGGGATAGAGTTTGTTGTTCCAAGAAGCCAGAACCAGGCAACAGTAATTAGAAAATTTCTTTCGGGGAGTTTTCAAATGGCAGGTGATTACCCTTTGTTAGACCAAGTACAAAAAAAGAAATTAATTCATGGAAGGTTTATTAATCAAAATGATATTGACTTTAATAAAAAAGTAGTGCTGTTGTCGGAAGAAACCTATAAGCAATTATTTGAAAAAGATGAAGATGCTATTGGAGAGTATGTACAGATTAATGAGATGAATTTTAAAGTTATTGGCATATTTAAAAATGGCGATGTAAATATGGGACCATCGACAGATATGCATATTCCATTTACAACGTTTCAACAAATATACAATAGAGGTGATGAGATAGGTTGGATGATGATAACTGGAAAACCAGAATATGACATTAAGCAGATAGAAGCCGATACTAAATTGTTGCTTAAAAATTTAAATAGAATTCATCCAAAAGATAATCGCGCTTTAGGTAGTTTTAATTTGGGTAAAGAGTTTGCTAAGGTAACAGGGTTTTTAGTTGGGATGCAATTTTTAACCTGGTTTGTTGGTATTGCTACATTAATAGCAGGTGTTTTTGCTATAGGTAATATTTTACTTATTACCGTGAAAGAGCGTACCAAAGAAATAGGCGTGCGTCGTGCTTTAGGTGCTACCCCTTTTGAAATCAAAAGGCAAATAGTTGTTGAAGCTGTTTTCTTGACATTAGTTGCCGGGATCTTTGGAATCATAACAGGAGGATGGATTTTAATAGGCCTGGATACAGCTTTTGGCCAAGGAGATGATGCTGCCATAGTGAATGCATCAGTATCTATAGCCGTTGTATTTATAGCATTATTAATATTAGTGATTTTAGGGACTTTAATCGGGTTAATTCCGGCATTTAAAGCCACAAGTATAAAACCAATAGAAGCGTTAAGAGAAGAATAAACAATCAAAAAACAATGAACAAGACAGTAAAAATCATTTTAATAATAGTAGCCATCATACTATTAGTATGGGTATTAAAATACTTTAAAGATGCAAACTCAAAGGATGTTGTGGACTATAAAGTAGAAACGCCTTTTTATACTTCCATAAATACAAAGGCGGTAGCAACGGGTAAATTGAATCCTGAAGAAGAGATTGAATTAAAACCACAAATTTCGGGAATAGTAGATAAAATCCTTGTAGAAGAAGGAGACATTGTGAAAAAAGGAGATTTAATCGCTAAGATTAGAGTCGTGCCCAATGAACAAAGTTTAGTAAGTGCAAAAAGTAGGATAGCATCTGCAAGATTATCTTTCGATAATGCCAAAGTGTTATATAATAGAAATAAGACCTTATTTGACAAAGGTGTTATTTCTATCCAGGATTTTGAAAACAGTGAACTGTCATACAATCAGGCAAAAGAATCATTGGTGCAAGCTCAAAACGATTACCAAATTATTAAGAGGGGATCTATTTCAGGAGGTAACTCGGCAAATACCAATATTATAGCTCAAATAGCAGGAACTATTTTAGAGATTCCTGTTCGAGAAGGCGATCAGGTTATACAAAGTAATAATTTTAATGCAGGAACAACCATTGCAACGATTGCAGATATGAGTCTTATGATTTTTGAAGGCAAAGTTGATGAAGCAGAAGTAGGGAAATTAGAAGAAGGCAAAGAGATAAAAGTTATACTAGGGGCCATTAATGATAAAGAGTTTCCTGCAAAGTTAACTTTTGTAGCTCCAAAAGGGAAAGAAGAAAATGGAGCCGTTCAATTTACAATTAAAGCAAATGTTACGGTAGATTCCACTACAAATGTAAGGGCTGGTTATAGTGCCAATGCAGAAATAGATATTGAAAGTAAGGATAGTGTTTTAGCTATTAGAGAAGCGTTACTTCAATATAACAGGATTACAGAAAAGCCTTTTGTCGAAATATTAAATGGTGATAATAAGTTTAAAAAAGAAAATGTTAAACTAGGACTTTCTGATGGTATTAATGTTGAAATTACCGAAGGTGTAAAAGAAGGTGATCAAGTTAAAGTATGGAATAAAGCATCAAAAGATAATGAAGATGATGATAACGAAGACGAAGATTAATGATTAAGTATAAATCACCTATAATGAAACAATATTTTTTTGCATCAGCATTTTTATTAATAAGCCTAACACTATCTGCACAAGAGAAAAAATGGACACTCCAGGAATGTGTTAATCATGCATTAGAGAATAATATTACGGTAAAGCAAACAGAATTAGATGCATCAATAGCCGAAGAGAATATCATTACTGCTAAGGCTAACTTTTTGCCAACCGTTAGCGCATCTGCCTCACAAAATTTTAATTTTGGATCATTTATTGGTAACGATGGTAGTAGAATATCAAGAGATACAAGAGGAAATAGTTTTGGACTAAATTCAGGAATAACCATTTTTAATGGCTTTCAAAATATAAATTTTTATAAGCAGGCTAAATTAGGTTTAAAAAGTAGTCAGCTTCAGTTGGATATTTTAAAGGATAATATTTCACTAAATGTTGTTAATGCCTATCTTAATATTTTACTCAATAAAGAGACTTTAAAATTGGCTGAAGAACAGGTTGAAATTAGCCAAAAAAGTTTAAATCAAGTGCAAGGTTTTGTTGATGCAGGAGTAAGAGCTAAAGCAGATTTATTAGAATCTCAATCTCAATTAGCAGCTGATGGTGAGCGTTTGGTAAATGCTCAAAACAGTGTGATTTTATCTTTGCTGAATCTGTCTCAAATAATTCAAGTCTCTAAAGAGGGCTTTGATGTGGAAAGTATTCTTATAGATTTAACTGATACGGTTTTAATTTATAATAGTACGAATGAAATTTTATCTTACGCATTAACCAACAGACCGGAAATAAAAAATGCTGAGCTAAATGTTAAAAATGCTGAATTTAATGTGGCTATTGCTAAAAGTTCGTATTATCCTACGTTAACTTTTGGAGCTGGATTAGGAACTTCTTACCAGCACATTCAAGGGCAGGATGATGTGATCCCTATTTTTGACCAGAATACTGGAACGTTAATAGAGCTTAGGTCTAATGGTTTCGGTAAACAATTAGAAAATAATTTGGGATATAACTTTGGACTCAATTTGAGTATTCCTATTTTTTCTGGTTTTAGAAATGACGCAAACGTTAAAAGGTCTAAAATTAACAAAGAAAAATCAAATTTAGCTTTAGATCTAGAAAAGCAAACTTTAACGACGAATATAGAACAAGCCTACGCTGATGCTAAAGCATCTTTAAAACAATATGAAGCTTCAAAAACATCTGTGATAGCTCAAGAAGAAGCATTTAAAAACGCACAAGAAAAGTACGATTTAGGAGTAAGTACTTCTTTTGAGTTAGAACAAGTAAGAAATAGATTGGTTAATGCACAATCCTCTTTTTTAAATGCGAAGTATAATTTTGTTTTTAAGACAAAAGTTTTAGACTTTTACATGGGAAAATCTTTAACTGATTAATTGAAAAAAAGAGGTCTAAAAAGGTTAATTTTTCTGTCATTCTGAGGAGCACACAAGTGCGACGTGAGAATCTGTTTATTTATTATAACTAAGTTATAGGCTTATAAGCAAACAGATTGCCACACTTTGGCGCTCAGTGCAGGCTAATCGTTTCTCCTTTACAATGACATCCAAGTGAACTTTTTCAGAAGTTTCAAGTAATTTTTGACCTAAAAAGCAAAATGAGTATATACATTTTAAACATAGAAACAGCAACAACTAATTGCTCCGTATCACTTTCAAAAGATGGAGAAACAGTCGTTCTAAAAGAAGATTACGATAAAAACTATTCGCATGCCGAAAGACTTCATGTTTATATTGATGACCTTTTAAAAGAAGCTAAAGTAGCATCAGGCAATATAGAAGCCATTGCTGTGAGCAAAGGTCCTGGATCTTATACGGGTTTACGAATTGGAGTTTCGGCAGCTAAAGGGCTTTGTTTTGCTTTAGATAAGCCTTTAATTTCTGTTTCTACTTTAGAAGCTTTAGCACATCAGGTTACTTGTAATAATGGGGTTATTATCCCCATGTTAGATGCAAGAAGAATGGAAGTGTATTCTGCTGTTTTCAACACTGATTATAATCAAATAAGAGCTACTGAAGCGCAAATTTTGGATGAAAATTCCTTTGAAGATTATTTAGAAAAAGGAAACGTTTACTTTATAGGAAATGGTGTTGAAAAAGCAAAAACATTAATCAAGCACCCAAATGCTGTTTTTATTGATGATAAATTACCTTCAGCAAATGAAATGAGCCATTTGGCTTATAATAAATATAAAATAAGCGACCTAGAAGATGTCGCTTATTTTGAACCTTATTATTTAAAAGATTTTGTGGCTTTAAAACCTAAACCTAAGTCTGTTTAAGCGTTTTTATGAATTTCAACCTGATGTGGGTATGGAATTTCTATACCAGCCGCGTCAAGTGCTTCTTTACATTTTTCAAGCGTTCCAAAATACACATCCCAATAATTTTCAACAGTAGACCATGGACGTACTGCAAAATTAACAGAACTATCTGCCAACTCAGAGACATTAACTGTAGGTTCAGGATTTTGAAGTACTTGTGGGTTGGATGCTAAAGCAGTCATTAACACATCCTTAGTTTGTTTTATATCGGCATCATAGCTTACGCCAATCGTTAGATCTACACGTAACTTCCCTTCAGTAGAATAATTGGTAATGTTTCCGTTAGATAATGCACCATTAGGAATAATAACTTCTTTATTAGTAGGCGTTAAAATTTTGGTAGTAAAAATTTCAATTTCTTTTACAACCCCTAACTCTCCTTGTGCTTCAATTAAATCGCCAATTTTGATGGGCTTAAAAATCATAATTAAAACACCACCAGCAAAATTTCCTAAGGAACCTTGTAGTGCTAAGCCAACAGCTAAACCTGCAGCTGCTAAAATAGCTGCAAAAGAGGTTGTTTCTACACCCAATTGCGATAAAATAGCTAAAAACAATAGTATTTTAAAAACCCAACTGATTAAATTAAGTAAGAACTTTTGTAAGCTAGCATCATAATTAGCTTTAGTCATCACTTTGGCAATCATTCTATTGGCTTTTTTTATGAGCCAGGAACCAATGATCCATATAATAATGGCACCAAGAACTTTTATGCCATAGTCTTTAATAAATGTCAATCCTAAATCAGTCCATTTTTCTAAATCCATTGAATTCGTTTTTTAGATTAAAAGGTTTTATCTTTTTAAAAGAAACAACTTAACAAAGCCAAAATAGCGGGAACGGCTTGTACATAAAATAGTTTTATTTTCTTTGTAGAGTAAGACCCATAGATGCCTGCAATAGTCACACAAATAAGAAAAAAAACAGCAAATATTATATTTTTTTGTATGATAGAAAAAATTAGCCCTGCAGCCAAAAAACCATTATATAGTCCCTGGTTTGCTGCTAGAACTTTGGTTTCTTCGGCAAATTCCTTAGATTTTAACCCAAAGGTTTTTATACCTTTTGGCTTCGTCCACAAAAACATTTCTAAAATAAGAAAATATATATGTTCAAAAGCAACTACCGAAATTAATAAGATGGTTAAAAAAGTCATTCTTTTAATAGTGTTATGGCCTTATCAACTTCAGATACTGGAAGTTTACAGGCTTTGTTTACACAAACATAAATAAGCGTATTATCTGGGTTGTATCTATTTTCTAATAAAGGTAAACTATTATCTGAAGTACTGCCAGCAATAAGTTTATTAGGAATATACGTTTTGTTTAACTCAGCAATTTTATTTTTTGCATCTTTTCCTACGATGGCAACTTCATAGTAAGGGTTCGCATAGTTTAGCATTAAATCAAACCAGTTAGAATAGCCCGATGGGTATTCTTGCATTTCCGGTTTTACATTATTTAACATGCTTATAGCAGTTTTACTATAATGCGTATTATCAAAATAATGAGATAGTCTGAACAGGTTTTTTGCCATAATAGAATTACTTGCAGGAATGACATTATCTCTATATTCAATACTTCTTGAGACTAAAGATTCATCTTCATCCGATGTGAAATAAAACATTTTACTTCCCTCATCAAAGAAATGGTCGAAAGTATAATTAGCTAAATCTCTGGCAGTAGTTAACCATGTTTCATTTAATGTGTTTTCATAAAGTGTTAAAAAGGCATCAATGGTTGCTGCATAATCTTCTAAATAGCCATTAATATTGCTTTTTCCGTTTTTGTAGTTATGATCTAAACCACCATCTTCTCGCAATTGATTGTTAATTATAAAATTAGCATTTTTTTCGGCAGATGCTAAATAAGAAGGATCACCAAAAACGCGATAAGCATCAATATACCCTTTAAGCATTAAAGCATTCCAAGAGGTGAGTGTTTTATCATCTAAACGTGGTTTAGAACGCTTATTACGAATAGCTGTTAAAGTTTGTTTCCAATGCTCTTTCTTTTCAGCTAAGAGGTCTTTTGTTAAATCGTATTTTTTGATTATTTTTTCATCATCGTCCCTTCTAATTAAGACATAGTTATCATGCTCCCAAAGGCCATAGCTATTAACATTGTAATAATCTGAAAACAATTCATAATCGTTTTGTAAAATAGTCTTTAAGCTATCTTTTTGCCAAACATAAAAAGCGCCTTCTTCCAATTCGCCTTCTGGAGTATTACTATCTGCATCAAGTGATGAGTAAAATGCACCATTTTCGGTGGTCATCTCTCTTTTTATATAATCTAAAGTCTCTGTGACAATATCTTTATACAACTCATTTTTAGTAATGAGATAAGCGTCCGAATACAAGCTTACTAATTGCCCATTGTCGTAAAGCATTTTTTCAAAATGAGGCACATGCCATTTTGCGTCCACTGAGTATCTTGAAAAACCACCACCTATTTGATCAAAAATACCACCATAAGCCATCCTTTTGAGTGTTAAATTAACATAGTCTTGTAATTTTTTATCATCTATTTGATAAGCATATCTTAATAAAAAATGATAGTTATTAGGCATCATAAATTTAGGAGCCCTATTCATACCGCCTTGGTTATTATCAAACTGCGCAGACCATGTTTTAATAGCACTAGATATATAATCAGTCTTAAAAACGGGTTCGTCTGTATTTAAAGTGACAATGTCTAAAGTCTTTAACCCTTGCTCTAGTTTATCGGCATATTCATAAAGCTTTTCAGGTTTCTCAACATATAATTTTGAGATTTGTTCCAAGGCACTCATCCATTGTTTTTTAGGGACGTAGGTTTCTCCCCAAATAGGTCTTCCATCTGGTAATGCGATAGCATTTAAAGGCCAACCGCCTCTTCCTGTCATAAGCTGAACGGCATTCATATATACCTGATCTACATCTGGGCGTTCTTCTCTATCAACTTTCACATTAATAAAATTTTTATTCATTATTTGAGCGACCAAACTATCTTCAAAACTTTCATGTTCCATAACATGGCACCAATGGCAAGCGGCATAACCAACACTAATTAATAATAATTTATTTTCTGCCTTAGCTTTAGCTAGTGTGTTTTTATTCCAGGCATTCCAGTTTACGGGGTTGTGAGCATGTTGTAATAGGTATGGGCTTGTTTCATGTATCAGGTCGTTGGTATATTTATGTTCCATAGATTTTGTGTTCTGACCTTTGCAGCTTATTATTAAAATAATGAATAGGAGAGGTTGTAAATGCTTCATTCACCAAAGTTAGCGAAATTTAGGCATAAAAAAAGCGTTCAAAAGGAACGCTTATGTTTTTTAAATTAAATGCAAACTTAATTGACTTCAAAAGTGATTTTAAGATTCACTCTATATTCGGTAACCTCACCATCTTTTACGCTGGCACTTTGGTCTTGAACATATACAGAACGAATATTTTTTACACTTTTAGAAGCATGTTTTACTGCTTTTTTTGTGGCATCTTCCCAACTTTTATCTGAGTTTGATAAAACTTCAATTACTTTTAATACTGACATAATGTTTTTTAAATTATAAATTATTGAATTTTCACTTTTGTTTACACTTGTTTAGATACACAAAAAGTAAAAAAGTCACAATGTTTATAAATTAACCATTAATAGCCTCTACCATTTTAACTTTACCCGGAAGCATTTCTTTTAACATGTTTTCGATACCACTTTTTAAAGTATAAGTAGATGATGGACATCCACTACATGCGCCTTGTAGCATCACACTTACGTTTTTTGTGTTTTTATCATAAGATATAAATTGAATATTACCACCATCGCTAGCTACAGCCGGTTTTACATACTCTTCAAGAATATTTATTATTTCTTTGGATGTATCATCTAACGTTTCGAAGTGACTATCCAGTTGTGTTGTCGATTTTTGTAAAGTTTCAGCAGCATTAGGCAATACTACTTCTTTTCCATTTTCAATATAGCTTTTTATAAACTCACGAATTTGTATGGTGATATCTTGCCATTCAGCCATGTCGTATTTAGTAATCGACACATAATTTTCATCTATAAAGACATTTTTTACAAAAGGAAAATGAAATAATTCTGTTGCCAATGGTGATAATTTAGCCTCATCAATGGATGTGAATTCAAAAAGCGTTGTTACTATTTTTTTATTAGTAACAAACTTCATGGCTGCTGGGTTTGGTGTACTCTCAGCATAGACCGTTACAGGAACTTTTTTTGTAACAGCTGAATCCTCAATGACTACCCCTCCGTCATTTAAATAAGCTTCAATTTGTTTGGCAACTTCATCTTGAACATCGTTCCATTCAACTATATCATAGCGCTCTACAGCAACAAAATTTCCGGAAATGTAAACTTTTTTTACAAATGGTAAATAAAATAATTGTTGTGCTAAAGGTGATGCTTTTGCTTCATCTATATTATTAAATTCAAAGCTTTGATGCTTTGTTATAAATTGATTTAATTCAAATTTAATGATGGCATTATTGGACGTTTCTTGCACGGAAACCTTGAAAGTATTCATTTTAGCTAATTTTTTACAAAAATACTAAAAGAAAACGTAGTTATCTATATATTTGAGTTCTGTGACTTAAAGTTTGGGACAAAAGGTGAAATTTTGACTTTATCTTTTTTATATTTAAAACTTTAATAATCAAAATATTAACATTTAACCAAAAGCCTACTTGGGATGAAATTTATGAAATTGAAAAATGTTTTAGTGCTAGTCATAGGGGTGTTTTTTACTCATATTGCAACTTCTCAAGAAGGGTTGCCAATATATACTGATTACCTCACGGATAATTATTATTTAATTCATCCGTCTATGGCGGGTGTAGCTAACTGTTCTAAGATTAGATTAACTGGAAGACAACAATGGTTTGGACAGGAAGATGCACCAAAACTTTTAACATTAAGTTTAAACGGTAGAATAGGTGATTCGCAGTCTGCTATAGGAGGTATATTATATACTGATAAGAATGGGTATCATTCACAAACGGGAGCCTACGTTACTTATGCACACCATTTAATGTTTTCCAGAAGCGAAGTTGATTTAAACATGTTGTCCTTTGGTTTAAGTGCAGGGGTTATTCAATATAAATTAGATGAAACCTCTTTTTTGTTTGATGGTCCAGACCCTATAATTGATGGGACTGTACAAAACGAAGGTAACTTTAATATGGATTTTGGGTTTTCTTATCATTATCTGGATTTTTATGCACATGGTACGGTGAAGAATCTATTGAAAAATGCCGGAGTTAATAATGATATTGAGATAACAAGTAATTTAAGACGTTATTTACTTTCTGCAGGATATGTTTATAGTAAATATGGAAGTAAATGGAGTTACGAACCTTCATTAATGTTTCAGCATAAAGACGGAACAAAAGAGTCCTCGATTGATATTAATGCGAAAGCTTATAGGGAAATGGATTTTGGCAAAATCTGGGGAGGTTTGTCATACAGAACAAGTTTAGATGG
Organism: Flavivirga spongiicola; assembly: GCF_030540825.1. Lineage (NCBI taxonomy): Bacteria > Pseudomonadati > Bacteroidota > Flavobacteriia > Flavobacteriales > Flavobacteriaceae > Flavivirga > Flavivirga spongiicola. The sequence continues at coordinate 2,775,918 of NZ_JAUOEO010000001.1, forward strand.
TGCTGAATTCTTAACGAGTTCTAATGCTGTTAGCAGCCAAAAATTACAACAAATCACACCCATTTTAGGTGTTAATTATAACCAGTTTATGTTTGCATATACTTATACGTATCAAACAAATGCGGTGGTATTTACTAATGGAGGTTTTCATCAATTTACACTAGGATATAATTTTAATTGTAAACGAAAACGTTACGAGTGTAGATGTCCTGCGGTTAATTAACACGCCTCCTTTTTTAATAGTAGCCATTGCTAGGTGGAGAAGTACGATGTAACGGAAAATATTGTATCTACTTAAAATAAGATCTTCAGTAATGAAGTTATACTCAAAGTGGTATTATTTACAATTGGTTTTATATAGAAGAAAAAATATCAACTAAAAAGGGAGTATTTTACAACTCCCTTTGAAAAAATGTCTTGATTTTAAAAGGACACGGATACTTTTCCTCTAATGTAAAAAGGGGTGCCTGGCGTAAAATGTATTTCCTCGATTGAGGAAGCTTCATTAAACAAACGGCTTTCCGTAGCAAATTGAGTTTCGTTCCACTTTGTGTCAAGAAGATTCTCTACAATAATGCCATACGTCCAGTTTTTCCATTTGTAATCAAGATTAAAATCGGTAACAAAATAGCCTTCAGCTGTTATCGAATCATTTTTGTTTGCTGGTCTATCGTCTACAAAACGATAAGTCAATGCACTTGAAAAATGGCCAAGACCTTTCAATAAGATGCCCCCAGATGAAGTCAGGTCTGGAGCGAGGGGAATAAAATCTTCCCCGTCAGCTTCTTCTGTGCTTCTTCCATAGGTATAGTTTATATCCCCATACAAGTACAACCAATCTGTGGCCTGATAGCGTGTGCCAAATTCTACACCCAAACGGCGTGTCTTTCCGCTGGGTTCAACAATTCCAGCATCGCCTACATAGACAAATTCTTGTTCTAGGAACAAACCCCAAAGCGTAGCGTTCAAGGCCAATTTGTCGGTTGGTTTTACGATGGTACCCAAATCTACCCCATAGGCAGCAGGGAGTATATCCTCCCCATTGTTGGCTACGACAACTCTGGTATCATTAGAATGGAATCCAATACCGGATTTGAGAAAGAGCTGCCAATTTCTATTCACCGAAAAGATGGTATTTAATTTGGGGCTAAAAGCAACTTTAGACTCACTTTGATTATCATAGGTTTCTGTGATTTTGTTCATATAGTCGAACTTGAAATAATCCAACCGTAGCGCAGGGTTGAAAGTCCATTTCCCAGTTTTAAACTCTGTATTTAAAAATCCATAAGTATTTACTTCGTCCACATCCCCTAAGGATATTCTGTTAAGTATTGTTTGGCGGTTCAAAGTACTTGATAGCTCAATATCATCAGTATTATCATACCGAAATCCAATTCCTGATTCATATTCGAATTGAACATTATTACCTAAAGTTATATGTTTCTTTTGGAACACACTTTCAGCTCCTATAATAATACGATGTTCCTTTTGATGTATCTGGTCACCATTTACAGGATCTTCTAAAAAGAAAGTAAAGTTAGAATATAGCTCAAAATCGTATAGAGATAAGAACATCTTGGTCTTTAAAAGTTGCTTTTCATCGATTGCCTTGGTGTGGTTTGCCAAGAGGTTGGTTCTGCTTGTTTGGCCTCCTTCTGTATCGTCAATAGCTCCGAATCTTCCTATAAGACCTTGGTTTACCGATCGTTGGGGGATTTGTCCTGATGCGTCCCATTTACTTTCAAAATGAGAAGCAGTAAGATTTAATTCCTGATTTCCGAATAAATTATAATTATATTTACCCATAATGTTGATGCGGTTGAAATTCTGTGAAGCATCGAATGGCCCATCGGTTAGATAAAGTTCTGATGCTAGATAGGCATTACTATTTTCCGATTCGAAAAAATTGAACATTCCTAACAATCGCGATGTGTTGAATTGCCCTGCTTCTAGAGAGACCAAACTTTTCTTCAGCGTTTTTCGCAAGCGGAGATCAACATAGCCTGCGGTATTAAAGTTTCCTATTTCTGCATAATAGGGCCCTTTGCCAAAATTTACATTTTCTATAATTTCTGGAATTACAAAATGTAAATCGGCATAACCTTGCCCGTGTGCATGGCTGGTCATGTTTACAGGTATACCGTCCACGCTAATGGCTACATCTGTACCATGATCAACGTCGAAGCCTCGAAGGAATATCTGTTCTGCTTTACCGCCCCCAGCATGCTGTCCGATTATCAAACCAGGGACTTTACGTAAGGTTTCCTGTGATGATTTTACAGGATTGACCTGTACGTCTACATCCACAATACGGCTTAGCGTATTAAGTTCTGATGTTACAACCACTTGATTAAGCGAAATACCCGATTCTTCCATAACTATTGTTATCCTTGTGCTTAAGTTTTCTTGTGATACTTTGATAAGGTTTGTTTTGTAGCCTAGGCTAGAAAAATAAACCGAATCCTTCACGTATGTATTGGTTATGGTAAATGAACCTGTAGCATCCGTATGACTGTGCTTTCCTGTGTTTTGATTGAAAACACCAACATCTTCAAGGGGTCGATTATTTTTATCGACTACTTTTCCCTTCAAATTTTGGGCGTAAATAGCATAACTAAAAAGCATTAATAATGCCATTATTATATATTTCATTTTTTAAATTTTATGAATGTTTAATGATCTCCCAACTGGAAGACCTATTTTGTGATGTATTGGTATTATAAGGTACAAGCAATCGATTCGCTATCCCAAAGCCTTGATTTTGGAATAGCAAAAATGATACTCCCAATACCATTATAATGGATATAGGGATGCCAAGGTTCACAGATTTAATATATCCATGAACTTGAAAAATTGAAAATACCTTATGTTGAAGTTGTTTTGGGTGGTGGGATATTAACATCCAATTCGCAACTGGTTATCCTAGAGTCATAAAACCAAATTATTGAACGCATAACTAACGAGAACTGCTCTTGGTCGATTCTTTTTTTAGGGAGAATATGCTTGTCTAGTTTAATATCTAAAGGGTGCTTTTCTGTGTCATTTTGGGTATGACCCATATAAAAAATTGAACTTATAAAAGACAGGAACTCGTGAGTATGATGTTCTGCATGCTCTTTTTTGTTATGATGATGCTTTTCTGAAAAAGAAAAGTTAGATAGAAACATATGGTCATGATGGTTGTTGTCATCCGAATGCTTTTCTTTGTGGTGATTTTCTAATACCAGATGGTGCGATATTTTGTGAAGCAATCTGTATACTTGAGTTTGTAATGGGCTTAATATATATATAAAAGACATTCCAATAATAAAATTTTTGAGGAGTAAAGATTTTATTGAATTGGCTCTTTTCAAATTAGGGGCAATTTAGAGTCTAAAGATAAATGTTCTAATTTTGTTTTGGAAATATAAATCGCATGGGTTTTCCAGAACTTAAAATTAATGATCGACCGATTTCATATGGGCAAATTAGTCATGGAATCTTTATAACATCTCATAATTAGATTTTATTCTAAATCAATTCTTAATCGAAAAGAATGCTTTATTTATATTAAAAAAACGGGTTTAACTCTAAAAAGATAAACCCGTTTTTAATTCTTGCTCATATAAAATTTAGAACACTTTATAGCATAAATTCAACTTTAGTCTGTTGCTATAATTTCAGAACGATGGTGAATGCGATATTTTAAACTTAAAGTTTCCAATTTGTAAGATTGCTTCAACGATACTTGGTTTGTAAGGGTTATAAAATTTATCTTTCTTATTTCCAACTATATTTTTTTCTTTTTGCTTGTTCTTTTATGGCTTTGGTCATGGCATTTTCCAAGCCGTTATCAACTCCTTTTTTCTGTTTCGCGATGTATTCTTTACGTTTCGTATTAAGTTCCTGAATCTTTTTTTGGATAGCGTCTCGTTCTTTGCTTTTCTCAGCAACATACGTTTTAATTTCGGCTTTAGTTTTTCCTTTTAGTTCTTCAGGTAAGGCATCGTCTTTAATATCTTCAATAACGACCTCTTCGTCTTCAACTGCATCAACCAGGTCCCATGTTTTGTTTTTATATAAATGAGAACTTTTACTTACCGTTCTGCTTACTGCATTTGCTTTACTATAATTTCCTGCATTAGAATCTTGTTCCATCTGAAGGGCCTTTTTTTGCCTTCCTATTTGTCCATAAACCACATAAGTTTTGTTTAACTTCTGATTTAAAATTAAAATGGCATCATCATAAGGCGATGCAATATGCACCGTTGATTTATTTTGATTTATAGCCATATAATCACCATTGGTTAATTGAGCACCATCCTTCCAGGAGGTAGAAATACCTTGATTGTAATCACCACAAAAAATCGTATTTATAGTAATGTCTTTTTCTTTTGCATTGATTGACGCATCTTTATAATTTATTTTCCCTTGTGTAAATGGTTCATTACCAGCAATGAAAATAAGCTTTAAATCGTCCGGGTTTTTACCCCAGTTTAATTGATTTAATGAGGTTTGTATGACTTGTCCACAATATTCTTCACCACCATTGGTAGTTAGAGAGAATAGCTCTTTAGAAATATCATCTAAATCGTTGCTAAAGGCTAATACTTGTCTAATATAACCTTCGTTTCCGTTTAATCTGTCATTACCGTATTCGTATAAAGCAATTTCTAAATTAGGCTTATTAGTGCCACATTTAGCATAAGACAATTCATTTACAATATCCCAAAGTTGTGCTTTTGCTTGGTCTATAAGACCATCCATACTATTACTAGTGTCTAATAAAAGAGCGACTTTAATAAATTGTTTGCTAGGGTCATGGTGCTTTTTTTCTATTGAAGTATATACAAAGTCTTGTTTTTTGTTGTTTGCATTGCAAGCTATAAAGGCTATTAATGCCATAGAGAATAAGAATGTTTTAAAGTGTGTTTTCATGATATTTAAGTTTTTTAATTTAAGATGAATTTTGCCAATACAGTTTCAGAAACTATAATTGTTTTAAGATTTAGGTCTTGAATTTTTTCCTGTTTTGACCTCCTGCCATAAGCAGTAATTACGACTTCATTTATTGTGTTAAGGCCGTTGCTGTAATTACTATTTATAGTCTTTTGTATTTCTTTAATAAATAAAGCTTTTCCTAATGTCTGATTAATTGCAGAAGCATAATCGCTGGCTTTTTCTTTGGCGACTTTTAGTGCTTTTAGTTTTGTTTCTCTTCTAATTTTCTCAATGTCTGTATGACTCGTTTTAGCAATTAAGATATTTGAAACATCTATTCTATCTAAAGCTTGAAATACTTTTCCGAGTATTTCACCGTTATTAATAATTAACTCATAACGTTTTGTTTTAGTGACTTGATCGTCTGCTAAAAACTTTCTTTGATAGTAGCCATTAAAGCCAAGAATTGAAAAGTTTTTCTCCAAATCAATTGAAAGCGATTTTAAGGTTGAGATCATTTGATTTTCTTGCTTTTCAATACTTACTTTACCTTTTTTATCATTTTCATTGAGAACGATATTGAGATAAATCTCATTGGGGATAATTTCGGTTTCAATTTGTCCAGTAACTTCAATATAAGGTTGATCAATAAAATTCTTTTCTCCATTTTGAGCAAAAGTGATGGTAGAAAAAAGGATGATAAAAATGAGGTGTTTTGTGATTTTCATATGATTATTGTTTTTTTTGATTAAGAACTCATTTAAACTTTTTTAATTTGCTAAAAAATTGCTGTTTTCAGCCCTCTTTTTGTCTTTTTCTTCTTCCGTAGCTATGCTATGCAACTCAAAAAAGACTTCAACAGAACTAAAAACTTCTAATTTTCGCTTAAATCCAAAAAGTCTAAACGAGTTCTAACACTGTAAATCTATATTCAACTTATTTCTTAAAAAAAGCAGAATGAGTAAAACCTAAGTTTGATTGAGTAAAGGGTGCCTTTAAATGTGTAACCATATCTTTTTAGTGTTAAAAAAACACAGATTTGTAAAATTGCCATTTTATTATACCAATGAAAGTGCGTAAGTTTATCTATTATAAAATAGCACATGCAAGTAATTGTTAAATACATATGGTTTTTATGCATGATACTTGGTACAACATTTATGTTTGCTCAAGTAAATGATGAGTTTGTAAATCAAGAACCGAGATTTATTGTAAGAGGTTCTGTGATTGAAAGTGATACGCGCAAACCTATTCCAAATGTGAATATTGAAGTTAATGGAGGTGCTTATACGACTACCAATTATGCAGGTGATTTTAGAATTGAAGCAAAAAAAGGAGACGAACTTATTATAAAGCATAAAGATTTTGAAACAGTATATTATACGATTCTTAGTAATGAACGTATTACGGTTGAGGTAGAACCTAATAAAGATGAAGTTGTATATAAGCGAAAAAAGTTTTCTAGATCAAACCCCAACCAATTTAAATCATTAATAGATTCTGCTGAAACGTATTTAAAAAAAGATGCGAAACGCAGTATTCAATTTATTGAACAGGCTCTTGTTGAAGGTAATTCTGTAAAAGAACATGCCGAAACTTATGAGGTCTTAGGTGATATTTATATGTATTGGAAACAATACGATTTAGCTGTTTCTAATTATAGAATTAGTGATCAAAACGTAAGAACCAATACTGTTAAATTAAAATTGGCAGCTGCGTATAAACAGAATAATAACTATCAGGAAAGTTTAGAAACCTATAAAGAAATTAATAAAAAAGAATTATCTAATTGGCAATTAGTTCAACTATACGAAGGTATTGGTGATGTCTATCTTTTAACCAAAACTCACCAGCTTTCAATTGATAATTATGAAGCGGGGTTAGCTGTTGCTCGAAAGCATTTAATAACACCAAAAATAACCGATTTAAATTCAAAAATAGCGCAAGCTTATAACGCAAAAGGAGAGTCTCAAAAAGCAGAAGGGTATTTTAACAGGTCTATGAAGCTTGCAAGTACACAAAATAAAAAACGAGCGATTGAAGAAAAAATTAAGGTTGCGGATTTTCAAAGCGCCAATAATAATTATTCAAGTGAAATAGAATTAAGAAAACAGGCCCTAGAGGATATAAGTGATTTTGAGAATGATTCTGTTTTAGATAACGAAAGCGCTTTAACACCCCAAAAACAAAACTATAAAATTGGTAATGCCTATGCGCAACAACGTGATTTTGGAAATGCCATTACATTTTTAGAAGAAAGCATTGAAGAAGCTAATGATAAAGCCGATTTGGTAGTTCAAAAAGATGCTACCAGAAAATTATATGAAGTTTATAAAACAACCGGGGACTATACAAAATCCCTTTCTGCATTTGAAAATTATGTGAGTGTTATAGATGAACTCTATCGTAAAAAAGAACAGGAGATATCTCAAGTTACAAGATTTAGTAAAGATTTGGTAACTAAACAAAATAGAATTTTAAGTTTAGAGAGCGACAGAGCGTTATCCGAAAGTAAATATGAACTAACCATAGAGCAAGCTAAACGACAAAAACTTATAATTTATTCGCTTATAGGCGGTGTTTTATTGTTATTACTTGGAGCGCTTTTAATGTTTAAGTATATAAAACAGCAACGATTAGCAAATAACTTGTTAGCACTAAAAAGTTTGCGCAGTCAAATGAATCCACATTTTATATTTAATGCGCTAAATTCTGTAAATAGTTTTATTGCTTCAAATGATGAACGTACAGCCAATAAATATCTTACCGATTTTTCATTGCTAATGCGTGCCGTTTTAGAGAATAGTGAAGAAGATTTTATTCCTCTTGAAAAAGAAATCGAATTGTTAGAATTATACACCAAATTAGAACATTTCAGATTTCAAGATAAGTTTGATTATAGTATCAATATTGATGAAAACATTCATGTTCAGGATTTTGTAATACCTCCAATGCTGTTACAACCATATATTGAAAATGCTGTGTGGCATGGGTTACGTTATAAAAAATCAAAAGGACATTTAGAGGTTGAGGTTGCTCAAACTAAATCAGACGAAATAAAAATCACTATCATAGATGATGGTATTGGACGACAAAAATCAAAAGCTTTAAAAACGAAGCACCAGCAAAAACAAAACTCGAAAGGGATGGGTAATATTAAAAAGCGCGTCTCTATTTTAAACGAGATGTATAAAGATAGAGTAGATGTATTTGTCGATGATTTTAAGGATGAAGAAGATGCAGGAACTAAAGTTGTAGTAACATTAAAAAAGGATTGACAATTAACGATTTATAATTGTAGATTTTTGATTTATGAATTTGAATAAATAAAAACGAAGAGATAATTTATAGATGTTCTGCCATGTTGAGCTCAGCTTGTCCTGAGTTTATGGAAGGGTCGATCTATTAAAAAAAGGATTAAAAATGAAACAAACATTCAAAAAAAGATTGAAAAAAGGAGTCTTCTATTTAATACTATTGTTCATAATTCTATTCGTATTTAGAATAATATATGGCTACACTGAATATCCTAATAATAATATTCAAGAAAGTGATTTGTTTTTTCAAGAGATTACAAGTACTAGAGTCAATTATGCTTCAAAAAAGTATAAAATTAATACGGTTTCAAACAACGCTCCGGCAGTTATTGATGTAGATCAGAAGTATGAAAAAATTGCTACAGTAAATACTAAATCTTCTGAATTTGAAAGAGAAAAAGAAATATTGGATAAAGAAATTAAGAGACAAGGAGCCATTATTCAATTTGAGCAAAATAGTGGTAACAAAGGATATAGAAGGCTACAGTTATTAATTGGTGTACAACCGGAGAAATTTGAGTCTTTATATGATTCGCTTTCAAAAATTGGAAAAGTTCAATCTAAAGAAATTACGAAAAAAGATAAAACGAACGAATACAAACAACTTAATGCTAAAAAGGAATCACTTTTAAAAATTAGAACGTCCTTAATTGAATTAAAGTCTAAGGGAGGTAAAATAGAAGAATATATAAATTTAGAGAATAGGATATTAAGCATTGAGGAAGAACTGCAAGGTTTGGGGGTACAATTAGGAAATTATGACGAAGAAAATGAATTTTGCACCATTAAATTTTCATTAATAGAGGGTACAGAAAATAAAATAGGTTTGATGCATCGTATAAAAGTGGCTCTAGGTTGGACCGTTTCAACTTATTTGCAGTTAATAGTCATTTTATTTTTTATAGCAGGTTTTGTCTATTTAGCTTTGTTGATTTTGGATAAATTAAATTTATTCAATAGTATTATTAAAAATTTAAAAGATTAATGATATACGATTGTAGATTTTTGATTTACGAATGTTGAATAAATAAAAACGAAAAGATAATTTATGATTGTGCTGTCATGCTGAGCTTGTCGAAGTATTTATGAAAAAAGGATTGACGATTAACGATTGTAGATTTTTGATTTATAAATGTTGAACAAATGAAAACGAAAAGATAATTTATGATTGTGCTGTCATGCTGAGCTTAGCCTGCCCTGAGTTTATCGAAGGGTCGAAGCATCCATTAAATAATAATTAAAAAGATTCCCGCCTTCGCGGGAAAGCATTATGAAACTAAATTCTATTATAGTCGAAGACGAAGAAACAAGCAGAGATATTTTAAAGAATTATCTCAAAAAATACTGTCCTAATGTAACTGTTTTAGGGGAAGCTGCTAACGTAGAAGAGGCTTTGGTTCTCATTCGGAATAATGAATTGGATTTAGTGTTTTTAGACGTAGAAATGCCTTACGGTAATGCGTTCGACCTATTAGATAGGGTAGGAGATATTAATTTCGAAACCGTTTTTGTAACGGCCTACAATCATTATGCTATCGATGCTTTGAATGCACATGCATCTTATTATCTAATGAAACCTATTTCCATCGATGAACTTATAAAGGCAGTTGATTATGTTACCGAAATTAAAACGAAAGAAGATGCGCTTCAAGACCAGGTGCTCATTCCAAAAACGAATGGAGTTCTTGGTAAAATAACCATTCCGCAGTTAGATGGTTTTGAGGTTATAAATATGTCTGATATTTTATACTGTAAAGCCGATGACAATTACACTGAAATCTATCTCAATACGAATAAAAAAAAGTTGGTAAGTAAAACACTCAAGTATTTTGAAGGTGCTTTAAACAATGCTAGTTTTGCACGAGTACACAAATCATATTTAGTCAATGTAAATGAAGTTGTAAAATATGTAAAAGGAAAAGGAGGCAGTGTAATACTAAGTAACGGAAAGGAAGTTATGGTGTCGGCCTCAAAAAAATCAGATTTATTGTCGTATTTTAAATAGAATATTTTGTCATTTCCGCGAAGGCGGAAATCTCATGAAAAGAAGTTTTAAGTATTAAAATTAGTAATAACTAAAAGGAATCATTATGAAACGTTCACAAGATTCCTTTTTTCAAAGGAATTTATTATGCCAGTAATATTACCAGTAAAAGGAAAATCTCCACAAATACCAGATGATTGTTTCGTGGCTGAAAATGCAACTATTGTAGGTGATGTAACTATGGGTAGCCAATGTAGTATTTGGTTTAGTGCTGTGGTTAGAGGTGATGTTAACTATATTAAAATGGGTAATAAAGTAAATGTACAAGACGGAGTGGTTATACATGGTACTTATAAAACATCACCAACTAATATAGGTAATAATGTATCTATTGGCCATAATGCTCTTGTGCATGGGTGTACCATTCAAGATAATGTTTTGGTTGGTATGGGTAGTATTATTATGGACGGTTGTGTGATAGAAAGTAATAGTATTATTGCAGCAGGAGCTGTAGTTACCCAAAATACTCATGTAGAGGCTGGCAGTATTTATGCAGGTGTTCCTGCAAAAAAAGTAAAGAATATTAGTGAAGCACTTATTTCTGGTGAAATTAATAGAATTGCTAATAACTATATTAAATACTCAAGCTGGTTTACCAAGGGATAGAGTCAATTGAGTTAAAAATCTAAATATTCAACAACAAATTTAGAATCTAAAAGTGATTGCATAATTCTTGGATTCCCATTCGTATAAAAACAGTTTTTGTTATTTGAAGTTTCTATATTTAATAAGTTGTTTTTCTTCAAGATAGCTTTTGTTTGCCTCGCAACGGCCTCACCAGAATCGATGATTTTAACATGATCAGGGAGTAATTCAGCCAATAAAGATATTAAATAGGGGTAGTGTGTACACCCTAAAACTAAATAGTCTATATGGGCATCAATCATTGGTTTTAGATAAACTTCTAAAAGTCTTTTCATTTCGTCAGATTGTAATTTACCACTTTCTATAAGTTCTACAATACCTTCACCAATTTGCTCAATAACATTTATGTTACTGGCAAACATATCAGATGTTTTAGAAAATAATGCACTACTTAAAGTACCTTTTGTTGCTAAAATACCAATAGCGTTGCTTTTGGTCTGCAATGCTGCAGGTTTTATGGCAGGTTCAATCCCAATAAATGGCATGTTGTAAGTACTTCGAAGGTAGTCTATCGCATTTGTGGTTGCTGTATTACAAGCTACAACAATAAGTTTACAACCTTTATTAATTAAATACTCAGTATTTTTAATACTTAAATTAATAATGGTTCCCTTCCCCTTTTGACCATAGGGAGCATTAAAACTATCGGCCAGATAGATGGTGTCCTCATTAGGCAAAAGCGCATGAATTTCCTTCCATATTGAAGTGCCACCAATACCAGAATCGAAAATACCAATAGGTTGTATACTCATAGAATTATAATTAGTATAAAAGTAAATAATTCAATTGGAAATGGTATTAGTTCAACTAAGTACTTTTTAACGAAAGTTTATTTGGATAACTAATAAAAAAAGCTGCCTTTAAGAAGACAGCTTTTTTAAGTAAATTTTATTTAGAGAACTCATTTAAACTTTTGCAATTGGCTAAAAAATTGCCCTTTTGCACCCATTTTTTTGTCTTTTTTTTATTCCGTAGCGATGCTATGCAACTAAAAAAAGTCTTCAACTGGTTACAAAATGACTAATTTTCGCTTCAATTCAAAAAGTTTAAATGAGTTCATAGTGTATTTTTATATACCCAATTCTTTTTTAACATCGTCTAAAATATCTTTTCCGTCAGCTACAATTAACGTTGTTCTTTCTAAAACATACTCATATCCCAGAGCTTTAGAAACTTTGTTTATTGCTGCAAAAGCTTTTTCTTGGATAGGTTTAAATAATTCAGCTTCTTTTTTTGCTAAATCTTGTCTTGCATCTGTTTGAAATTGCTGAATACGTTGTTGTTTTTCTTGAAGTTCAGCATATCTCTTTTGGTTTTCTTCATCCGTTTTTGTGCTAGCTTCGGCATCAAATTGCTTTACTGTATTTTGATACTCTGTAGCCATAGCTTGCATATCGGTTTGATATGTTTTCCCTAGAGTTTCAAGCTCAGCTTGTGCTGTTTTAGCTTCGGGCATTGCTGCTATTAATTCTTGAGTATTTATATGTGCAACTTTGCTTTGGGCTTGTGTAAAACTTATAGTTCCAATGCATAATGCAGTTGCTAATAAAAGAGTTTTAAATTGTTTCATTTGTAAATAGTATTAATGTGTTATAGATTATTAATTATTGTAGTTTAAATACTGTCTTTTGTCTTTTGACGATCTTCTAATATTTTTTTCTTTCTTTCTTCTAAGGCTTTTTTTCTAGCGGCTCTTTCTTTTAATTTTTTTTGTCTATTCTCTTCAATAAGCTGCGCTTTAGTTTTTGTTTCTCCTTCTACTGTTTCTGTATCAGGTTTTGATGTTTCACTTTCTTTAGAATCATCTGCTTTTGTTGTTTTGTTTCTGGCATCTAACTTCGCTTGTTTTGCTTTTTTGCGATCTTCTAGTATCTTTTTACGTCTGGCTTCAGCTTCTTTTTTCTTGGCTTCACGGTCGGCTAAAATTTCTTGTCTTCTTTTTTCAATTGCACTTTCTCGTTCCGCTTTTTTATCTTCTAATGCTTTTTGGCGTTCTTCCAATTCGTAATTAATTTCTGGAACTAATTCCTCTTTTTCAGCTGCTTTACGTTCTGCTTTAGATTGTGCTTGTTTACGTTTTGATGATCTTGTTATACTTCTTAGTATTTGATCACTTAAATCAAATCGTTTTGCCGAAAACAACATGACTGCATCAGACGATTTATCAAAAATGAAATCGTATTTTCTGCTTGCGGCCATATCTTGAACTGCTGCAAAAATTTGATCTTGAATAGGCTGCATTAATTGTTTTTTTTGAATAAACAAATCGCCATTAGGACCAAAACGTTTTTGTTGATAATCAAAAATTTCTTTTTCTTCAAAAGCAATATCCTCTTCTCTTTCATCAATAAGCTCTTTTGTTAAAAGTGCTTTTTCATTACTTAGATCTTTTCGTTTTTGTTCAATAGTTCCCAGTTTAACACTAATTTCGTTTTTCCATTTGTCTGCTTTTTGATTTAATTGAGCAGTAGCTTCCTGGTATTCCGGAACATTCTCTAAAATATATTCAGTATCTATATAAGCAACTCTTACACCACGTTGTGCATGCATTGATAAGCTTATCATAAAAACTAATGTCAGTAAAAAAAGAACTTTATTTTTCATCTGTATATATTTTAATTTATTGACTTATAAATTCTAAAACGACAAATGATTTTTTGTTTCTGCCTTTTTCGAATCGTATTTTCAAAATTAACGAATTTTAATCTTAAAAATTTTAATTCTCATGCAAAACATTATAGTGTTATTAGAAAATATCATGCCAAAATAAAATTCATACTAAAACTGCTGTCCAATAATAAAGTGAGTTTCCCAATTATTTTTACTACCAGCTTGACCTGGTATGTCATCGAAACGACGACCAAAATCAATCCCTAATAACCCAAATGCAGGCATAAAAATACGAATACCTAGACCCGCAGATCGCTTGATGCTAAATGGATTGTAATCTCTAAAGTTATTATATGAAGCCCCACCTTCTAAAAAGCCTAAAGCATAAATTTTTGCAGATGCTTTTAATGTTATAGGGTAGCGAAGTTCTAAAGAAAATTTATTATAAATAGTTCCCCCATCTTGATCAGACAATGATTGATTTGGATAGCCACGTAATTGGATAGACTCTCTGCCGTCTAAACTGTAGTTTCCTAATCCATCACCACCAACAAAGAAACGTTCGAAAGGAATAACGCCTCTGGCATTATCGTAAGCCCCTAAAAAACCAAATTCTACACTTGGTTTTAAAACTAAATCTTTTACGATTTGAGTATACCAATCACCTTTAAAGCTTACTTTATAAAACTCCAACCATTTATAACGTTCTTGATCTATTTCTGCAATTTTTGCTTGCGCATTTTCTCTATCTGCGGTACTACTATTAACATCATTTCTTATATTAAGATTAGTGTCTCGCTCATCTTTAAGAGCATCATAATCTACTCCATTAAATAAGGAGTAAGGAATTGATAATTTAGCGGTTACACTAAAACTTGATCCTGCTGTCGGGAAAATAGGGTCTACACTGGTATTATTTCTACTTAGACCAATAGTGTATGATAAATTGTTTGAGTAGCCATCACCAAAAGTAAATAAGCCTGTGTTGTAATTATTCAAATCATAACGTTGATAACTGATGGCTTGCGATAAGGTGAAAAAATCATCTGGAACAGATAAACGTTTTGCTAAACCAAACGTAATTCCAGTAATGTTAAAGCTTCTGCTTTTATCTGCATTTCTTGTTGCCGGATTATACAAAAATTGCTTAGTATGTGATAATGATGATGAAAACTGAACAGGTCTTCTACCACCTAGCCATGGCTCAGAAAATGAAAAACTATAAGTTTGGTAAAAACGACTTGCTTGTAAGCGTAAAGCTAATTTTTGTCCATCACCCATCGGTATTGGTTTATAAGCATCTTTTTTAAAGATATCTTTTATTGAAAAATTATTAAAAGATAATCCAAGTGTACCTATAAAGCCACCTCCTCCGTAACCACCTTGTAATTCGATTTGACTGGATCCTGTTTCTTTAACAGAATATTCCATGTCTATTGTACCCTCGTTTGGGTTTGGGTTATTAAAGTTTGGTGAGATTTCTTGAGCATCGAAAAACCCTAATTGACCAAGTTCTCTAACCGTACGTACTACATTAGCTTTTCTGTATAATTGCCCTGGGCGCGTTCTAATTTCTCGATAAATAACATGGTCGTTTGTTTTGTCATTACCTACAATTGTGACGCTATTGAAATAAGCTGGTTTTCCCTCAATTATCCTTATTTCCATGTCAATAACATTATTATCTGCACTTACCTCCACCGGACTTATAGTAGAAAATAAGTAACCGAAATTTTGATATTGATTTGCTATATCCTGAGCGTCAGGTGAAGAGTCATCTTGAATGCGTTCCTGTAATAAAACACCGTTGTATGTATCGCCTTTCTTAATACGAAGTATTCTAGATAACTCCTCATTAGTGTAAACGGTATTACCAATAAAGGTGATATCTCCAAAAGTGTATAATTCTCCTTCTTTTACATTTATTTGAAGAGAGATCGTTTTGTCATCGTTAATTATTAAGCTATCGGATAGAATACGGGCATCTCTATAACCGTTTTCTTTGTATTTTTCTATGACATTAGATAAATCTGCCTGATAAGCTGAATCAATAAATTTTGAGCGTTTAAAAATTCTTAGGCGGTTTATTTTTTTAGTACTTTTCATACTTTTTCTAAGCTTTTTATCACTTAAAACGTCGTTGCCATTAAAAACAATGTCTTTAATTTTAACTTTTTCGCCCTTATCAATGTTAAGCACCATATTAACACGTGCTACTTTAATAGAATCTTTTACATCTATAGTATTAATATGTATTTTAGAGTTTAAATAACCTTCTTTTTTGTATTTGTTAACTAAAAAGTTTTTAGTTGTGGTTATCAGATTTTCAGTTACTTTGGTTCCCTTTTTTAATTTATTCTCTTCAATTATTTTTTCTTTTTTAGATTTTTTTACACCATTTATTTTTAATTCGTTAAGTTGAGGTAAATCGGATAGTCTTATTTCTAAAAAAGCAACATCATCTTCTATTTTAGTAACATAAACTTCTATATCACTAAATAATTTTGAGTTCCAAAGTTTCTTAATAGCTGTACTAATATCTTCCCCAGGAATGGTTATTTCCTTTCCTTTTCTTAAACCAGAATAAGTAACTATTGTTTGTTCGCTAAATGAGCTATTCCCAGAAACAGTAATGCCTCCTAAAGTATACTTTTTACCATCTTGATATAGTAATTCCTGTCCTTGAATATTAAAGCTGCTTACAAAAAGCAATAGTATTGTGAAGTGCTTTATATGTGTTGCCAAAAATGAAATATTAGCTAAGTTGTTCACTTGTTTTCCCAAATCGTCGTTCTCTTTTTTGATATTCAATAATAGCTTCATACAAATGCTGTTTTGTGAAATCTGGCCACAATACATTTGTGAAATATAATTCTGCGTATGCTATTTGCCAAAGCAAAAAGTTGCTTATGCGCTGCTCCCCACTCGTTCTAATAAGCAAATCTACATCTGGCAAATTATGCGTGTAAAGATGCTCATTTATAATTAATTCATCAATATTTTCGGGCGAAATTATATTATTTTTAACTTTAATACTAATTTCTTTAACAGTGTTTAGTATTTCTTCTCTAGAACCATAGCTTAGTGCAAGGGTTAGAGTCATTCTTTCATTATGCTTTGTATTATCAATAACATCATGAAGCTCTTTATAAACTTTTTTAGGAAGCGTATTCAAATTCCCAATAGCCATAAGCTTTATGTTATTATCTTGAAGCGTTTTTATTTCTTTTTTTAAAGAAGACACTAAAAGCTTCATTAGAGTTTGAACTTCTAATTTTGGTCTGTTCCAATTTTCAGTAGAAAAAGCGTAAAGTGTCAAGTTTTCAACGCCAAGTTCTGCAGAGGCTTCAACAGTTCTTCGCACAGATTTTGTGCCATTTTCATGACCAAAAGCACGTATCATACCTTGTTGTTTTGCCCAACGTCCATTGCCATCCATTATAATAGCAATGTGCTTTGGTAATCTTTTGTTTTCTATGCTTTCTTTTAAATTCATTTTAATTGCCTGGGCAGTAACAAGGGTTTTCTCCAAATGTATATGTTAAGGTTAAACCTGAAAACATATACCAGTCGTTATTATTTATATTACCTAATCTGTATTGTTGTCTAGATTGATTATTTGGAAGACTTCCGTCAAGTGCATCAGAAAATGTATAACGGGCTCCTACTTCTATGCCTATAATAATATTGTCTATAAAAGAAGCTTTAAAACCTAGTACCATAGGAATACCATATGCCCAACTTGATGTGTTTTCGGGAGTTTGCACACCATTTAAAAAATAATGATTGTCATGTTTGGCTGTGCTTATACCTGTGTATAGGTATGGTGTAGCAATTTTTTGTCCAGAATGTAAATCAAAATCTAGAAATGTTAATTCTATTCCCAATGAAATTTCCATAATATTACTTGAAAAATCATAACCTCTTTGAATACGCCTTGGATCGTCAGATTTTGTATCCATACCTTTTAGTTCACTAAAAATGACTGACGCTCTATAAGAATGTCTTTTACTTCTGTTCCATTTATAAATGCCACCAAAGGCTAATTGATTTGGTGAAATATAGTCGGTAGCGCCTACATCTCCAATAAAATTACTTCCTCCCACAAAAAAACCTACTTCGTTAATTTGAGAGTAGCTAAAATGAATGCTTAAAATGCTTAATATCACTATGGTTAAATGCCTCATAAATATTCAAAAGTTTGCAAATATAATAAATAAGATTAGCTCAATACCAATTAAACTATAAAACACCGCATATAATTTGTTTTAAAAATTTAATTGGTATAAATAATTTGAGCTAAATTGTATTAGTCTAAAACAGTATTTCTTATGAATTATTGTTTAACCTACTTATGCATAGGAAAATCTATTCCATCTTTTAGGTACTGCAAAAACTGACACTGCGCTGCGTTTTTTAATTTAACTTCCCAATTTATCGGGGACAGATCATGCCGCGCTATGCTAAAAATTAAAAAACCACCAGCTTTTATTATACTTGAAAAGCTTCATAATGAAGTTCCAATGCATAAGCAGGTTTAATTGCGTTTGTCTTCTCCCCAAAGAAGTTTTTTTCTGAGTGTATCTAAAAAACTTTCATCTAATAGATCAATCATTTTAATTTTAAAGTCTGCTTTTTTAATTTTGATTATGGTACCATTATCTAATGTCGCAATTCTGGAGTCTAAAGACACTAAATGATTTTCCTCCCGTCCATCAACCTTTAGTTGTATTTCTGTTGAATCTGGAATTATTAGCGGACGCGCACTTAGATTATGTGGTGCAATTGGTGTGATAACAAAACTATTTGTACCAGGTGTAATTACAGGGCCACCACAACTTAAAGAGTAACCTGTTGAGCCTGTTGGAGTAGAAATTATTAAGCCATCACTCCAATAAGATGTAAGATACTCACCATCTAAATGTGTTTCAACAGTAATCATGGAGGTCGTGTTTTTTCTACTTACAGCTATTTCATTTAAGGCAAAATTTAGTGCTGTTATATTTTCGTTTTCTGGAGTGGTTTCTACTGAAAGTAAACTACGCTCCGATATTTTATAATGACCGTCAATTATGTTTTGAATAGCATGCTCGATAGCATCTACTTGTATAGTTGCTAAAAAACCTAAACGACCTGTATTGATGCCAATTATAGGGATATCAATATCTTTTACAAAAGTAATTGCTCTTAAAATGGTACCGTCACCTCCGACACTTACAAGGAAATCAAAAGATTTATCTAATGTATCAAATGTTTTAAATGAAGCAAAGTCTTTTATATTAGGAGATTCATTAAGTATAATATTAAAAAACTCTGTTTCAATATAGGCGTCAATGTCTTTTTTTAATAAGTAATTAAACAGTCTTTCTACAGAAGTTGTTGTGGTTTTATTGTAGAATCGTCCAAAAATAGCAACCTTCATGTGTTTATTTTTATTGTTTTTTATAGCAAGCTATGGCATCTCCTTATAATCGCTTCATTTATGAAACTAACTTATAGAAGGCTTATTATTTACATATTTAAGTATTTATTCAAATAATCCGAACGATCTTTAAGGCTTTCAATATAGCTATCTTCTTCATGTCCGGATACAATATTATAACTATATCTACGGAAAGTTTGAATGATTTCATTAAGCCCAGTGCTACCTATTTTAATGGTGACCTGCACAACGTCATTTTTTACTTTTGAAACAAAAGCTCCTAAAAGTTTACCGTTATTAGATTCTACTATTTGGCTTATCTCACTAAATGAGTAATCATTAATTCCTTTTTCGACGACTAAAACGCCTCCGGCTTCAAAAAAGAAAGGCGATTCATTAAAAAGACTAATAATATCATTAAGTTCATAATAACCTAAATAATTGTTTTTTTTATCTAAAACAGGCATAATATTAGCGGAGTTTTGAGCAAAAGCCTCCAAGACATCTAACCAGAGTGTACTATCTCTCACGAAAAAATCTTCAATAGAATAAAGATATTCACTAACAAGCTTGTCGCCTTCAAAGCAATGCGCATCCGTTTCAAAAAAAGTTCCCAAAAAAATGCCGTTCTCATCTTTAATAGGAATATGAGAATAGGTTAGTTGATTAAATAGTAATTGCAACTCACTTATTTTACTAGTGCTATTTAATGGTTTTATGTCATTTATAATATATCCTGAAAGTTTCATTGTTCAGCTTTATGAGTATGCAAATTAATTAAAAAAATAGTATATAAGCCTGTTCTACTTTGTATTTTTGCATAACTCATTTAAACTTTTTGCTCTGAAGCGAAAATTAGGAGTTTTGAATTTAAACGGAGACCTTTTTGAACTTCATAACATGGTTACGAAGTAAGAAAAAGTTAAAGTATAGATTAAAAGAACTATTTTTTAGCCAAAGTCAAAAAACTTAAATGATTTCTATTTTTAAAAATCATACATGACAAAGTTAAGTGTAAATATTAATAAGATCGCCACTTTAAGGAATTCCAGAGGCGGTGATGTGCCAAATGTGGTTCAGTTTGCAAAAGATGTACAACGATTTGGTGCCGAAGGAGTAACGGTACACCCTAGGCCAGATGAACGCCATATACGTTATCAAGATGCACGCGATTTAAAACCAGAGATTTATACAGAGTATAATATTGAAGGGAATCCTGTAGATTCTTTTGTGGAATTAGTTTTAAATGTAAAGCCAACACAGGTTACATTGGTACCAGATGCTGTTGATGCTATTACTAGTAATGCGGGTTGGGATACTATAAAACATAACCATTTTTTAGTTGATGTTATTAAGGAGTTTCAGCAAAACGGGATAAGAACTTCTATTTTTGTAGATCCTGTTCTAGAACAAATTGAAGGTGCTAAAGCAACTGGAACTGATAGAATTGAATTATATACAGAAGCTTTTGCGCATCAATACAGTTTAGGAAATAAAGAGGCTATAAAACCTTATGTTGATAGCTCCGTATTGGCAAATAGTTTAGGTCTGGGCATTAATGCAGGACACGATCTGTCGTTAGACAATATTGCGTTTTTTAACAAGAATATTCCTGATTTATTAGAGGTTTCTATAGGGCATGCTTTAATAGCAGAGAGTTTGTATTTAGGTGTAGAGAATGTGATTCAGATGTATCTGCATAAGCTAAAGGCCCTATCTTAATCTTTCCCAAAGGGAAAGAAACTCTGTCGAAAACCTTACGGAATTAAGTAGGATAGATTAGAAAAAAGATAAAAATAAGTGAGTAATCATGTAATAGTTTCCCTCCTTTGGAGGGGTTAAGGGAGGATTATGATATTACATTCAAATATAATAGGGGAAGGTCAGCCGTTTGTAATTCTTCATGGCTTTTTAGGAATGAGTGACAACTGGAAAACACTTGGACGCCAATTTAGCGCGCACCATTTTCAAGTTCATTTGGTAGACCAGCGTAATCATGGACGTAGTTTTTGGGATGATCATTTTAATTACGAAGTACTTGCTGAAGATTTAAAGCATTATTGTGATGCTCATAATCTTACTAATATTATATTATTGGGGCACTCTATGGGTGGAAAAACGGCTATGCTATTTGCAACACAATACCCAGAAATAGTTTCGAAATTAATTGTAGCAGATATTTCTCCGCGATTTTATCCGATTCACCATGATGCTATTTTGGAAGGTTTAGGCGCGTTAGATTTTGATGCCATTAAAAGTAGAGGAGATGCAGATAAGTTGTTAAGTGATTATGTGTCTGATTTAGGAACCCGTCAATTTTTACTGAAAAACCTATACTGGATTGAAAAAGGCAAATTAGCGCTACGTATAAATTTGGAAGTTTTAAAAGAAGAAGTTGGAGAGGTAGGGGAAGCGTTACCAACCTATTCCAAGTTTGAAAAGAGTACTTTGTTTTTACGTGGGGATAGATCTGAATATATAGGCGTAGAAGATGAAATGGTGATTTCTAATCATTTTAATAAAGTTGAAATTATTACTATTTCTAATTCAGGACACTGGTTGCATGCCGAAAACCCGAAAGACTTTTTTGAAACTGTTGTACAGTTCGTGGTATAATTTTTTTGTATATTTAATTAAATATGCATAATAAAAAAATTAGCGATTACTGAAACATTTACTATGCAATTGACGTCTATTAAATAAAACCAATTTAATATAAGCAGATGAAACTCATAACCAAACTTCTATTAAACGCCATAGCTGTGTTTGTTATAGCATATTTTTTAAAAGGTGTACATGTAGATGGCTATCTCACAGCTATTATTGTAGCTATTGTACTATCGGTATTGAATCTATTTGTGAAACCGGTTTTAGTTATTTTAACTTTACCAATAACCATAGTTACTTTAGGCTTGTTTCTATTAATAATTAATGCTCTAATTATTTTATTTGCCGATAAATTGATTGATGGTTTTTCGGTAAGTAGCATTTGGATTGCGATTTTGTTTAGTATACTACTTTCCTTTTTGCAATCGATACTTCATTCGCTTTTAAAAGACGATAAAAAATAGCTTTGAATCAAGCGGTTAAAAACTTTGTTGGGATGTAAAAATATTATATTTTTGCATCCCAATTTTGGTTACATAAATTTTAGTTTTTTAAAAGAAAACTTTATTGTTAAATGCCTGATATATGGCTTTATATAATTTGAAATGAATATTACAAGAGAAAACGTTGATGCATTAAATGCTGTTGTAAAAGTAGATATCGCTAAAGAAGACTATAGTGATAAAGTTGAAAAAATCTTAGTAGACTATCGTAAAACAGCGAATATCCCTGGTTTTAGAAAAGGGCATGTGCCAATGGGAATGGTTAAAAAACAATACGGAAAGGCTGTTTTGGTAGATGAGGTTAATAAGTTATTGCAAGACGCTTTAAACAAATATCTTACAGAAGAAAAGCTGGATGTATTAGGGCAACCTTTACCAAGACCACAAGATGATATTAACTGGGATGCTGATGAATTTTCTTTTGAATTCGAATTAGGTTTAGCACCGGAATTTGAAGTAAGCTTAAAAGGTAAAAAAGCGATCACGCAATATAATATTGTTGCTGACGATAAAATGATTGATGAGCAGATTGAGCGTATTCAGAAACAATACGGAAAGTTAGTTTCTCAAGATGTTGTTGTAAAAGACAGTGAAATTACTGGAGTTTATAAAAATGAAGAAAAAGAAATAGATAATACAGTCACTTTAACTTTAGATAAATTTAAAGGAAAAGCTACAGAAAAACAATTTATAGGGGCTAAAGCTGGTGATGTCATCGCCTTAAAAACTAAAGGACTTTATGATGATGAGCATGAGTTAATGCATGCTTTAAAATTGAGTCATGATGAGGTACATGGTTTAGATATTGAAGTAAACTTTACGATTACAGAGATTAATGAACGCGAGTTAGCAGATTTAGATCAAGAGTTGTTCGACAAGCTTTTTGGAAAAGATACTGTAACTACAGTAACTGAATTAAAAGCCAAGATAAAAGAAGACGCCGAAAAGCAATTTGTGCAGCAAGCAGACCAAAAGCTTTTAAATGATGTGACCGAATATTTAGTTGAAAATACTAAGTTCGATTTACCTGCCGAATTTTTAACAAAATGGATGCAAACTGCTGGCGAAAAAGAAATGGACGAGGTGCAGGCAAGAGAAGAGTATGAAAAATCAGAAAAAAGTTTACGCTATCAATTAATTGAAGGAAAACTTATTACTGATAACGATGTTCAGGTAACTATGGATGATATTAAAAATCATGCTAGAGAAATGATCAAAGGACAAATGGCTCAATTTGGCCAAATGAATCCTTCAGATAAAGAATTGGATGATATTGCAGCGCGAGTATTATCAAATCAAGATGAAGCTCGTAGAATTTCAGAGCAATTAATTAGCCAAAAATTATTAGCGGTTTACAAAGAAAAAGCAAATATCAAGGTTAAAGAATTAAGCTATGAAAAGTTTGTTAAAGAAGTTTATGGTGATAAATAAGTAAAGAATAATTCCTTATATTTAGGCGCTTAAATCTACGGATTTAAGCGTTTTTTATTCAAAACAAGGAATTTTTAAAATAGATTTTTTTGTCATTTACATGTTAATCAGGCAATTAATCGAATTAAATATTAAGAGACTATGGATTACGCAAAGGAATTTGAAAAATTCGCGATAAAAGATCAAGGTATTAGCAGCACATATTACAATAAAATTATAAGTAGTATGTATCCATCCAGTTTAACGCCAAATATTATTGAAGAACGTCAAATGAACATCGCTATTTTTGATGTATTTTCTCGTTTAATGATGGATCGTATTATTTTTATGGGTACAGCTATCAATGATCAAGTAGCAAACATTATACAAGCACAATTGTTGTTTTTAGAAAGTGTTGACGCTTCAAAAGATATTCAAATTTATATTAATTCTCCTGGAGGAAGTGTTTATGCTGGTTTAGGGATTTATGATACGATGCAGTTTATAAAACCAGACGTAGCAACTATTTGTACTGGAATGGCAGCCTCTATGGGAGCTGTTTTATTATGTGCTGGAGAGAAAGGGAAACGTAGTGGATTAACACATTCACGAGTTATGATACATCAACCATTAGGTGGGGCACAAGGACAGGCTAGTGATATAGAAATTACAGCCAGAGAGATCTTGATTTTAAAAGAAGAACTTTATAAAATTATCAGTAAGCATTCAGGACAAGATTACGACAAAGTATATCAAGATAGTGACCGAGATTATTGGATGAAATCAGATAAAGCTAAGGAATATGGTATGATTGATGAGATTTTATCTCGTAGTTAAATAAAAAATTCGTAATTTTAGTTAATTGTTATTGAGGGATTTATAATGATTTACATCCAAAAACAGATATAGATTAATGGCAAAAGAAGAATTAGAATGTTCGTTTTGTGGCAGGAAGAAACCCGAAACGAATTTATTAATAGCAGGTTTAGATGCTCATATATGCGATAGATGTATAGAGCAAGCGCATGGTATTGTAATTGAAGAATCTAAGCAAAGTGATAGTAGTGATTTATCTGCTGAGTTAAAACTTCGTAAACCCTTACAAATTAAGGAGTTTCTTGATGACTATATTATTGGACAAAGCATGACTAAAAAGGTGATGTCTGTGGCCGTTTATAATCATTATAAGCGTTTATTACAACCTCCTTCTAAAGATGATATAGATATTCAAAAAAGTAATATCATTATGGTAGGGCAAACGGGTACGGGAAAAACTTTAATGGCAAAAACCGTGGCTAGAATGTTAAATGTGCCATTGGCTATTGTTGATGCTACTGTTTTAACTGAAGCAGGTTATGTTGGTGAAGATGTAGAAAGTATTTTAACGCGTTTATTACAAGCAGCAGATTATAATTTAGAAAAAGCAGAAAAAGGGATTGTTTTTATTGATGAGATTGATAAAATTGCCCGTAAAAGCGATAATCCATCTATTACTCGTGATGTTTCTGGAGAAGGCGTGCAGCAAGCTTTATTAAAACTTTTAGAAGGTACTGTTGTTAACGTACCGCCTAAAGGAGGACGCAAACATCCGGATCAAAAATTTATTGAAGTTAACACGGAAAATATTTTGTTTATTGCAGGTGGAGCCTTTGATGGGATTGATCGTATTATTTCGAAACGCTTGAATATGCAAGCAGTAGGTTATAGTGCTTCTATGTCAGATGAGATTGTAGATCAAGATCACTTACTGCAATATATTATTCCGAAAGATTTAAAAGACTTCGGATTAATTCCTGAAATTATTGGACGTTTACCAGTACTTACATATATGGATCCTTTAGATGCAGATACGTTAAGAGCTATTTTAACCGAGCCTAAAAATGCTATCATTAAACAATACAAGAAGTTGTTCGCTATGGATGAAATTGATTTCACTATAACAGATGGTGCTTTAGGTTTTATTGTAAACAAAGCCATTGAGTATAAATTAGGAGCTAGAGGTTTACGTTCGCTTTGCGAAGAAATATTAACAGACGCTATGTTTGAGTTGCCTAGTAGTAATGAGAAGAAGTTAAATGTAACTAAAGTCTACGCTGAGGATAAATTAACGAAAACAACTTTGAAGAAACTAAAGGCAGTTTCATAAAAAATTAAAATATATAGTATAAAAAAACCACGCTATTTAGCGTGGTTTTTTATTTTATGGATGTTAATTAATAAAAGACATTATGGATAAATTTTCACAGTGTTTCTAAAAACTTTGTTAAAAGTATACTTAATTGGATGATGCACAAAAGGTTTTCTTGTCTTTTAGATGATTAGACAAAATACTCGTTTAAAAACTTTTACTATGGCATTTAGTCGAAATTAAAAGCGTATTTGAGATATTTTATCTATTCTATAATAACGAATTCCACACGTCTATTAGCCTGTAAATTTTTATCGGTACAATCATTTTTGCAATCAATTTTTGGTTTCGTTTCACCGTAGCCTTTAGATTGTAATCTGTTTTTGCTAATGCCATTATTTATTAAATAAGCGACAACAGATGCTGCACGTTTTTTAGATAGGCCTAAATTATAAGAATCTCTACCTTTATTATCGGTATGAGCATTAATAATTAATTTCATTTCAGGATGCTCCTTTAACACTTTAGTGACTTTGTTTAAAGAAATAGAAGATTCTTCTTTGACGCCCCATTTGTTAAAATCAAAATAAATGTTTTCTAAAACAATTCTTAACTCGTCTTCAACTTTTGTAATTACAGGTTCGGTAGTAAGTAATTCTAAATCTTTAGTATAAGATGTATTGTAGCTTCTTGTCGTTGTAAATTTAAAATCACCATCTTTAAACCCATCCTTTTGGGTTGTAATACGATATGATTCAAAAGGAATAACATTAAAGTTATAAGTGGCATCCGCTTTGGTCAATTGCCTGGAAATTTCATGGCCTTCATCATCTTTTAAAATCACTAAGGTATTAGGAAGTTTTATATTAGTTTCCAAATCTAATACTTTACCTTTTATTGTTTGAATTATCTCATCATTAGTTGCCGTATAAATATCGAAACCACCTTTTCCATTTGGCCTGTTTGAAGATACATATCCTTTGTTTTTTGCAGCTAAGAAATAAGCAATTTCATCATAGCGAGTATTAATAGTGCTGCCCATATTTCTCGGCGTTCTGTACCCATTACTTAAAATTTTACTTGTGAAAAGGTCAAAACCACCCATATTGTCATGCCCTTTTGAAGAGAAATATAAATATTTAGAATCCATAGAAAGAGACGGATATTTTTCATCTGAAAGGGTATTAACAGTACTTCCTAAATTCTCCGGGGTACTTAAAGAACCATCTGTATTTATATCAGAAACATAGATGTCGTAACCACCAATAGATTCTGGCATATTTGATGAAAAGTATAGCTTATCGCCTTTAGGGCTCATAAAAGGGTTTTCTATCGAGACATTTGTTTTATTAATACTTAATAGCTCTTCATTAATCCAATTACCATGTGAGTCTTCTTCTAAAACGGCTTTATATAATTTATACTCCATCGAGTTAGCTTTGCTACTTCTGGTGTAGTATACCGTTTTTTGATCCGGAGAGAATGTTAATTGGTCTTCGCTATCTTTGGTATTAAGTATTCTGGAGAATAATAATGGTAAGCTTAACGCCCCATTTTTACTAATATCTAAACAAAATAAATCTTTATATGCCTCATTAGTATTTGGATCTATTTTTGCTAAACCTCCAAGTTTTTTCGAGGAAACCATAATAAGCTTATTTCTAAAAAAACCTGAACCAATTTCAGAATATTTAGTATTAACGCCAGCGTCTAAAAGTTCAAAATCAAATCCGTTAGCATCAATAGATTTTGATGAAGATGAATTGTTAAATGAAAAATTATTCGATGCTATTAAATTTGAAGATCCTTGGCTAAGTACAATATTGGAAATAAGGAAAATGAAAAAACATAATTTAGTTTTCATCTTTAGAGGGTTTTGAGAGGTTATAATTAATTGGATACCAAATATAACCCACCACCTAAGTTTTGAAAAAATTTCTTAGATGAATAGCTATTTAATCCGTTTATATAATTACTTTATTAAAAGTTCTAGTAAAAAAATGCCTTTGTCATTTAAGTTTAACAGATAACCTAAGTGAGTTTAAGAATTGTAAGTTGTAATCCCTTATGATTGAGTTTGTTATCGATAAAATTAAAATATCAAGAATTTATACTTAGTAAATTTTAGAGTTCATATTCCATGAATATCTTTCTAGAAAAAGAATGAAAGCTAATCTAATTTTTTAAATTTCAACCAGGCTTTTTCATTATTTATTATTCTAATAGTTTCTAATGCTTTTATAGCCTCAGGCTTACTTTCGTAGCTTGCATAGGCTACCAGAAATAATCCCTTTTTATTTCTTCCAATTTTTCTTGCACTAATAAAACCTTCAGCTTTTAGATGTTCGATCATTTTAACACAATTTTTTTCAATACGAAATGAACCAGCTATGATATGATAATTTCCTGTTTGGTTACTTGTATTTAAGGTGTTTTCTGGAGAAGCATTTAAAATAACAAATTCAACACGCCTGTTAGTTTGCAAATCTTCTTTGGAGCAATGATTTTTGCAATCAATTAATGGTTTTCTTTCCCCATAGCCTTTAGACAATAATCTATTTTTTGCAATACCATTTTTAATTAAATAATTTAAAGTTGATTTAGCTCGTTTCTTAGATAAGTTTAAGTTGAAAGCATCGGTATCTATATTATCGGTATGAGCATTAATTGCCAATTTTATTTTAGGGTGCTCATTAAGTACTTTTATTATTTTATTTAAGGTAATATGCGATTCTTCTTTTATATGATGCTTTGCAAAGTCAAAGTGTATATTTTCAACCATAATTCGGAGCTCATTATTTACCTCTGCAATTACAGGATCTGTGGGAGTTATTTCTAAATCTTTATTATAAGTTGTTTCTTCGCTTTTAGACGATGTAAAATCAAATGAAGTATCTTTAAAGCTACTTTTTTTAGTTGTAATTGTGTAAGATTCTAATGGTGCTACGTCAAATACATAGGTGCCATCTTTGCCTGTTATTAATTGATCTACCTCTTTTTGATTTTTGTCTTTTAGAATAACGATGGTGCCTGGTAATATAGCTTTGGTGTTAAAATCCAAAATTTTACCTTCTAAGGTTTGCTTGATATGGTTAGAGGTAAAGTAATAAATATCAAGGCTATTTGCTACTTTTCTATTGGATGAAAAATAACCTGTGCTTTTATTTGCATTAAAATAAGCAATTTCACCATATTCTGTGTTAATAGTATTACCAAGGTTTTTAGGAGCAGTATATCTGTTGTCGAAAATTTTACTAGTAAAAAGATCAAATCCTCCTATGCTCTTATGACCTTTTGAGGCAAAGAATAAATACGCATTATCCATAGAAATATATGGGTGTTTATCATCAAAAGTTGTATTTATTTTTTTTCCTAAATTTTTAGGAGTGCTTAATGTTCCATCAGAATTAATATCTGAAACATAGATGTCATAACCGCCAATAGCATCAGGCATGTTAGCAGAAAAATATAATTTATCTCCTTTAGAGTTAACAAAAGGATTTTCTATTGACACATTTTTACTATTAAAACTTAATAACTCTTCGTTAATCCAATTACCGTGTGAGCCTTCTTCTAAAATAGCTCTGTAAAGTTTAAATTCCAAAGAGTTTGTTTTACTACTTCTGGAGTAGTATACAGTATTTTGATCTGGCGAGAAAGAAATTTGACCTTCGCTGTCGTTTGTATTCAAAATTCTTGAGAATAACAAGGGGTTAGCTAAAACACCATTGCCTAAAGTGTCTAAACAATATAGCTCTTTGTAGGCTTCATTAGTATTGGGGTCTATTTTGGCTAATACACCAATTTTTTTAGAAGATACCATGATTAATTTACCCTTAAAAAAACCAGTTCCAATCTCTGAGAAATTAGTGTTAATATCTGTATCGGAAACTTCAAATTGAAAACCATTGGTTCCTGTAGCTTGGCTAAATAAAAAGATAGATTGAAGCCATATAATAACTAAAAAATAAGCTTTCATCTTAGGGGGTGTTGGTTTATTAAGCTATAAATTCAGTTTAAAACTTTGGAAAGTAGAGTTTTTAAAAATAAAACACAATATTAATCGTTTAAATGCGTTTCTTCGAAAAAAAAGAGCTACAAATACTTTTCTTCGAAAAAAAAGAACTACAAATTATGTTTATTCAAGCTTAGTAGTTCATCAATATATACCCTGGTGTTAGAAAGTCGAGGTATTTTATGTTGACCCCCTAGTTTATTATTTTGTTTTAACCAATCATAAAACAAATGTTCTCTGGCTATATTAATTTTAGGTTTATTAAGCGTGATGTTATTGTAGCGTTTAGCTTCATAGTCTGAATTTAATGCTTTTAAAGCATTGTCAAATAACTCATTAAAATAAAGGATGTCCTTTGGAGGTGTCTTAAATTCAATAAGCCATTCATGAGCTCCTTTTTCTTTGCCTTCCATAAATATTGGAGCAGCTGTAAAATCTACGATTTCGGCTTTAGTACGCTTGCACACTTTTTTTAAAGCGCTTTCCGCATTTTCAATAATAAGTTCTTCTCCAAAAACATTAATATGATGCCTGGTTCTGCCCGATACTTTTATTTTATAAGGGTTTAATGATGTAAACCTAATGGTGTCTCCAATTTTATAACGCCATAACCCAGCATTTGTGGTAATTATTACAGCATAATTTTGATTTAGCTTGACGTCACTTAAAGGGATTGCTTTTTCTTCAGAAGTGTCATAAATATCCATAGGGATAAACTCATAGAAAATCCCATAATCAAGCATCAATAATAATTCATCGGAGTTATTTTGATCTTGAATGGCAAAAAAGCCTTCCGAAGCATTATAAATTTCATAATATTTAAAATCAGTATTGGGAAGAATTTTTTTGTACTGATCCTTATACGGTGCAAAACTAACCCCTCCATGAAAATAGACTTCTAAATTCGGCCATATGTCATGAAGACTTTGTTTTCCAGTTGTATCTAAAACATTATTAAGCAGTACGAGCATCCATGAGGGTACACCGGCAAGACTCGTCACATTTTCATTTATAGTCTCATCTACAATAGCTTGCATTTTATGCTCCCAATCACTCATTAGTGATACTTTGTTACTCGGCGTACTACTAAATTCTGCCCAAAAAGGCATGTTATCAATTAGAATAGCCGACAAATCACCAAATGCGGTGCCATTTTCTTTGTATAATTCTTTACTTCCTCCTAAGCGTAAGCTCTTGCCTGTAAATAATTGAGAATCTTCATTATTATTAAGATACATGCATAATAAATCTTTGCCAGCTGCATAATGACAATCTTCAAGTGATTCTGTGCTCACTGGAATAAATTTGCTTTTTGCTCTGGTAGTACCACTGGACTTTGCAAACCATTTTATAGGACTGGGCCAAAAAATATTGGACTCCCCTTTTCGGGAACGTTCAATAACATCTTGCCAACCATCATAGTTTTTAATAGGGATCCGTTCCGAAAATGTTCTATAGTTTTTTATAGAAGCAAAGTCGTATTTTTTGCCAATTTCTGTGTCTTTAGCAATGTCAATAAGACTTAATAGTAACTCGTTTTGTACTTCGTTAGGGTATTTTAAAAACAATTCTATTTGATGGAATCGTTTTTTAAGAAACCAAGAAGCAATCGAATTTACTATAGGTATTGGCATATTTATTTTATCTTTAAGATTTTAAAAATAAGACTTTTTTTTATGACTTACCAAGGTGTTTTAACAAAAATGGAAACTGAGTTTGCTAGCCCGATTCAATATTATTTGGTGTTTGAAAACGATTTTTTAAACATGAATCAATTATTGAATAAGCGTATAACCATTCAATTTGTTAAATATCAATGTTTAAACTGTGGATTAGATAAACCTATTTATAGGCAAGGGTTTGATAAACAGTGTTTTTACGAAGTACCACAAGCCGCCGATTGGATTATGCGTCCTGAGTTAAGTACGGCACATTTAGGTAAGGAAGATCGCGATCTGGAATTTGAAAAACGAGCTCAATTACAACCACATATTGTGTATTTAGCAAATTCTAGTAATGTGAAAGTAGGTGTTACAAGAAAAAATCAAGTACCGACACGTTGGATAGATCAAGGAGCCCATGAAGCTATTGAAATTGTTGAGGTTCCTAATCGTTATTTAGCAGGCATTACCGAAGTTGCTTTAAAAGATTATGTGGCGGATAAAACAAATTGGCGAAAAATGCTTAAAAATGATATTGAAGATGAAAATTTAGTAGCGTGGCGAGAGCGTTTAAAGCAATATATTCCTGATGAAGCTAAAGATTATTTTATTGAAACTAACACAGAAACTCATTTGGAGTTTCCGGTACATAAATACCCTGAAAAGCCTAAAAGTTTAAATATAGTTAAGCAACAAGAGTACTCAGGTAAATTAGTTGGAGTCAAAGGACAATACCTCATTTTTGAAGATGAAACCGTTTTTAATATTCGTGCTAATGAGGGATTGGTTGTTAATATTGCTATTAATTAAATTTATTTGATTTCTATAATATAAGTAATATTCAGGATGTATGTGGCTATTTGTCATTCCTGCGAAAGCAGGAATCCACTTAAATATTAGAATTTTTATCGCTACTTTCCTTATTCAAATATAGAAGTTTTAGTATAGATATTGTTATGCATAAAGTACTTTGCAAACTAGTAGATTCATGCCTTCATAGGAATCTACTGTATGTACACGTACACTGCTATTGAACAATAAAAGTTGGACACAACTATCACGGGTTTTTCCTGCCATGCAATAAGCGTGGACTAATTAATCTGTCTATTGATAGACTTCAAGCCCATAAAGGCTAGGATTCATGTAAATTTGTGTCATTCGTGTCTTTTTTAAGATGATGTGTACACACAATAGTTTGCAGGATGACAAAGCAATATTTATCAAACAATGAGGGGCATATTAAAACTATCTTGAACTCAAACTAAATTACATACAACTTGACTACTTGTGCAAAAGCAATAACAATTAATAAAACACCAGTAACTTTATTGATAATAAGGGAGATATTCTGAACCTTACTTTTAATTAATAAGCTAAATCTACTATAAGAATAAAGGGTAAGTAATTTGCCTATATACACTCCACCAAAGAATAAAAATAATACAGAAAGTGATGACTGCAATGATAGCATGATGTCATTGTTATTTATAATACCAAAAGCGATGACCCAGTAGATTAAAACGGGAGGGTTTAATATGCCAAGAAAAAAACCAGTTGCATATTTTGATTGCGTTATGTTTCTTTTTTTAGGTTTTTTTTCAGATTGTTTTTTAAAGATTAAATAGGTGCCTGCAATAAGTAAAAGAAAAGCAACCATTATTTGTACCCATAAGTTATTATTAAAAAAATCTTTCACAAGCACATTGCAATGTAGTGCGTAATATGATAGCATGACTTCTGCAACTCCAGCTGCGATAGCAATTTTAAAAGCTTTCTTTGCGTTTTGTTTTAAGGTTGTGTTAATAACCGCAATGTTAGAAGCGCCTAAAGGAAGTGCGCCAAGAATCGCTGCCAAAATGCCAATTAATAAATAAACTAAAACCATAAGCCTTTTGTAGTAAATAGACTTGAAAGCTTACATATATACCATTTACCAATTGAAATTACCTTAATAAAACGCCCTTTTTCCTTTCTACTTCATTAAAAAAAGAAACCATAAACTGAGGCTATGCTTTATTTTTGTAATTCGCATAAAGAAAAAACCATCATTTTCTTTTATGGTAATTTCAATTAATAACTGGTATAAGTTTTGGTATAATGAATTCAATAAAAAAAGCCGCATTTGTTGTAAAAGATAAATGCGGCTTTTTTTATTGGTTAGTAATGCTAAATATCTTCTTGGTCTCTTAAGTTTTGAATGTACGCAGCTTTTTGAACTTCACGACGCCTCTTAACAGATGGTTTTGTGAAAAATTGACCATCTCTCAAGTTTTGCATAACTTTGATGTTTCTGTGTTTTCTTTTGTAGCGTTTTAAGGCACGCTCTATATTTTCACCATCTTTAATAATAATCTTTAGCATATACAATTTTTAAATTTATTCGTTTTAGGGTTATCCTAAATACGTTGCCCTTTTTTAAATTAGTATCCTAATAAAAAAGGATTTATTTAAAATAACTGTGCAAAAATACGATTTTATTTTTTTGTATCAGTCTTTTTTCTTCTTACCTCCTAATAAACCGCCAAGAACATTCTTTACAGTGGTTTCTGTTGCGTTTGTTTTAGTAGAATCCGTTTGTTTTTTATCGTTTCCAATAATGCCTCCTAAAACATCTTTAACTGATTTGTTTTGCTCCTTTTTTATGGAATCAGTTTTGCTTTTATTGCCGCCAATAACATCACTAATTAAGTCTGTTACTTTGCCTTTACCTTGATTAAGTAATTTTTGTTTCTCAATTTCGATGAGTTGATTTGTCAGGTTCTTAACACCACTTGTTAAATCAGTTTTTACAGAGGGGAGTATATAGGTTCCACCAATGTTTGCGGTAACAGGAATACTTATGTTTTTTGCTTCCTCGTTATTAATTTTGCCAAGTAATTGATTAACATCACTTCCTAAATACTTCGCTGGCACATTGAAAACGGCACTGTAATCCAAATTTTTATCAAAACCATGAGAACCAGAAACATCTATAGTAATATCTTCGTATGTTAATTGAAAAGGTTTTACGTTCACTTTTCCATTAGCGAATTCTAATTTTGTTTTAAGGTCTTTCAAATCTAATTTATCAAAATCTATAAAACTTAAAGAACCTTCTAATTTGCTAAATAATTCACCTTGATCTGCGTTTACTTTAGTAGCCAATAATTCAGTAAGGGCATCACCGGAAAGACTACTTAATTTTGGAAAGAGCTCGTCATCTAAATCGCCCGCTAAATTTATATTGGTATTTAGTTTTCCTTGAATTAGCTTAGCAATAGGCGCTAAGTTTCTTAATAGTTCTAAATCTTTAAAAGATTGAGAAATATCAAAGCCATCTGCACCTAAATTTAAATTGAAGGTAGGTGTTTCATTTTTTGTAGAAATGTCACCCGAAATAGCCAAAGTACCATCAAATATATGGGAGGTCATGTCTTTAAGCGTCACTTTTTGATCTTTAATTATAAGCGTGCCTTTTACGTCTTTCAAATTTAGATTGTCATAAACGACCGTTTTTGCATTGGCATTAATAGTGCAATCTAAAAAATCCGGAATTTTCAATGATTCCGTATCTTGGGTTATATCACTGGTGTCTGAGGCGTTATCTTCTTCAGACATAAAATCATTTACTTTAAAAAAAGTAGAATTCAAATTAAAGTAACCCTGTAATGTGTTATCACTTAATAAAAAACCTAGTAAATTTTTAATGGTTCCTGTAGCATTCAAATCACTATGACCTGTTCTGGCTTTAAAATTACTAAGTGATACGGTCTCAGGGTTAAAAGTCATATTCGCTTCAGAAATATGAATTGGATTAACCATGTCTTCTGAAGAAAATACAAAATCACTAATGCTCGCAGAGCCATTATTTTTTATGCGTTCGTAAGCATTTGTTTCAATGGCTTTCATGTCGAAAGCCGTATTTATAGTTCCTTTTAGAGTGCCTGTTAAAGTGTTTTCCAATTCAACGGGATACACTTTTGTTAGGTTTGCTAAATTTAAAATACCATCAATATTGGCATTTACCAACATATTTTGCGTCATATTTTTTAAAGTGGCAGACGATCTAAATACATCGCTATCAATTCTAAAATTCAGTGCTTTTATATCAATATAAGTATCATCAACATTTCCAGTAGTATTTTTTATAGCTGTATTTATGGTAATGTTTTCCACGCGTTTTGGTAAATCGGGGTATTTAAAAGAGGCATTGTTTGATGTGATGCTAATATCTAAATTAGGAATAGTTTTTTCTGAGCTTATGCCTTTAATAATACCTTTAACTTCAAAATCACCAGTAGTTTGAACGCCCTCAATATTTTTTGAATACGCTTCAGGAATTAACGCTAAGAAATTTTTAAAAGATGTTTCCGGGTTTTTGAAAGTAATGTCGATCTCTTGACTGTTTTCTAATTGCTGTACATAACCATGAAACTCTAAAGGCAGCTTATTTATATAACCTTTATTTTCTTTAAAGGTGTATTTGCTATTAGCCAGATCTAATCCTATTATGGCATCTAGTTTAATAGGATTGTTACTTAAATAAGCACTACTATCTATAGTGAAACTAATATTTGCCTCGGTTTTCGTATCTAGTTCAGAGGTTTCTGCAGAAAAGATACCTCTACCTTCATGATTAAGTTCTGATATATAAATGGTGGTTTTAGATGCGTCATCTATATATGCTAAAGCACTATTGTTGATGCTGTAATTTTCAATATCAAAAGAAAAACTACTAGTTTCTGTTTCCGTCGAAACATGCTCTTTATCTTTTTTAGCAATATCAAAATTGGTATTACCAAACTTATCTGTTTTAAGAGTTAATAAGGTTTCATCTACAGTAATAGAATTTATAACAATAGGATCTTCGCCTGTTGTTTTAAATAATTCTTTAACCGACATAGTAAGTGCAATGTTCTTAGAGGTTACAAATGTTTCACCTTTAAAGGGTTCGAAATTGGTTATAACCAAATCGTTTACTGAGACATGTGCTTGGGGAAAGCTTTTTATAAAACTTAAACTTACGTCGCTAAATTCTACTTGGGCATTCAGGTTTTCATTTATAAATTGTTTCACCATATCTTTTATTTGTCCTTTAAAAGCAAAAGGAATAGCTATTAAAAGAACTAGTATGATGAGCAAAGTAATGCCTGATATTTTTAAAGCTTTTTTCATTTCGTAGGTTTTTTTCGTTTCTAATTATTAATTAAAAATAGGTTTAATGGGCTGCTATATAATAATATATAAATAACGTATGAATATACGTAAAAATGATGTTAAAAAGATGATACTTATTTTTATTTAATGTTAATTTTCGTTGGAACTATAAAATTGATATTATTTTTAAATGCAGTTTCATAAGCCCTTTTTATAAGATGCAAATGGGTAAAATAGGTTGCGTAATATGTATAAAAAAAATACTATTATCGTGGCTTACTTTTAATCGTCATTTCAAATGAGAAATGGTATTATTAGTTAACTTTTATAAAACCTTAAAGCAAATCAATTTCTTCGTTCACTTTTAAGTTGAAACGTTTTCTGAATAAATAAACACCTAAATATAAAAGTGGGGTATCGCAAGCTGCAACAAAAACTTTAAATAAAAACCCACTAATTAATAAGCCTTTAAAATTTGACCAATCAATAATGCCAAATGAGCATAATAAAGTAACAATTGTAAAAGTGTCAACAAATTGCGAGAACCATGTAGAAAAGTTATTTCGTAGCCAAAGGTGTTTGCCTTTGGTGAGTCGTTTCCAGAAATGGTAAATCTGAATATCTACAAACTGTGCAAATAAATAGGTGAGCATACTTGCAAATACAGCAATGATAGAATTACCAAACACTGTTTTAAACATATCGTCTTTAACGTAAGACCAGGGTGTTGCCGGAACAAGGTCTGCAACCAGGATTATTAAAAGCGAAAAAAGCGAAGCGAAAATACCAGTCACCACCACATCGTTAGCGCGCTTTTTACCATAAATTTCACTAATTAAATCGGTAATTAAAAAGGTAATAGGATAAGGTAATATGCCAACAGAGATTTCAAAAAGTTTGCTTCCAAAAATCTCAACATCAAGCGGATACCAATAAAAAAACTTCTGAAAAATGAGGTTAGACACCACTAACGATGTTATAAATAAAGCTCCAAGAAGTATGTAAATACGCTGGGCAGCAAGTTTGTCTCTTAATGTCATAAATTTGTTAATAAATATTACTTTGTCAGTTCGAGTGATGCGACGCAGGAGCATTGTATCGAGAACTAAAGTTTGTTAAATTTCTTTTTAGCTAAATTAGGAAGCTTTTCAAACTCATTTTTAATTAAAGCCTCTTTTTTAACTCTGGACCACTTTTTAATTTGCTTTTCAGTTTGTATTGCTAAATCAACATTTGTGAATTCTGCATAAAACTCTAAATCTATTGGCCTACGTTTATAAGTATAACTATCTATATGTTTTCCAGCTTTATGCTCTATTATTCGTTTCGTTAAATTAGATGTTATACCAGTATAATAGCTATTGTCGGAACATTTTAAGATATAGACATAATAAATTTTCATATTTATCGTAAAAAGCTTCTCGATACAATTTTTCTTCATTTAGTTTCGAAAAATCACTCGAAGTGACATGCTAACTTAGTTCATGTCTATTTTGAGCGTTGCGAAACTTTTGAACTACATCAAGACAATTTGTGAATAAATCCTTAGAGTAAATATAAACGAATAAAAATTGTTTTAGTTATTTTGCCAATACTTATGATAAAACCACAAACATTTCATATCGCTTTAGGAAGTAATAAAGGAGATAAATTTAAAAATCTCCAAAATGCGGTCGATTTGATACATGTTAGAGCTGGTAACATAAAACTGATTTCTAAAGTCTATAAATCACCCGCCTTTGGGTTTGAAAGTGACGATTTTTTTAATACTTGTTTGGTTTTAGAAAGTTATTTAGAACCTCAAAAACTACTTCAAACTTTATTAAATATCGAAACTGATTTAGGACGCATTAGAAGATCGAAAGATTACGAAGCACGCATTATAGATTTGGATATTGTTTTTGCTGAAGACCGTATTATTGAAACTAAAACGCTTCAAGTACCGCATCCAGAAATGGAGAAACGTAAGTTTGTACTATTACCGCTTAATGATGTAGCGTCTAAAATTAGGCACCCCAAACTTGATAAGGAAGTATCCGTTTTGTTGGCTGAATGTGAAGATGAGAGTGTTTTAGAACCTGTTAGTATTTGGTTGAAAAACCCAAGGAAAGCCTTTGATTTTTCAAAGTATAATTACATTGCCGTTGAAGGTAATATTGGTGCAGGGAAAACTAGTTTAGCAAATAAAATAGCTCACGATTATAATGCGAAACTTATTTTAGAGCGTTTTGCTGATAATCCCTTTTTACCTAAATTTTACGAAGATACTGCTCGTTATGCCTTTCCTTTAGAAATGTCTTTTTTAGCAGATCGCTACCAACAAATATCAGATGATTTATCGCAGCTCGATTTGTTCAAAGATTTTATTGTGAGTGATTACGATGTGTTTAAATCACTTATTTTTTCAAAAATCACCTTGCAAGAAGATGAGTTTAAGCTGTATAGAAAGTTATTTTATTTAATGTATAAAGAAATTGCAAAACCCGATATGTATGTCTATTTATATCAAAACACTGAGCGTTTACGGCATAATATAAAAAAGCGAGGGCGCGATTACGAACAAAATATTGATGATGACTATTTGGAAAAAATTAATGCAGGCTATTTAGGGTTTTTAAAATCTCAAACTGATTTTAACGTTAAGATTATTGATGTTTCTGACAGGGATTTTGTGGAGAATCGAGCGGATTATTTATGGGTTTTAGGTGAGATTTGTAAGTGATTTTATAGAATAATAAAAACGATATTTTGTTAATTACTATATTAACTAACTAAAATTATACTCTAGCAGTCACTTCTAAAAAAATAAGCCTGAATTATAGTATAATGCTAACTTGAACTTTGAGGTTTGTCATTTATAATTTACATTATTTAATAAGTTATAAAAAAGATAAAAATACATCTTTCTTTTGTTAAGTATTTTGTTTTTAGTGTTTTATGGTTGTTTTTGTTTGTGTTGATGTATAAAAAAATGTTAAAGCGTATTTTTTAATATTATAAACTATATATTTTTGACTTAAATATTTAAACACAAAAAATGAAAAAAATAATTATTCCTTTACTTATGTTTGTTGCTATTTGTAGCAATGCTCAAGACGGTATTAAGGCTACAGTAGAAAAAGCTTTCGAAACTGCTGCAAAAGAAGATAAAAAAGTAGTGCTTTATTTTACAATTACAGGTTGTGTACCTTGTAAGGTTTTTGAAAAAGCTGTTATGGAGAAAACCTCAGTTATGGAAAAGGTTAATAAAGATCATATACTCTTAAAAATTAGTGCTGACTACCCTGAAGGAAAAGATTTATGTAAAAAGTATAAAGTTGGAGGTTTTCCATTTTATATTGAAATGGACGAAGAGAAGAAGATTCTTAATAAATGGGTAGGATGGCGTTCTGTAGATCATTTTATTAATACGTTTTTAAATGGGACTGAAGAGCAGAAAGCTAAAAACCTAAAAATATTAGGCGCTTAATTTTAATTATTTTTAATTAGAATTAAGATTTCATTTCACCTAAAACATATGGGGCTGCTTAAAGCGCCATATGTTTTTTTATTACAGAAGTTTTTAAAATGTTTATCTACCAGAAAAGAACTTTCATTTCTTTATCTATTCATACAATTTCAAAATTTTAGAGTTTGCCCAATAATAAGGAAAAGTTGGATAAGCTTTTTTCAAAACCTTGTTTAGGATATAAATATGAAATAAGTAGAAGACTTATAAGGAATAGACCTATTTGTTTATGGAAAATTGTCGTTTTTGGTCAAGATTTTCCGAAGAAAACCAGAGCTAACCAAGCAAGTAACAACCTTTTTGATATATGTTTTTGCGTCTAGTTCTTCATTTTAAGACTAATTTGGTGTCATATGAATCTATTTCATTCTATCAAACATAAAGACCGCGCTTTGTGTTCCTATCAATATTAAATAGCTGTAATCGTGGAATTAAAACGCCCCTGTCCGTACTTACAATATCAAGGATAGAATTACTGTCAGGTTATGTTGTGTTTATTCCTACTTGCGCATTGATTAAAAGCATTTTAAAAAGTAATGCTGTCAAAAATAAGTCAGTTTTCTCCAAATTAATTCTAATATATTATAGCTTAAAACCCATTGTTTTTAAGTAGGTTAAAAGTCATTAAATTTATTCATATTAATTGCATTTTATTCTTTATATAGATACATAAAAAATATTAAAGCATTTTTATTTATGGAATATTTTTGTGTGTAAATTAACTTTCATTACTTTTTTATATATCTTTCACAATTCATAATATTTATATATGAAAGATATACAAAATTTAACCATCTATTTTTGTTTACTTTTAATCTCATTTTTTAGTTGTCAGCTTATTGCACAGGAAATACCTTCAGATGCCGTTTTGTTTAAAGGGCATTATTACAAGGTGTATGACAATCAATGTTCTTGGCATGAAGCTGTAAAAAAATGTGAGGCATTAGGGGGGATTTTGGCCTCAATAAAGAGTAAAGAAGTCGATGATTTTATTTTTAAATTAAGTTCTGGAAAATGCTTATGGATAGGAGCATCTGATGAGATAGTGGAGGGCGAATGGCTTTGGAGAGATGGAAGCAAAATGGGTTACAAGCATTGGGCGCCAGAAGAGCCAGATAATTGGAAAGGAAAAGAAGATTGGTCTGTTATAGGTTGGCCGGGAGAAAGGTTTAAAAATGGTAGATGGGGAGATACTGTGGCAGATGAGCGTTTACCAATTACTGGTTTTATATGTGAATGGGAGTCTTCTTAATTTTAAATTTGGAAGACGTTTATACTCATGAGACACAACCGTGAGATAAAATGATCGCTAATTCTTCATACCCGTCAAAAAGTAAACCTTTAATTATTTCGCTAAATTGTGTATCAAGCTTTTAAAATTAACAATTATAGAATATACTTTTACATCCCTAATAAAGGTAAATGCTTTACTTTATGGTAAGTTAATGCAGTAGCAATACAATTTTTTAGTGCCTCTTTAGGAAGATCTTCTTTTAGCTGTAAAATGATGGCTCTTTTACCTTCAAAATCAAGCGTATTTTTATAAACTGTTCTGAATGTAGAAACTAACCTACTAGTACATTGAAAATACATCGCATATTGATTCGGGTTTTTAGATTTCCAATCTATTCTAATAGTACTACCTTTTTTGGTTAGATAACTGGGTTCTCCCCATTTTAGTGTTTCTTCCAGGTTTGTTATGCCTTCTGTTTTGTTAGCGGTTTCTATAATCAATTCCCGCAGGCTATTCATTTTCTTTCTAACCGAATCCGGGTAATTGTTGAAAACCGATTCAACTTTAGGGTTAATTTTTACTTCTATTTTTTTCATTCATTTAATTTTTTGCTTGGAAAAAATCCCGAATAAAAGACAAGGAGCTTAAACTTGCTTTGTTTGGTTTTTAAATTTACGAGGTTTTTATTAAAAAAAGATATGAATTAAAATACGTTATACAATGTCGTTACTATACGCCCTTTATTATTTTCTAGAATATGCTCCCCCAAGTTTTTTTCTTCTTTAATTTTTAAGTTAAAAGGAGCCTCTAATATGTTAACACCACTGTTTTGTTTTAGTCTAATACCTTGCCCGGAAATAATGTCTTTATTAGGAATAAAGTCATCCAATGGTACATGTTCGGTTAAAATGATGTATTTATAAGCAACAGCTATTTTTTTTATTACTTTTTGTATTTCTGCATTAGACAAATGCTGTAATACTTGTCGTAATATAATACAATCTCCAGATGGAAGTTCATCTGTTATAATATTCAAACAACGAAACTCTAAATGGTCTTCTCTAAATAACTTTTTGTTTCTTTCAATAAGTTTCTCAACAATATCTATAGCAATATATTTTTGGGCATATCTAGTTAAGTGTTTGCCAATATTAAAATCGCCACAAC
Organism: Flavivirga spongiicola; assembly: GCF_030540825.1. NCBI lineage: Bacteria > Pseudomonadati > Bacteroidota > Flavobacteriia > Flavobacteriales > Flavobacteriaceae > Flavivirga > Flavivirga spongiicola. The sequence goes on from NZ_JAUOEO010000001.1 coordinate 2,818,245, forward strand.
CTAAATCGCAAACTACTAAAGGCTTGTTGTGAGATTCTAAAAAGGTAATTAAAGTATCTAAATATGGATTTATGATTCTTGGATCGTGTGAACCTGCTCCAGAATAAAAATCGAATGCTGTACCTCCCCAGAGTTTCATCTCATAAATCTGTGTCATCACGTCTTTAATGGGCCAGGGTTTCTTTATTTTTTTAACCACAATTTATAAGTTTGTTGTGAGCTTATTAAGCATGTAAATTTACTGTCAATAATTAATAATTAGATGTCATTTTATCTTTTTTTTTGATATAATAAAGCCTCTTATTTATATGGCTGAATGTGATGTTATAAGCTATTTAAACCATAAAAATTCGTATTTAAGCGATTTTTTTTGAGGTTATAGAAGGTTAGTATATACATTTGACTGCACCCTCATTTACTTTTATTAAACTTAACTTATAAATTATGAAAACTATTTTCATATGGTCAATTCTTATATTCTTTACAGTATGTAACACATACGCTCAAGAAAATCACTACGAATTTAACAGGCTTAACACTAGGAAACAAACGTTAAAAGGGCAGTCTACTTCAGAAATTTATGGCGTCTTTTATGTGAAAATGGAGGGGTTGGTAAATCCAGAATATACTAAATTAAAAAGTGAGTTAGAGAAGGTAAAGGCCGATAGTATTTCTAAAACGACAGATTATTCTAAGGCTCTTGATAAATTTAATGATATATCCACTATTAAAAGCAAAGTTGTTGCTTTTAACAGCTCAAGTAAGCCTTTTAGAAATAAAGTAGCACTTTTAAAAGAAGCACAAATTCTAGCTTCAAAGCATCATATTAAAGATCTTTTTTATTCTGATAACTACATAAATAAACATATGAAGGCTGGGTTTTTGCTTCTTAGTTTAAATCCAGAGGATATGAAAGTGCATTTAAGCAAGATTTTATTGAAATTAGATAATAATATTAAAGTTCCAGAAAAACCTGCCTATGAGTCAATTGTCGCTTTAAGAAAGAAATTATCCAATACTAAGAAAAATAAAGATATTAAGAACCTAAAGAATAATAAGGGTTATACGATACAAAATAGTATAGTGCCACCCGAAGAGATAACAGGGAATTTCATGGTTGTAGGCAAATATTTTGTATTAAGCACACCAACCAATAGGCTTTTGAAAGATCAATTAATATCAAAAAAGACTGTTCTAAATTTACGTATAGCTAAAAAGAAATTATACACTAATGAAGAGAGAGTGTTAATTCAAAATAAGCGAACTAAAGAAATGTATTTGGTGGATCATAGTTTTTTAAACAGTTTTTCTGTTAAAAGCTAATAAGATTCTATGAAGTCTAATAAAGACGATTTTAATAAAAAATTATTTATCATGAAGAATTTCACTAAAATAGTATGGTTGCTAATAGTAGTTTCAGGAAGTGTTTGTGCCCAACAAGAAAGAGGTATAAAGGGTACTGATAATTGGCTAAATGCCTGGACAGAATTTAGCCCCAATACAGTGGATTATGGAGAAAGCACTCACGTATTAACTGGTAATATAACAGAAGATATAACACTTTATAAAAAACATACTTATTTGTTGATAGGCAATGTTTTTGTTACAAATAATGCCATTCTTAGTATAGAACCAGGAACAGTGATTATGGGAGATTCCAAATCGAAAGCAACGCTTACTATTACTGTAGGATCTGCTATAATAGCTGAAGGAACTTTAACCGATCCTATTGTTTTTACTTCAAATAAAATGACCAAGAAAGCAGGAGATTGGGGAGGGGTAATAATACTTGGAGATGGATATACTAACAAACTTGAGAAAAGTTCAGGAACTTCTTTTTATGCGGAAATTGAACCCTCAAACTATAAATACACAAATTTTGGAGGGAAAAGTTTAAAAGAGAACTCTGGATATATATCATATGTAAGGGTGGAATATGCAGGAGGAAAAACGAAAAGATCTAATGTTTCCAATGCTTTATTGCTAGGAGGAGTAGGGGTAAAAACTACAATAAATAATGTCATGGTAAGCTATTCTGCGGGCAATTCCTTTAACGTTATTGGTGGAGCAGTTAACTTGAACAAAATGGTTTCATATAAATCTAAAGGGAATGATTATAATTTTAGTTACGGGGCAGTATGCAATATAAATAACTCATTAGCAGTTCGGTCACCTTATATATCATCCGGTGAATCTAGATGTATTAACGCAGTTTCCTATAACAGTGTTAAAGAGGTCGATTTTACTAAAAAAGGAACAGCAGTAATAGCAAAAAACGTGACACTTTTAACTGATACTAAAAACTTAGATTATGAAATTGAAGCAGGTCTAATAAGGGAATCTATATATATAGGTGAAAACACAAATTTTAAAATCGACAAAAGTATCATATCTGGTTTTAGTAAAGCAGTAATACTTGATGAAAACATCAAAGTTAATGATGCTAGTTTGGCAAGGATACAATTTAAAAATATATGTTTTAACAATTGTAATGGAAGTGTTTTTTTAAACTTTAATGATAATAATGAAAATTTAGAAAACTGGTATAGAAATCCTTCTTTTTCTAATGTCTATTTTAGAACTAGCCATTCTGAATTATTCATTGATTTAAACAATAGTAAAAGGCCAGATTATAGATTGCTTATAAACAAAAGAATAGCCATGAATAATGGTTCAAAAATAACTAATAATTAATCGTAGAAAATTCTCGTTACGATTTTTTATTAAAAAATAACTAGAACTGATATATTAAAAAAAGGTTATTTTTTCAAGATGTAATTAAAATATAATTGGTTGATATATAGTATTATATGGTTCGATTATTTATTCAACTTAGAAAAGACATCCCAAACCACAACACCACAACTCACCGAAATATTTAATGAATGCTTGGTGCCAAATTGAGGTATCTCAATCACCACATCGCTAGTACTAACAACATCTTGAGTGACCCCCTTTACTTCGTTACCAAAAACCAGCGCGTAAGTCGTGTCAGCTTCAGGTTTAAAATCATTTAACATGGTAGCATGCTCTGCTTGTTCGATAGCACATACTTTTATGTTTTCTGCCTGTAACGTTTCAACTAAATGCATAGTGTCTCCAACATATTCCCAGTCTACCGTATCGGTACTTCCAAGTGCTGTTTTATGAATGTCTTTATGAGGTGGTTTAGCTGTTATGCCACAGAGGTAAATTTTTTCAATTAAAAAAGCATCACTGGTTCTAAATACAGAACCAATATTGTTAAGACTTCTAATGTTGTCTAAAATAATGATAATTGGTGTTTTTTTTACCGATTTAAAATTATCAACACTCAATCGGTTTAATTCACTATTTTTTAGTTTACGCATCGAAAATCGTTTTCTTTTTTTTTCATTCCCTCGAAGGAGGGAATCTTATCGTCTCACATCATTATAAGAGGTGTGACTGTTAATAACCTGTTTAATTTGACTTCTCTTCTCAGATTGCGACGTCCTTCGTCCTCGCAATGACAATTGCATTCTTGCTTTTGACTTAATTATTGTTGAAATCTTAAGCTAATTGTAGATAACTTCTAATATATCCATTTTAAAAAAAATCAAAATAATACTACATTAGCAATCTTACAATATCTGCAAAAATAACACTTAAAAACCATTTTACCATTGGTAGATTTCCGTCTTCACGGAAATGAAAAAAAGATTAAATGAAGAAAAAAGCAAAAAAAGAGACTCCTTTAATGAAACAATACAATGCAATTAAGGCTAAGTATCCAGACGCCTTATTGTTGTTTCGTGTTGGCGATTTTTACGAAACATTTGGAGAAGATGCGGTTAAAACGGCAGGTATTTTAGGTATTATTTTAACCAAACGTGGTGCTGGCAGTGAAAGTGAAACCGAATTGGCTGGTTTTCCTCATCATTCATTAAATACCTATTTACCTAAATTGGTTAAGGCAGGTGAACGTGTTGCTATTTGCGACCAATTGGAAGACCCTAAACAAACCAAAACGATTGTTAAACGTGGTGTGACAGAACTAGTAACGCCTGGGGTGGCACTAAACGATGAGGTTTTAGTATCAAAATCCAATAACTTTTTGTGTTCGGTTTATTTTGATAAAAAGTATATAGGTATTTCGTTTTTAGATATCTCTACAGGTGAGTTTTTAACCTCACAAGGTAATGCAGAGTATATTGATAAGTTACTACAGAATTTCAGGCCTAGTGAAGTATTGGTTTCTAAACAAAAGCGTACGACGTTTAATGAAACGTTTGGGAACGATTTTCATACGTTTTATATGGAAGATTGGGTCTATCAAACCGATTATGCCTATGAAACATTAATAAAGCATTTCGATACTAAAACACTAAAAGGTTTTGGTATTGAAGATTTGTACGAAGGCATCATTGCGTCGGGTTCTATTCTTCATTATTTGTCGGAAACGCAACATAACAAACTGCAACATATTACATCCATTTCCAGAATCGCTGAAGATGAATATGTGTGGATGGATAAATTTACTATTAGGAATTTAGAACTTTATAATTCGACAAATAATAATGCCGTGACGCTTTTAAATGTGATTGATAAAACCATTTCGCCTATGGGCGGCAGGTTATTGAAGCGTTGGTTGGCATTGCCTTTAAAAAACGTTGATAAGATTAAACAACGTCATGAAGTGGTAAGTTTTTTAACTAAGGAACATACCATGCTTCAAAAAATTCAGAACCATATTAAACATATTGGTGATTTAGAGCGGCTCATTTCTAAAATAGCGACAGGAAAGGTAAACCCGCGTGAAGTTATTCAGCTTAAAAACTCTTTAGAGGCCATCGTACCCATAAAATCGTTAGCGTCAAATTGTGATAACGAATCGCTTAAAATGATTGGTGATACACTGCAGGGATGTGAGGTGCTTCGTGAAAAAATTAAAGAAACACTCAATGAAGAAGCACCCGTAAATGTATTAAAAGGAAATAGCATTGCTTCTGGTTTTTCTTCAGAATTGGACGAATTGAGAGGTTTGTCAAAATCCGGAAAAGATTATTTAGATAAAATGCTGGAACGTGAAAGTGAACGTACAGGCATCACGTCTCTAAAAATAGCCTCAAACAATGTATTTGGGTATTATATTGAGGTACGCAATACCCATAAAGACAAGGTGCCTGAAGAATGGATTAGAAAGCAAACACTGGTAAGTGCCGAAAGATATATTACAGAAGAACTTAAAGAATATGAAGCTAAAATATTAGGGGCAGAAGATAGAATTCAGGCGATTGAACAACAGTTATTTGCAGAATTGGTTGCATGGATGAACCAATATATAAAAGCAGTGCAGCAAAATGCTTACCTAGTTGGGCAATTAGATTGTCTATGTGGATTTGCTCAACTGGCAAAAGATAATAAATATGTATACCCTATTATTAATGACTCTTTTGATTTAGATATACAAGATGGTCGACACCCTGTCATAGAAAAACAATTACCTATTGGTGAAGCTTATATTGCTAATGATGTGTTTTTAGATAGGACTGCTCAACAGATTATTATGATTACGGGACCTAACATGTCTGGTAAGTCGGCTATTTTACGCCAAACGGCGTTAATCGTGCTATTGGCCCAAATAGGGAGTTTTGTGCCTGCGAAAGAAGCTCGTATTGGTCTGGTGGATAAGATTTTTACGAGGGTAGGAGCTAGCGATAATATTTCAATGGGAGAATCGACCTTTATGGTAGAAATGAATGAAACTGCTTCTATTCTGAATAATATATCAGATAGAAGTTTGGTGTTGCTTGACGAAATAGGTCGAGGTACAAGTACTTATGATGGTATTTCAATAGCTTGGGCGATTAGCGAGTATTTACATGAGCATCCTGCAAAACCTAAAACATTGTTCGCAACGCATTACCATGAGTTAAATGAAATGACCGAAACATTCGATCGCATTAAAAACTTTAATGTATCAGTTAAAGAATTAAAAGACCATGTGCTTTTTTTAAGAAAACTGGTTGAAGGAGGTAGTGAACATAGTTTTGGTATTCATGTCGCTAAAATGGCAGGTATGCCGCAACAAGTATTGCATCGAGCTAATAAAATTTTAAAGAAATTAGAGAAGTCTCATTCTAGTGAAGAATTAACGGATAAGGTTAAATCCATAGAAGATGAGATACAGCTAAGTTTTTTTAATTTGGATGACCCATTATTGGAAAATATCAAGGATGAAATATTACACATTGAGATTGATACACTTACGCCCGTTGAAGCGCTTATGAAACTTAATGAAATTAAGCGAATGTTAGTTAAGAAAAAGCATGCGTAAAATAAATAAAATTTATTTTACTAAAAGGCTTTGCAATTAATAGAAATATTTTAAATTTGCATCCGCAATAGCGATATTGTATGTTCATAAAAAGACTGCGAAAGTAGCTCAGGGGTAGAGCATCACCTTGCCAAGGTGGGGGTCGCGGGTTCAAATCCCGTCTTTCGCTCTGATACTTTCTTAAAATATACCAATGCTGAAGTGGTGGAATTGGTAGACACGTTGGACTTAAAATCCAATGCCCATTAGGGCGTACGGGTTCAAGTCCCGTCTTCAGTACTAAAGCCTTTACGAGATATCTTGTAAAGGCTTTTTTTATTCAGGTACAACATAGGTACAACATTTTGATTTTTTTACGGCACAAAACAAAAAGTTGTGGAGTATATAAAAAAGATGTCATCACCTTTTTAAATACTTTTTAACTGTTTCTTTAATTCTAAACTGTGATTTCTGTTTCTTTTCTTTATGATCAAAAGTTAATTTATGCAACTCTAAATCTCGCAACTTAATGACCAGTCTAATATAGTAAGTTTAGGAAAAAGACTATAGTTTTCTCTAAAGTCATAAGGGATTTCATTTTAAAATTTTATTATTCATTTGAGTTAATTAGCAATTAATTAACATTTTGTTACTAGTGGGAGAATAGTTTTATACGTCATAGACTAAATGAATCATAAAATTTTAAAAATGAAGTTATTGTTACAAAAAAGAAATAGCATTTTAATGGTTAACTGTTTAGTATTTCTTTTGTTTTTTGGAGGAAGTTGTAATACAATAAAAGCACAGTCTACTACTTACAATGATGAAAAAAGAGTAGAAGAAATACAGCAACAGGTTTTAAAAATTTATGATAAGCTATTAAAAAGCACAGTAAGGGTTGAACTAGGAGAAGCTGCAGGGAGTGCTGTTTTAATATCGGAAGACGGTTACATTCTTACTGCAGCTCATGTTATAGATGCCGTTGGAGGAAAAGAAGGCCAAGTTAGGCTTTATGATGGATCGGTATATATGGCAACTTGTCTAGGAAAAGATGGTGTCGCTGATTATGGATTAATGAAAATAGAGCCTACTGAAAAGCTTGTGTATGCAGAGTTAGGAGTCGCGTCAAATTTACCTAAAGATGAAGCTTGTTTAATGTTCGGGCACCCTAGTCCTTCAGATAAAGAACGTCCTGCTATTGGCAGAATAGGTTTTTATGAAGGGATAACAGATAGTGACTATTTAAGAACTTCCTGTATTATGATGCCAGGAGATTCTGGAGGGCCTATGTTCGATTTAAACGGGAAGGTGATAGGTGTTAATTGCTATATAACTAGAGGAATGGATGAAAACTATTATGCTTCTGTAGATAATGTAAAAAAGAATTGGGATAAGTTGGTAAGTGGTGAATTGTTTGATTATAGTAAGCCGGCATATAGTGGTTCAATTGTTGAGGCTGTTGAAAAAGAAAGCCCATTTGTGTTAAAGGAAGGTAAAGATACTTTTGTCAAGATATTGTCAAAGAAAAAAAATAAAACACATGAAACTATTGTTACCATTGAAAGTTTAGTGGAAGGGGATTCTATAAAAACTCAGGGAACCATTTTTGATAAAAAAGGTTATATAGTAGCAAAGTCCTCACAAATAGGAAACACTCAGGTATATTGTACTTTAAACAATGGAAATAAAGTACAAGCATATCCAGTAGGACGAGATAAAGTTAATGATCTAGTTGTGTTAAAATTAGAAACAAAAGAAAATCTAAGCTCCATAAACTTAGGTTTAAATAAGGAGATAAAAACAGGGCAAGTACTAGGAACTGTTTCAAGTCAAGGGGATATTGCTTGGTCTGGAATTTTAGGCTTAGGAGTAAGAAAAATTAAGACAAAGGATAAAGGATATCTAGGAATTGAATTTAACAAAGAGCAAGACAGTGTCATTATAGGAAATGTTATTGAAGGAGCTGCCGCAAATCGAGCAGGTTTACTGGTAGGGGATAAAATTATTCAATTTAATTTAATGCCAATTAATGCAAGACGTGACTTGTTTAAAGCACTTTCTAAAACCGAGCCAGATCAAAAAGTAATTGTTAAGGTTTTAAGAAATAAAATTGAAAAAGATATAGAGGTTATATTGGATAAAAGAAAAGATAAAAAAACCAGATCTAATTATGTTGCAGGCAATGTGAAACCTAGTAAAATTAAAGATGGTTTTCCTAAAGCGTTTACTCATGATATGCCTTTGCAGCCTCATGAATGTGGTACACTAGTAATTAACCTACAAGGAGAAGTTTTAGGAATTAACATTGCTAGAAGAAGTAGAACATGTTCATTGGCTATTCCGTTAGGGCATGTGGAAAAAGTTGTAGAAACAATATTAAAAAAAGCAAAAATAAACAGTTAATAAATAAAACTAGACACCTTTAAAGCTTCAAGAAAAACAAATATAAGATCTTGTTTTTAGTAGTAAGAAATTATTTATTTAACATTTTACTACTAGTGGGGGAATAGTTTTCATACGTCATAGACTAAGTGAATCATAAAATTTAAAATAATGAAGTTATTGCCGCAAAAAAGAAATAGTATTTTAATGATTAGCTATTTAATATTTCTTCTGTTTTTTGGAGGAGGATGTAATACAATAATAGCACAGTCTACTACTTACAATGATGAAAAAAGAGTAGAAGAAATACAGCAACAGGTTTTAGATATTTATGATAAACTATTAAAAAGTACTGTACGAGTAGAGGTTGGGAGTGCTGCAGGGACTGGCGTGTTAATATCGGAAGATGGTTATGTTCTTTCTGCTGCTCATGTTGTTGCTGCAGTTGAAAAAAGAAAAGGAAAAATAAGACTTTATGATGGCACAGTATATACGGCGACTTGTTTAGGGAAAAATAAGATAGCCGATTATGGATTAATGAAAATAGAATCTGATAAGAAGTTTATTTTTTCGGAGCTAGGAACCCCTATAGATTTAGCTAAAGATGAGGCTTGTTTAATGTTGGGCCATCCTGCATCTGATGAAAAAGAACGCCCTCCTATTGGAAGAATAGGTTTTTATAAAGGAGTAACTAATGGAGATTATTTAAAAACATCATGTATCATGATGCCTGGAGATTCTGGAGGACCAATATTTGATTTAAATGGGAAAGTCATAGGAGTTTGTAGCTATGTTAATAGTGCAATTAATGAAAATTATTATGCCTCCGTTTATAATGTGAAAAAGCATTGGGATAAATTAGTTAATGGGGAATCGTTTGGGAATATTAAATCCCGTTATAAAAGTACAGCTGTTGAAGTAACTGAAAAAGAAAAACCGTTTGTATTAAAAGGAGGTAAAGAAACTATTAGTAAGGTTTTATCTAAAAAAAGAAACGACATTGATAAAGCTGTTGTTGCTATTGAAAGTATATTAGATGGCGATGCTTTTAAAACCCAAGGAACCCTTATTAATAAGAAGGGCTATATTATAGCAAAGTCATCTCAAATAGGAAATAATTCAATACAGTGTACTTTACATAACGGAAATAAAATACAAGCGCAAATGGTTGGTAGGGATCTTGTTAATGACCTTGTTGTGTTAAAAATAAAAACGAGGGAAAAATTAAATGCTATAAATTTAGATATAAATAGTGCAGAGAAAGCTGGGCAGTTATTAGGTACAGTTTCAAGTAAAGGTGATATTGCCTGGTCTGGTATCTTTGGTTTAGAATCAAGAAAAATTAAGACAAAAGATACTGGAGATTTAGGAGTTGAATTTGAAGAAAAAGAGAATGTTATCGTAAAAAGAACTATCGAAGGAAAAGCAGCGAATAAAGCAGGTATATTGGCAGGAGATGAGATTGTAAAATTTAATGAGGTAGCAATAAACATAAAAAAGGATTTACGTAGAGCGCTTTCTAAAACAAAGCCGAATGAAAAAGTAATTGCTACCATTTTAAGAGGTGGGGCTGAGAAAGATATAGAAGTGGTGCTGGGTAGAAAACGTGTAGATTATATGAAAAATCATGTGGCAGGAGGTATAAAAACTACTAAAATAAGAGATGATTTCCCTAAGGCTTTTACACACGATATGTCTATATTACCTAGTGATTGTGGTACACCAGTAATTAATTTACAAGGGAAAGTCATAGGTATTAACATTGCTCGTAGAAACAGAGTAAGCTCATTGGCTATTTCGTTAGCACATATAAAAACCGTTGTAAATAAAATATTAAAAACAACAGATAAGAAAAGTTAGGATCATGCTCAAAAGTTATGTTTAATCAAAAATTTGGTTGATCTAAGAAGTGTAGAATTTGGAATTGTAGGGTTTTAGATATACTACGAGTCTCAGTATTTGATAGCAGTGTTCATAGCCAGTTAAAGGCGGGATTAAGATGAAATCTTATATATGGTTTAAAGTATCAAGAAAAGATGTTATTGAAAACGGAAACATACATCTAACTTGAAATTTAGACGCAGTTTAAAAGGTCAAAATTTAGAAATAATGAGTGCAGGAGTGGAGATGCAAAACGAAGCTTTAAGCGCAGGACGAAATGTAAAGAAAATGTATTGAATACATTTTTAGAGAACGAGCCAGAAGACGCTTGGAGAAAGTGAATGGTGCTTTAGCTATTTCCTATATTTTGACGTGATTTTTTTCTGGATACAAATTAGCTGTATCGTTATCTAAAAATGAGGCAGCAACAAACTTACCGCGAACATTTTCAATCTTAGGTTTAAGGGAATCTTTTGATATGTGCTTTATATATAAACTCTTTTGAATGTTTCAATTTTTGTAGGCTCCATGTTCAAAACCATCTAATACAATATCTGATCGTTCTGGAGAAGGGCTAGAATAAAACAGATTAAAATTAGTGTTAGAATTTTTAGGAAGAACATAAACTTAAAAAGTAATTTTGGCATATGCGGATAAATATACAAACAGTGCCTGAAACCAAAAAATGATACTCATTCTAGAAATAACTAAACCAAGTATAGAACTGGCAAGGATTACTTTTATTTGCCAATACAGACCGCATTGGTCTAACACCAAACCAAATGCATGGACAAAAAAATATTAGAATCAGAACCTATAAAAACAGAAATCTCCAAGAGCCGAAACTCTCAGAGATTTAAAAACTATCTTTGTATAAACCTGTAACAGTTATTTAGGATTAGTCAATTTTCTATCTGTCTCTATACCCTATTCCTTTGATTTTTCCAAATCCAGAATAAGAACTTTCTAAAGTAATTTGACCATTTACAGGTGGTACATCATAAAACTCTACTACACCACCATTTGCAGAACCATTATGAGTACAAACAACTAATTGACTACTCAACAAATCATACCTATCATTACTTTTATTAAACTCATTGAATTTTAAATAGGTTACTTCTTCAGGTCTATCTATCATCAATGTCGTTTTATCTTGAGTAAAATCATATTGATATACTTTGCCTCCAACTGCATAGAAAATATAGCCAAAATCCGGGCTAACTGCATAACTTGTAGCCTGATCAAAATCTGTAGCCGTAATTTCACCATAATGATACTGTGTATATTTATTAGGCGAAAATATTGCCAGATAATGTTTTGAATCTACTGGATCTTTCAAAAAAGCAAAAGCTCTGGTACCATTGTATTTACTTTGCGTCATATATATCAGGTCTTTTCCTGTATCATAATCAAATAATGTACTAGCCTCTGGAGCCATTAAACCAGATGATGCTCGAAAACCAGAAAATCTAACAAATCTTTTATTTGTATCATCATAACCTGTTGTACTAAAAGGAGCACCTTTTACAATATAAGGAGACGCTACAAAAGGCGTACCATCAATTATATTAATAGGTTGGTTATATCTAATATGCCAAACTGAAAACCAATGGTATATATTGCCATTTGCCGCAGCGTATCCATAATTTGGATATGGTGAAACCAGATTATCTGCTTTAAGATCATCTGGCTGATCTGATGCAAACTCACTACTTAAAGTTCTAAACGTTTCGAATGTATTTGGAGTCAGTCTAACCGTACCATTTCCTGAAGTAGTAATATAAATACCAAGAACACGACGATCCCATTGATATATCATAAGGGATTCTGGAACTCCTGATAATTCTAATTCGGAATTGGCAATACTAAGTACATCATTCTTTACTGTATATTCTTCAAATAAATAAGAAATCATATCTAGTCGAGACCCTCCATTTTCTTCACTTAAAACAAGCCAACCTTCGTAAAAAGGGTTTAATACTTCTACCGTAAAACGATATTCGTATTCTATTTCCGTATCTTCATCAGTTACAACATAATAAATATCATGCTTACCCGGAGCCCAATCCAAATTCTCAATATCTAAATCCTTGGTCTCAGCTATTATCTCAGAATCATAGCCCCCATCATCAATGAACCATTTATAAGTATAATTATTGGAATCTTTTGTATGTTTTAAATCTGGAGTGACTTTAAAATCATCATATCTAGCTATAGAATAAGACTCTTCTACACCTTCAAATGTTATTTCATCTACTTCTGTATAAACGTAATTTCCTTCATCTTCCAAACATGACACCACCAACAAACTAGTACAAAAAATTAACGCTATTTGTTTTTTTATATTTTTAAACATTTTATTATTTTTTATGTTATTTTTAATTCCGTACACGTACTATCATGGTACAATCATCTCGGTCCCATCATCTTCTAAAACCGGTGTTCCTGCTGCTTTTTGAGCATTTAGATAACTTTTAAATTTAGCTGTTTGATTAAAAATTGTAGACAAATTAGGGAACCTGCTAAAATCGGGAACTGCTATTTCGTTTACTTCTGCAAATAAGTATACTTTTTTACGTGAAAAATCACCCAATAAATACACCATAAACCTATTCCATATACTCGGTTCTACTAATTGGTCTGAAACACTAATCTCAAATTCATCATAAACAACTGGTCTACTTGTTTTAGAATTACTTGAAGTTTGATCTCCAGTAACCTTAACTTCAAAATGATCATTAGGAACCAATTTAAACTTTAAATTAAAAATTTCCGTTTCCATATCGTCAGTTCTTATAAACTCTACGGGAATATCAGCATAAACACTGTCTTTAAGGACTGTTATTTCCCTTGGTAAGTTAAAATGTACACCTTCAGTGGCAGTTGTTTGATCATCTAGAACCTCTATTTTAGCTATTCTATCATACGATGTGGTATAACCTTGTACGCGAACTTTAACGTCTACTATTTTGTCTGTAACTTCTTCTAAGTCAAAAGCAAAGCTTATAGGAATGCTATCTAATCTTCTTTCTAGAGCTTGAGAAAAATAAATAACATCCTTCCCTTCATAAACCATAGTTTCTTTTGTTTCACAAGCCATTATAGAAAATACTACAAGACACATGATACCAATTTTTTTGATATAATTTTTCATGATAATTAATTTTAATTATTGCGATAATTAGATTCTGAATCTGGTAGTGGTGCAACATATTCTGCATCTCCCATCTCTATAGTTCTAGAAGAGTTTGCATTAGGAATTTCAGAAATGTTTTTTCTTTTATAATAGAAGAACATTTGACCTTCTGCATAAAACTCTCTTCTGTATTCTTTAAGGATTTCTTCTTGAATATCTGCTCCAGGGTCTATATCAGGAATCCCTCTGTTAAATCTCTGTGCGTTAAGATAAGTTAAAGCATCTGCTTCATTAGCTTCCAATTCTGCAGCAATTAAATACATTTCACTCATTCTTATAAGAGGCTGAAAAAATCTAAAGCCCATCTTTGGGTCATGTACATCTGCATATTTGAAAAATGTTGGAAACGAATGTTCTCCTAATACTGGCAATGCCCACGATGATAACCTACGGTAATCATTGTCATTACCCTCAAAAAAGAAATCTAATTTACTTTTAGCAGCTAAAATACCAACTTCATCTAAAGAAGCTGCGAACAAATCTCTTTGTTGGTTGTACAAATCATTATTATTTAATCCAAAAATTATTTCTGAAGAAAAAATACGATCAGGGTTAGCTCCTGCAGAAATTACCTCTTTAAAAGGTGTCCAAGGAAACCACACAGAAGCTTCTTCTATAACCAACTTGGCTGCTGTTAATGCTGCAGTATTATTACCTGCATATAAATTAACTCTCGCCTGTAATGCTTTTACTGCATAATAATTCATCCTTTTATTTCTAAACCTATAAAAATCTGATTCTCTATACTTATATAATGGGTCATCAGAATCTAACTGTTCTTCTTGAGAAACATTTATTTTACCAAATTCTCTGATAGGATCATTTTCTAAAAATGTTTCAGCACTCGTTAAATCTGCAAGAATTTTTTCCATAGCCTCACTTGCCTTTAATAAAGGAGTAATAGTACTTTGTACATCTACATTATAAGGAATTGAGGGGTCTTCTGGTGATTTAACATATATTGGACCAAACAGTCTTAATAAATCGAAATGAAGCATGGCTCGTAATGCATAGGCCTCACCTAATAATATGTTTTCTTCCTTTTCTGGTAAAAGGTTATCACGAGCTTCTACCTGTTTTATAAAATTATTTATATTTAAAATATTTACATAAGCAGAAGTCCATATATTATCCAAAGCTCCCCTTACATTACTTGCTGTATAATTAATATCTTTATATTCTTTATACTTATGTGGAGTAGACGTATCTGTGTTGTAAAGCTGTGCGAAAATATCAACAGTACTCATAGTTAACCCTCCTCCATAAAGAGACCCTGAAGTCATATCTAAATAAATCCCATTTAAAACTGTTTGGGTTCCAGAAGGCGTAGAAAACATACCGTCTTCTAAAAATTGATTCTCTGGCTTTACATCTAAATAGTCATCACATGAAGTAAATAAAATACATCCTACTAATACTGCCGTAATATTTTTTAAGTATTTTTTCATCTTTTTTAATATTTATAATTAAAAATTAGCATTTAGTTTTAAAGAAATAGTTCGTGCAAATGGGTAACGAATACCGCGTTCTGTTCTTATAGAAGATATGCGGAAAATATCATTCATAAACGCAGTCAATCTCAATTGGCTTAGACCAAGACTTTTAACCCATTGAGTATCTCTAAAATCATAAGCCATATTAAACGACTCTGCTATAAGTACATTTTCCTCTTGAATGAATCGAGAAGAAATTCTAGTGTTATCAAATTGATCAATCGCTTTAAACCTAGCAACATCTCCCGGTTCTTGCCACCTTTCAGTTAAGGCTCTTACATCATGGTTAAATATTCTTTGGCCTTCAGAGATATTTTCTACTTTGTTATATAATTCTGAGTTAATGACATCTCCTCCTATACGGTAACGAAAATTAAGCCCCAAAGAGATGTTTCCAACACGAAAATCTGTACCAAATACACCTTCAACAGTAGGTCTATTATTCCCCATAACCTTCTCATTTTCTATATCATATTCATAAGTTGTTTCTCCATCTTTTGTTAAAAACACTTCTCTACCGTTTCCTGGATCGATCCCTAAAGATTCTAATGCCCACATATCGTTTGGACTGTACCCATCTCTATAGCGTAATAAAAATCTAGAGGCCGTGCCATTTTCTATAGCTTCTAGAATATTATCAGTTTCAGAACTACCGGTTATTGCAGCTCTTCCTGCATCATCTAAACTTCTAAGGAAATCGCCAAAACCACCATATTCAGATTTTGTTGCAGCCATTGTTAATCTTAAATTCCAAATTAACTTTTGGTTTGGTTTATAAAGAGGTGAAAATCTTATACTGGCTTCTAGTCCTTTTGTATCTAAATACCCAACATTTATGGGGTATTGAAAAACTCCTGTTGAAGAAGGTAAGTTAATACTAGCTACTAAAGGGTCTGATCTTCTAACAAATCCGTTTATGGTTGTACTTATTCTGTTTTTAAAAGCGATATCTAAACCAAAACTGGTATCTAAAGCACTCTGCCATTTTAAATTTGGATTTGCTATTGATTGTAGTTTAGCACCTTGTCCAAAAATGTTAACATCATTAATAAAACGATATAAAGCTACAGTATTTAATGCAGCAAAGCCTTGGTTTCCTGTTGAACCAATATTTCCTCTCAACTTAAACATCGTAATTTTATCGCTCATATTAAATTGATTGTGCAAATTCCAACCTAAACCAACAGACCAAAAAGGAGAATATTTATTACTAGAACCAAAAACTGTAGAACCATCTAAACGATAGGTCGCATCAAATAAATAAATATTATCATAAGAATAGTTTAAACTCCCTAATATATTTACACGTCTATCAACTCTTTCTGAGGTATTTGGAGATGATTCTGGTATATAATCATAAGCAAATGCTGGGTTACCGTTAGTTCCTACAGGAAACCCTAAAGCACCTATACCTAGCAGCTTATTTTTAGAATGCTCTACAGACCCTCTTATATTGGTAGTAAGTCTATGCTTTTCTGCAAAAACATTAGCATAAGTCGTCATAATATTGGCTCTGTATGTAAATCTATCGGTTCGCGTATTAGTATATCTACCTCGCTCACTAATAATACTTTCTCTAAATGAAGGGTCTTGTGGAGATACGAAATTTTCACTAGTGTTAAGACCTGAAGAAAGCTGGAGGTTTGCCTGTATTCTAAACTGATTAGAAAAACTTAAAATAGCCTGTAAATTATTAGCTATATTTCGACTATTATTTTTACCATAATTATTTAAAGTAGAACGGTATAATGGGTTATCAATAAATACACCATCATTAGCAAAATATCCTTCTATGTCTAAGTATTTTGTAATGTTTCCATTCTCATCAGTTTTTCTGAAATACGGATTCGTTCTGGAAAATGCAGCAAAAGACCCGTATGGTGAATCAAGCCCTTCTGCACCATTTATACTAAGGTTGTTCGAAATGTTTAATTTTCCTTTACGATAGTTCATTCTTATATTACCTCCCCAGGTAGTACGATCTGAACCAATCATAAGTCCTTGCTGTTTTCTATAATTTAAACTTACACCATATCTAAAAGCTTCAGCTCCCCCACTAGCAGAAAGAGAATGCCCTAAAGTGGTACCAACTCTAAGAGGTTCGTTTAACCAATAAGTATCGACACCTCGAGTCACTTCTTTTAAAACAGCATTATAATGCTTGCCTCTATCAAATTGAGAAGACGTAGTGCTAACACCACGATCCCAATACCCCGATAGCCTTTCGTATTCTAACTTTTGGCTGGCATTCATTAAGTTAAAGTCTGATAAGTCTGGCATCTCAATTCTAAAATCTGAAGAATAGCTAACTTGTAGCTCACCTAATTTAGGTTTTTTAGTTTCTACAACAATAACACCATTTGCCGCATTAGAACCATATAACGCCGTAGAAGAAGCATCTTTTAAAATGGTAACAGACTCAATACGGTTAATATCTAAATCGACAATAGTTCTTAAAGACGTTTCAAATCCATCTAAAATAAATAATGGCTGATTAGGATCATTCCCAAATTCATCTCTTAAGTTATCTGTAGAAATACTTGTTTGCCCTCTAACTTCTATATTTGGTAAATTATTAGGATCTGACCCTAAGCTCCTGTTTTCAAATATAATAAAGGAAGGATCTATCGTTTTTAAACTCTCTACTAAATTTAAATTACCAATAGCTCTTAATTCTTCTCCTTTTACAGTTGTTACTGCACCGGTAAAACTTTCCTTACTTCTAGTAACAATACCCGTAACAACAACTTCGTCAAGTTTAGAGATGTCTTCTTGTAACATAACATCAATCTTATTTCGACCTCCTATCTTTATTTCTTGAGAAATATATCCTAAATAGCTAAATACTAATGTTGCTTGCTCATCTGTGATAATTGAATAACTTCCATCAAAATTAGTCACAACACCTTTTTTAGCGCCCTTTATCCTAACATTTGTTCCTGCAATCGGTACCTTGTCTTTATCTACAACTTTACCAGATACTTTATGTTGGGGTACATTTAAAAGCTGTTTTACTGGCTTTAGTACAATTTGTTTTTCTAAAATTTTGAAGGAAACATCAGAATTTAGAAATAATTTTTTTAGAATAGATGAAACTCTCTCCTTTTTAGCATTTACTGAGACAATTTTTTTATAATCTACTTCACTATAATTATATAAAAACTTAAATTCTGTAAGTTGTTCAATCTTATTTAATACATTTTCAACACTTACGTTTTCAAGGTTTAGAGTAATTTTATTCTTTTGACTATATGCTTCATTAGCTTGAAGCTGAAATAAAGAAACTATCAATAAGAGTGTAGTAAGTTTCATTTTTAAGTCAAATTTTAATGAAAAAGAGGGATTGCTCTTTAACTTAATAACTTTTTTCATATTTTTGTTATATGTTATATGTGGTTAATTAATTTAATCACTACAATACCATTGGGAGATGTTCGTAGCATCTTCCAATTTTTTTTTGGTGTTTTTTTTCTGTTTTTAAGAGAAAATAAATACCTTGTAGATCTTAGCAATTTTGTTTATTGTATAAGTTTATTTCTTCACAGGCAGTCTTTTTAATTAATTATTATTTGATTGTTTTTAATGCTATAGTCTATAGCATAACTAATATTAAAAGATTCAAGAACTTGCTCAATAGTTTCAATATCGAAACTGGCAGCAAAGAGTTGATCATCTAATGCTTTGTTATTATTAATAATCTCTACGTTATAATGGCGTTCTAATTTTTTTATGATATTTTTAAACGGTGTATATCTAAATATAATTTTGCCATTTATCCAAGCCGTATGCATTTCTATATCAGCTTTTGTAATTTCTATATGATTTGTTTTCTTATTCCATTTTGCTTTTAACCCTGGATCTAAAAGTGTTGCTGTTTCCGGGTTATAATCTTCATTACTATTGTATAAACTTACTAAGCCTTCTACCAATACTGTAGTAACATTTTCGTCTTCGGGGTAAGATGATATATTAAATTGCGTTCCCAATACTCTTACATCAATTTCATTTGTGTTTACTACAAATGAATTATTGACATCTTTAGATACATCAAAATAAGCTTCTCCATCTAAAAACACCTGTCTTTTTTTCCCTTCTATAAAATTAATTGGGTATTTTAATGAAGTACCAGCATTTAAATGTACATGAGTACCATCAGACAACTGAACTTCATAACGTTTACCATAAGGGACTGTTATTGTATTATAAACTAATGTTTCTACTTTAAGTTCCTTATTATACACTAATTGGTTTCCTTTCTGGGTTCCAAGAATATTGCCTTTAACATCAGTAACTTGAATGGTTTCTCCTTTATTAAGAATTTTAACATCTCCATTATCTAGTAATAATGTAATGCTTTCATCAGGGATAACGAGCTTTGGTTCACTTTCAACATAGCCTTGCTGATAGAAATAAGCCATTCCTAAAAAAATAATGGCTACTGCTGCATATTTGAAAACGGTTTGATAGCTTTTTATTATCGGTATGCGTTTAACTTCTATCTTTTTAAGAAGATTTTTATAAGCTGCTTCAGCATCTATAGGCCTATTTGCCATATCAAGTTTATGGTTGGCATTTAGCAATATTTTAAATTGATCTTGGTTTTTTTTCGAATGCTGCACCCATTCTATCAGAGATTTTAATTCTGTTTCTGAAATAGTATCGGTTAAATATTTAATAACTAATTTTTTCATGCAGCAGCTTTAAATTTATTTCGTAATTTTCATTTGTGACGTAAAGTCCTTAATTTACCCCTATATAAATATTAGTTTTTTTTTTAATATTTGCAAAAGAAGTATTTTTTAATTCTCTCAAAATAATACATATGGATGAAAAGGTTTTATGGAAACTTATAAAACAAAATGACGATAAAGCATTACAAATGCTTTTTGATTTACATTACAAACCCATGTGTTATTATGCTATACAATTCGTTAAACAAATGCCAGAAGCAGAAGACATTGTCCAGAGTGTTTTTATAAAACTATGGACAAAACGGCATAACATTACTATAAATACGTCTCTAAAATCATATTTATATAGGTCTGTATATAACAATTATATAGATGAATTTCGAAAGGATAAACAAAAAGAGAAGTATCTGGAATCCCTAAAATATGATATGTTAACTGAGCATATAGACATAGAGGATTCGTCAGAATTTCAAGAAAAAATTGATAGAATAAAGACTCTTGTAGATACATTATCTCCTCGGTGTAAGGAAGTTTTATTATTAAGCAAACAAGAAGGCTATAAACATAGAGAGATTGCAGAAAAATTGGAAATTTCTGTTAAGACTGTAGAGTCACTAATGAGTACGGCCTTTAAGAAAATACGTGCCGGGTTTGAAGACGGTGATTTGTTTTTTATCCTTATTAGAAAAGTCTTCAAAAGGTTAAAATTTTAAAATATTTTTGAAAGTATCATATTTCTTTACTTTGATAATCAATTTCGAATCTTTTTAGAAATCATCAATATAATTAGGACTACGTTTCTTATAATTATCAGGTAATTTCTCTAAAATATCTGTAGACTCTTGTGCGGTGATTGCATGATAAGTGTATGGTTTTGTTTGTAAAATTCATTAATGAAATGAATACATTTTCTTCAATTATAATCCTCTTTTAAAAATATTAAAAAAACTAAGCCATATTATCTAGGGGTAAATTAAGGACTTTACGTCACGAATGAAAGTTATTTTTTACTATTCAAATAATTTAATTCACTAAAAAACATTAACCAAAATAGAATATAATGAAAAAACTAAGTCTGGTGCTCCTTTTCACTTTAGTAATAATAATGATGGGTTGTAAAAAACAACCCTCTGTCGATTATGCCATTTTAACAGGAGAAATAACGAATACAACTGGAGGTAGAATAGCACTTGTTAAAGGGCGCTCTTTAGTAAAATATATAGAATTAACAGAGGCAGGCACTTTTATAGATACCTTAAAGGTTGAATCAGGATTTTATACGCTGGCAACAAGTAAAAATAAAACCTCAATTCATATTGACAAAGGCGATAATATGAAAGTTGATTTTGATAATAACAATTTTGAAAACACGCTGAAAGTTAGCGGGAAAGGTTCTGAAAAGATCGCATATATTAAGAAGAAATCTGAAATGAAAGCCAGGTTGTTAACACAAAAATCAGAGATGTACAGTTTAGAAGAAGCAGCATATCTTAAATTGATTAGATCAGCAAAAGACTCCTTAATAACTCATGTAGAAAACACTGAAGGTTTACCTGAAGAGTATATTGAAAAGGAAAAAAGAGATATACATTATGAGTATTTAGGAAATTTGGATAGGTATCCAGGCATCCATAGGTCTTATACAAAAAATAAAAAGTTTAAAACCTCTGAAGGATTTTTAAAAGAATTAGATGGTTTATCATATGAAAATGGAGAAGATTATTTATTTTCAATAAACTACCAGACCTTAGTGAAAATGCGCTGCAATAAAAGATCGCAAGAAATACTTAAACAAGGAAAGGTGAATTTTTTTATAGCTTATCTTCAAGCGGTTGGTGAGATTAAAAATGATATTATTAGAAACGACTTGCTTTATGATGCTGCAAAACTGAATATTACACAAACCAAAGACTTAGAAAATTATTTCAAAACGTATATGTCGTTTGCTACAGATAGTACGCATATAGAAAACATAACTAAAAGCTATGATAAATTGTCGTTGGTAAGCAAAGGGAACCCGTCTCCTAAATTTACAGATTACGAGAATTATGCTGGAGGCACTACGTCCTTAGATGATTTTAAGGGGAAGTATGTGTATATAGATGTTTGGGCAACCTGGTGTGGTCCTTGTAAAGCAGAAATACCATTTTTAAAGGAGATTGAGAAAGAATACCATGACAAGAATATTGAATTTGTAAGTATCTCTGTAGATCATAAGAGAGCTCATGAAACATGGAAAAAAATGGTAGAAGAAAAAGAGCTTGGAGGTGTTCAATTGTTTGCAGACAATGGCTTTAGTTCAAAATTTATATCAGATTATATGATTAGGGCCATTCCGCGGTTTATTTTATTAGATCCCGAAGGAAAAGTAGTGGATTCACAAGCACCAAGACCTTCTAACGCTAAGCTAAAAGAAATACTTACAGAATTAAGTTTATAAAACATTGCTCTGAATTTAAAAATTCCAATCATAAATTTTAACAAAAATTAATATAATGAAAAAATTAGGTCTAATACTATTACTTGCCTTAATTGTTACTAACTGCAAAGAAGAAATTCCTGTAGATTATGTTGTGCTATCAGGAAAAATTATTAATGCAAATAATATCGATAGTCTTAAGTTAAATAAAGGACGTTCTGTAATAAAAAAAATTAAATTAAATCAGAACGGTACTTTTAATGATACCTTAAAAATTCCAGATGGCTTATATAGTCTAGGGGCTATAAAATCTAGAGCACTTCTTCATTTAAACAAAGGAAACAATATCGTTATAAATTTTGATGATCAAGACGTCAAAAACACTTTAAACTTTAATGGTAAAGGGTTTGAAATTAGTGAGTACCTATTTACAAAAGAAAGTGTGAACTTTTCCAGTAAGATAAAGTATGGTGTAGAAGAGAACGTGTTTTTAGGAGCAATAAAAGCAAGAAAAATAACGATGTTACAAAACCTAAAAAAAGCCAAAAACTTACCTCAAAATTATTCCATAAGTGAAGAAAAAAATCTTCATTTTGAATATTTAGTGAGCCTTCTTAATTATTCGAAAGCGCGTAAAAATTATAGAAATATTACTTCTAAGCTCTCTGAAGGTTTTCTAAATGAATTAAATGAGATTATTTATACAGATGAATCTGACTATGGATTTTCAGAAGCTTATAAAATTTTGGCTAAAAAGTATTATAATGAAGAATCTCAAAGATTAGCTAAAGAAAAAAATATAGACCGGGAAATAGCATATCTTGAAACAATTGAAAAGGTAAAAAGCGAGGCTATTAAAGCAGATTTACTAAATGCTAGAGTAAGAGGCGGGTTAGTTCGCACAGATGATATAGAAGCTTATTATAAAAAATATCTAACACTTGAGACAGATTCTACGAAAATATATAAGATTACCGCAAGTTATAAATCACTATTAAAAACGAGTAAAGGTAGACCTTCACCTAAGTTTTTTAATTATATAAATAATGCAGGAGGAACAACCTCTTTAGATGATTTTAGAGGAAAATATGTATACATAGATATTTGGGGAACAGGTTGTAAGCCATGTATTGATGAAATACCTCATTTGGAAAAACTAGAAAAAGAGTATCATGGTAAAAATATCGAATTTGTTAGTATTGCTTTAGATAGCCATGAATACATAGATAAATGGAAGAAAATGATAAAAGATAAAAAGCTTGGAGGTGTACAACTCATCGCTGATAATGATTTTAAATCAAAATTTATTCGTGACTATGGAATTAGAGGCATTCCTGTTTTTATTTTACTAGATCCAGAGGGAAAAATTATTAGTGCAAACGCACCAAGACCTTCTTACCCTAGATTGAAAGAGTTGTTTAATAAGTATAGTATTTAGTAAAAAGAATTTAATGAAAAATTTATACATAATAGTCATACTTACATTAGTCTTTACAAGTTGCCAAACAAAGAAGGCTCCTGTAGATTATGTCATATTATCAGGAAAGATACTCAATGTAGATACTAGTCATAAAATGTCTTTATCACATGGCAGCTCTTTGAAAAAAGATATATCCTTTAATATGGATGGGACTTTTAAAGATACAATTAAAGTTGACAAAGGAAATTATGTGCTATCTACAGGAAAGTCTAAAGTGTATCTTGATCTAGAACAAGGAAACAACATTGTTATTAATTTTGATGATGATAATGTACATGAATCTTTAAAGCTAGGAGGAAAAGGTTTTGAAAAAAGTATTTATCAAAGAAAGCGAGCTATTTTAAAGCAAGGGTTTTACAATGAAGGAATTAGTGCTTATGATAAGGATGAATCCTCCTTTTTAAAAACGATGAAGTCTCATAGAGATAAAATGCTAGACAATTTAACCAAAACTAAAAATTTGCCTGAAGATTACATAGCAAAAGAAAAAAGAGAAATCGAATATCTATACTTAGACTTTGTACAAAAGTATGTTGGCAATCATATAATGACTGATAATAATTCATATAAGCCTTCGCAAAACATATTGAATGAGTTAAAAATGTTGTCTTTAGAGAATGAAGAGGATTTTTTAAAATCAAAGCAATATAGAGGTTTGCTTAAAGTGTACATGACAGTAAAATCGATAGAAATTGCTAAAGCAAATAACATAAGTCGTGAGTTTGCTTATTTAGAAGCAGCTAAAGATATTAAGAATAGTGCTATTAGAAACGGTTTAATTTTTGGAAGTGTTAAAATGGCGATGGGAAAAGTAGAAGATATGGACGCCTATTTTCAAAAGTATGTTATTGTAGCAGCAGACAGCACTTATGCGTCAAGGATGACAGAGGTCTATCAAAACTTACAGTCAACAGCAAAAGGAAATCCGTCTCCAAAATTTGTTAATTATAGAAATTATAATGGAGGAACAACCTCTCTAGAAGACTTTAAAGGCAAATACGTATTTATAGATGTTTGGGCAACTTGGTGTGGTCCTTGTATGAGGCAAATGCCTTACTTGAAAAAAATCGAAAAGAAATATCATAACAAAAATATTCTGTTTGTTAGTATTTCTGCTGATAAGGAAAGAGATTATAAAAAATGGAGAGAATTGGTTGCAAAAGAGAACCTGACAGGAATACAGCTTATTGCAGACAATGCTTTTGAATCTAGCTTTATAAATAAATACAACATCTCATCAATTCCTAGATTCATTTTATTAGACCCTAGTGGAAATATCATTGATAACGATGCACCAGACCCATCTGATCCAAAATTAGAAGCATTGTTTAAAAGTTTAAAAATTTAACTTGTTTAACGTAAATCTTGGATAAGAAAATTTATGTCAGTTCGAGTGAAATTCTGGAAGAATTTTGTATCGAGAAGCTTTTTTTGTCGAAAATTTATTTGCCTGCCTGTCGGCAGACAGGTTTTCGATACGATTTTTTATCTGGTTTTCCAGGGCATTATGCTATCATGAAAGGTGAATTTATTGTAGAGTAAATTAAAAAAACTTTCCGTCTGTAAACAAAAAGTCTGAGATTTAAAACCTCAGACTTTTTGTTTATAATTTAGTGCAATTTTTTTCAGTGAATAATACTGAACATTAATATTTAGATAAATAACTAAATTAGATGATTTAACTAGATGTAATTTATGAAAACCAAACTTTTAATAATTGCTGTTCTTTTTGGGTTTTACTTATCTGCTCAAGAACAAGTAGAACTTGACAATTTAAACGACTTTAAAGTACAGGCTGGAAATTGGCAAATTGTAGGCGATGTAAAGGTAAATAGGCATATTGATGTGCATCGTAAGCAAGAAGAAGAACGCGATTCAAAAAAGAAAAGGAGAAGAGGGAAGAAAAAAAGGAATGCTGTAGAGCCGTTTAAAGCAATTGAGTCAACTCCTGGGAATGGCATTCTTTTAAATATAAATGATAAAGAAAAAAATGATGCCCTAGTTACCAATTGGGAACATGGAGATTTACTATTGGAGTTAGAAGTATTACTTCCAAAAGGATCAAATTCTGGTATTTATTTTCAAGGCAGATATGAATTGCAGTTAAAAGATAGTTGGGGTGTTAAAAATCCCTTAGGTTCTGATATGGGTGGATTTCATAATAATTGGGAAACAGATGAAGATAAAATTTTTAGAGGCATTCCACCAACTAGTAATGCATCAAAAGCTCCTGGATTATGGCAAAAATATAAAGTACATTTTCAAGCACCACGTTTTAATGAGGCTGGTGAAAAAATTTCAAATGCCAAATTTATTTCAGTAGATTTAAATGGTGTTCGAATTCATAGTAATGTTGAGGTTTCAACATATACCGGCGGTCCAATTGAAAAGAACGAAGTAGCAAAAGGACCTTTGTTAATTCAAGGAAACCATGGGCCAGTTGCAATTAGGAATTTTAAATACCAATTACTAAAAGAATCTTCGGTATCACTAGCATCGCTTTCATACGTTACTTACAAAGGAGCTTTTAAAGGATTAGACGAATTAAATGATCGAGCTAAAGTATCGTCTGGTAAGGCTAATAATATTGATGTTCTTAGTACCGGCGAAGAAGATGAATATGGCATCATGTATATAGGGAATTTAAGTATTGGAGAGGAAGATACTTACACTATTAATGTTGGTTACACAGGAGGTGTTAAATTAATTGTTGATAACAAAAAAATTGTAGAAGATAATTCTTCGAGCGGACAAGGGTTATTAAAAGGAGATATGAAATTAACAAAAGGAGAACATAAGTTTCTTCTAATCAATATTAAATCTGCTGGTTGGAGAGCGCCACGGTTAGGACTATCAATTAAGAGTAAATCGACAAATTCGAAAGATTTTCATACCTACGATTCTTACCCTCCAAACATAAACACGGTATCTCCAATTTTTGTTCAACCAGATTCTAAACCACGCTTGTTAAGAGCTTTTGTGAGTTTTAATGGAGATGGAAAACGCCTATCGCACACCATAGGTGTAGGCACACCTGAAGGCGTAA
Source organism: Flavivirga spongiicola (assembly GCF_030540825.1). Classification (NCBI taxonomy): domain Bacteria; kingdom Pseudomonadati; phylum Bacteroidota; class Flavobacteriia; order Flavobacteriales; family Flavobacteriaceae; genus Flavivirga; species Flavivirga spongiicola. The sequence continues at coordinate 2,845,113 of NZ_JAUOEO010000001.1, forward strand.
ACTATGTTTACGATTTAGGAGCAGGAAACCTTGTTGGAGTTTGGCGTGGCGATTTTGTTGATGCAACACCCATGTGGCATAGTAGAGGGGATGGATCGTTTAAACCAAAAGGAGCTGTACAATGGACTTTTTTAAACCAGCCTATAGCTCAACTTTCAAGTTTGAATGAAGCTTTTCCAGATACAGGAATAGCTCCGGATTTCGTTCCTAAAGGTTATACAATTGATAAAGCTTCTGAGTTACCAGTGTTTAAATATCGATATAAAGATGTTGATATTGAAAATAGGATAACATTAGATAGCAACAATAATTATGTTGTCAATGATATTCAATTTTCAAAATCTGGATTAACAAACTGGTTTTGCAAATTAGCTTCTGGCAAAGTGAAAAAAATGACTGACGGCTCTTATCTTGTAGAAGAGCAGCAATATTATGTAAAGGTATTAACGGGTCAGACACCAGTAGTACGAGAAGTTAATGGAGAAACAGAATTGATAATTCCTGTTGATGGTAGTAAAATTAAATATGAAATAATTTGGTAGACATGATGAACAAAATAATTCATAATAAAGTTAATAATAGTATTAAAATCGTAATCATACTGGTTGTTATTGGTTTTACTCAAATTATAATCGCTCAAAATACTCCTAAAGAGGAAGATTATTATCGTATAACTAAAGTGCCTACTCCCGAAGGTATTAAAGTTGAAGGTGGAGGCGTATTGTCGCTTCCTGATGGAAGTATAGCCGTTTGTACCAGACGTGGCGATGTTTGGATTATTGAAAACCCAACCATGGGTAATGGCACCCCATCTAAATTTATAAAGTTTGCTTCAGGGCTGCACGAACCATTAGGGTTAGCCTATCGAGATGGGGCATTATATACAGCTCAGCGAGGAGAGCTTACTAAGCTTGTAGATACAGATGGAGATAGAATTGCTGATGTTTATCAAACCATTTATGCATGGCCATTATCAACACACTATCACGAATATTCTTTTGGGCCCGTTTTAGCTCCAGATGATGCATTTTTTGTAACTGCCAATGTCGCTTTTGGAAGTGAAGAATGGTGGCGAGGAGAAAGTCGTGTGCCATGGCGAGGATGGACGATGAAAATTTATGAAGACGGACGTATGGAACCTTGGGCAACAGGAATGCGTTCTCCTGCTGGTTATGGCCTTATTGATGGAGAATTGTTCTATACTGATAACCAAGGAGATTGGGTTGGTTCTGGAGGGTTATGGCATTTGCCTAAAGGAGTGGTTACTGCACACCCTGCTGGACTTAAATGGAGTGGACATAAAGATTCTCCTATAAAACTTACTGAAGCGGAATTTTATGCTAAAATAGATATGCGTCAAGTTAAAAAAAATGGACGCTACGTAAAGCCTGAAAATATTATTGATGAGGAAGATCCAGATTTTGTTTATGAAGCAAAAGAATCTTTTCCAGAAATGCAATTGCCAGCTGTAGTTTTACCACATGGAATTTTAGGAATCTCAAATTCGGAAGTGAAAGTAGATAAAACTGAAGGTAAATTTGGACCATTCAGCGGACAAGTATTAATAGGTGATATGGGGCAGAGTAAAATAATGCGTGTGGTTCTTGAAAAAGTAAAAGGAGAATATCAAGGCGTTGCTTTCGATTTTAGATCGGGCTTTCAGTCTGGTGTGATGCGTATGGATTTTGACAAAAGCGGAAACCTTTTTGTTGGGGAAACCAATAGAGGTTGGGGATCGGCTGGAACTACAAATTCTGGTTTAGAATACCTTACATGGACAGGTCGCGTTCCTTTTGAAATGAAAACAGTAAAATCGATGCCTGATGGTTTTGAGATAGAGTTCACAAAGCCTGTTGATAAAAGTTCTGCTGAAGATTTGGATTCTTACAAAGGCAAAAGTTATATATATAAATATCATGCTGCTTATGGTAGCCCACAAGCAAATTTGGAAACTATTAATTTAAAAGGTGTTAAAGTTAGTGAAGATGGTTACAAGGTTCGTATTGTAACAGATAATTTAAGACCATTTTATGTGCACGAAATGACCTTGCCAGGTGTTAAGGAAAAAGAATCTGGTCAGTTAACTTTACACCCAACATTTTACTATACATTAAATAATATAGCAGAAGGTGACAGGCTAGAATTATCTCAGCTTTCAACAAAACGATCATCTAGTATTAAAAAGAAAGTGGTTAAAAAACCTAGAGTTAGCAAAACTGCAGCAACCAAAAAAAGGAAAACTGTTTTAACTGATGCGCAAGTACAACCTCTTTTAACTAATAATACCTGTGTGGCATGTCACCATAAGGAAAAAAGACTCGTCGGGCCTTCTTTTAAATTAATTGCAAAACGTAATTATACTGATGAGGAAATGGTGAAACTTATTTATAATCCACAGCCTAAAAACTGGCCAGAGTACGCAACACCTATGGCACCAATGCCTCAGGTTCCAAAGGTAGAGGCTCTTAAAATAGCAGCTTGGATTAATTCTTTGAAGTGATGGTTTAAAAATAGGGTCTTCACTAGATTTCAAAATTTTTACACGTAACTAATATTTTTCAATAAAAAAGGGTGTCAATTTTAATTGACACCCTTTTTTGATTTATAATAACGACTAGCGTTTATAATTCAATAATATCCAATTCATATTTGCGATATATTGTTCTTTATCGGTCTCATTTTTAAATACAAGGTATAGTGAAGCCTTATCAGTTTTTGGATTTACAGGTATTTTATAATACTTCATGAGGCCTTTATCTTTGTTGAAATACTTTAAGTGGGTTTTACCAATAAGATTTCCGTTAGGCGATCCTTCTCTAATTTCAACATCACCTTCATAAGCATAGTTGCCTGCAAAAAACGCAGATAGTTTTATACTTTCTAAACCGTTTAAAGGTAGCGTGTCAAATTTTAAATATGAATTATGAACAATAGAACCTACGAGGTTTTGTCCATCAGCACTCCAACTTCCAAGGCCATTACTTTTCTCAATAGCATCTTCAGCTTCAATTTTAGGTGTTTTAAAAATAATTTGCTCCCTAGTAGATAGCTTAGATTCTGGTTGGTCTTCGTTGCCATTGTCTAAATAAGAAGCCATTAAGACATACATGCCTTCATTTTTACTCCCTATATGTTTATCAAATGTTATAGAGCCCTTTATTGGCAATTGCTTTTTTGCAGGAGTGTTATCTGGCTTTAGTGATAATATGTATTTAATCATTTTTTCAACTTCACCCTGGTTTAATTGTGGGTGAGCAGACATCATAGTTTCTCCCCATACACCAGTACCTCCTTTTATAACTTTACTGATTAAATAACCAGCATCATCGGATGTGTATTTTTCTGCAATCTCGATATAACTAGGTCCATTTACCTTTTCTTTTTCGGCATGACAGGCTTTGCAATCGCTTCCATCTATAAGTTTTCTGCCTTCTGGGACTGTGTTTTGCTGATGCCCTAAAGTGGCCTTTATTAAATCGTTTCCTTCAGGAATATAATCTAAAGTGACTTTTATTTTATTGGTATCAATAGAACCATCTGTAGTGCTACCATCTTGTTTATCTGTTACAGTTACCGTGTAGTTTACTTTTTTATAATCCCAAAAGGATGTGTTTTCAGGGTCTATTTGGATGGTTAGTTCTGGCGGGTCGTTACCTACCAAAAGCTTAGTTTCCGTAGTATTCGTTTCTCCTTTTTGATCAGTCACTGTTAAACTTACAGTATAAGTCCCGGATTCATTAAAGGTAAATGAAGGGTTTACTTCTGTTGATTGTACTTCATCATTAGTAAAAGACCACTTGTAAGTTAGCTTATCGTTATCATAATCTAAGGATTCTGATGCTGAGAACTGAACAGTCAATGGTGTTGAACCAACCTCTTTATCGTTAATGATTTTTGCTATGGGTTTTCTGTTTCCTTTTATATAAGATATTCGGTTTAAGCGGGCATCTAAGTTTTGAGAATTCCATTTTTGACCATATTCTAAAACATACAAAGTACCATCCTTCCCAAAAATCATGTCCATAGGATGCGAGAATTCGGTATTGGGCATAAACGGTTCTGCTTTTTTATAATTATGATTCTCATCAAGTGTAACTACATAAACCCAATCTCTCATCCATTCATATACAATAAGTTTTCCTTCAAAATATTTAGGAAAACTATTGTCTTTTGCATTGGGATGATTTGAAGCATGAAAAATTGGTCCTGCCATTGGGTTTACACCACCAACTCCCAGCCACGAAAATTCTTCTGATTTATCATAAGAATACCAGATTAATGATTCTTGTGCGTCAGGCAGTTCTTTTAAACCTGTATTGTTTGGGGAATCATTGACTAAATTATTGGGATCAAATTTTGCTCCCGATTCTTGAGTTATAAAATTATAATCGTTATATACTTGATTATTTCCTCTAGTATATGGCCAGCCCCAAAACCCTGCTTTTCTTGCTTGGTCAAACTCACCCATGCCTTTGGGCCCTCTGTTTGGATTTTCTGTTCCTGCATCTGGACCAACATCGCCCCAATAGAGATATCCTGTTTCACTATCAATAGACGGTCTAAAAGGATTTCTACAACCCATGACGTAAATTTCAGGTTTGGTGTTTGGTGTGCCTTCAGGAAACAAATTTCCCTTAGGAATAGAGTAGGTGCCATCTTTTTCAGGCTTAATTCTTAATATCTTTCCTCTTAAATCATTTGTATTTGCAGCTGATTTTTGGGCATCCCATAATGCGCGTTCTGGGCGCTCATCAATAGGAGTATAGCCAGAGGATTCAAAAGGGTTTGTGTTATCCCCTGAAGTAATGAATAAGTTTCCATCTGGACCAAATTCTAAGGCGCCACCACTATGACAGCATTCCCTTATAGTAGGAATTTTGAGGAGTATTTTTTCAGAATCAAGAATTAATGTTTTGTCAATCAGATCAAAGCGAGATACATATTGCAATGGTTCATCTCCAGGAGCTGAATAAAACAAATAAATCCAATGATTCCTTTTGTAGTTTGGGTCTACTGCTAAACCAAGTAATCCATCCTCATTTCCATAAAACAAATCTATCTGAGCAATGGTTTCGGTCTGTTCTGTTTTAAAATCAAATAATTTTAATGCACCACGGCGCTCAATAAATAAAATACCTTCTTCAGGTAATTCATCCAACTCCATAGGCTCATTAAGGTTAAGATCTAAAACTTGTTTAACAAAACGATTTTCTGGTGGTACACGATCTGATGTTGCTTTTCTATAATCTAAATTATTTTTACCAATAGCATATATAATACCTCCTAATAAATGATTTAAAAATAAAGGATTTGTATATGTATCATTGGTATGTCCCATTTCTGTGTAAAAAGCACGACCTCCATCAAAATTATGATACCAAGAGATTGGATGGTTTTCTCCATTAGTTCCACCTTCATAAGTGGTTTCGTCTATAGTAATTAGTACGTTAATATCTGGATTGATGTTTTTAAAATTGTACCACTCATCTTTTTTTACCCAAGTATCTTCAAGGTTCATGGTTGATTTGTGGTTTTTATCTACCACATTAAGTGTTGCCTCTTGTATTCTTGGATGCCCTTCAAAATAAGCACCTACAAGTTTGTTGTACCAAGGCCATTCATATTCGGTGTCGGTAGCAGCATGTATGCCTACAAAGCCACCGCCTGCTTGTATATAGCGTTCAAAATCGGCTTGCTGTTCGTAATTTAAAATATTGCCTGTTGTATTTAAGAAAACTACTGCAGAAAACTGTTTTAATGAATCTTCTACAAAATAAGTAGAGTCTTCAGTAGCAACGACTTTAAAATCATTTTCTTCACCTAGTTTTATTAATGCATTTATTCCAGTTTCTATAGAACCATGTCTGAACCCCTCAGTTTTACTAAAAACAAGTATTCTTTTCTCCTTTCTACTACATGATCCCAACATAATAGTTACGATTAGAATCAAAAGGGGTTTTATTAATTTAGGTTTCATTTTAAAAAAATTAAGTTTAATTAAATACTTGTTGTTATATGTAGCTGTTTATTAATTGCTCTAATAATTCTTGTTTGCCGCTTTTCAATTCTGGTTCCCCATGCTTTGAAGCTAGCATATTTAGGTCTAGCAAACTGAGTTTGCCTTGTTCAAAATCTTTACCTGGTCCAGAGTTAAACGAATCATATCTTTTTTTCTTCATATCTAGATATACAGAATCAGAGAGTATTTTTTCTGCAGTTACAAGGGCTCTTGCAAATGTATCCATACCACTAATATGTGCGATAAATAAATCTTCCATGTCTGTAGAATTTCGTCTTGTTTTAGCATCGAAATTAATACCACCGTGCTCAAATCCATTGTTTTGCAATATTATCATCATCGCTTCTGTAACTTCATATATATTGGTAGGAAACTCATCAGTATCCCAACCATTTTGATAATCGCCTTTATTAGCATCAATACTTCCTAACATATTAGCATCAGATGCCACCTGCAGTTCATGTGCAAAAGAATGTCCTGCTAATGTTGCATGGTTAACTTCTAAGTTTAATTTAAAGTCATTATTCAAATCATATTTATTAAGAAAGCCTAGTACGGTAGCTGCATCAAAATCATATTGATGTTTGGTAGGTTCCATGGGTTTGGGTTCAATAAAAAATGTGCCTTTAAAACCTTGAATTCTGGCATAATCTCTTGATTTGGTTAAGAACATAGCTAAGTGTTCTATTTCTTTTTTCATGTTGGTATTAAGCAACGACATATAACCTTCTCTGCCTCCCCAAAATACATAGCCAGAACCTCCGAGTGCTATAGTGGCATCAATAGCGTTTTTGACTTGTACCGAAGCCTTAGTTAATACATTGAAATCTGGATTTGTTGCAGCACCATTCATGTATCGAGGATTAGAAAATACATTTGCCGTACCCCAAAGCAATTTAATACCATATTCTGCTTGCTTGTTTTGGGCATAGGGTACTATTTTGTGTAAACGCTTTTCAATTTCAAAAACACTTCCATCGCCTACTAAATCAGTGTCATGAAAGCAATAATAAGGAATGCTAAGTTTATCAATAAATTCAAAAGCAGCATCCATTTTATGTTTTGCAACGGTTAAAGGGTCATTATTAGTTGTATCCCAAGGAAATATTTTTGTTCCTGGACCAAAAGGATCTCCTCCTTCGCCACAGAAGGTATGCCAATAAGAAACAGCAAACTTTAAATGGGCTTTCATTGTTTTGCCATTAATGACTTGGTTTTCATCATACCATTTGAAAGAAAGAGGATTTTTAGAATGTCTTCCTTCAAATTTAATTTTATTAATTTTTGGAAAATATGCGCTCACTTTGATATGTTTTTTTGGTTATAGATTATTTTATTTTTTTGTAATTCTTTTTCCCAATTTTGATAGGCATCTTTTAATTTAGATTGCATTTTCTTATTTGGTTGAATTGTTTCTAATTTTTGAAAACGGCTAAAAGCTTCGTCTGAAGATTTATAAATCCCAGCACCAATACCACTACCTATAGCTGCGCCAATGGCACCATCTGTATCATATATCTCTATTTGTGCTCCAGATAGAGTAGCCAAAGTTTCTTTAAAAATGCTACTTTGAAACATATTACTATTTCCTGCTTTAATAACATCTAATTTTAATCCCATGGATTTCATTATGTTAATTCCATATTGAAAAGAAAAGACAATACCTTCTTGCGCTGCGCGTAATAAATGAGCTTTTTTGTGTATGTTAAAATTAAGATGTTTCCATGTGCAACCAATATTTGCATCTTCTAAAATTCGTTCTGCACCATTCCCAAAAGGAAACACTTGCAACCCATTTGATCCTATATCCACAGTTGTTGCTAATTCATTCATTTCAGAATAACTTAATCCGTTGGTTATATTTTTCCGAAGCCACGCATTTAATATTCCTGTGCCATTAATGCAGGCTAATACGCCATATCGTGGTTGCTCAACCTTATGATTAACATGAGCAAATACATTAACACGTGATTGTAAATCGGGTTTTATATCGTCAACAACTCCATAAATAACACCAGAGGTCCCTGCAGTTGCCGCAATTTCACCAGGCTTCAATACATTTAAAGATAAGGCGTTGTTAGGTTGATCTCCAGACTTGTAAGAAACAGGAATATCAACGGGAAGTCCTAATTGATTTGCAACTTCGTTAGTAATTGTTCCATGCGAACTAAAAGTATCATGAATTTCTGGAATTAATGTGTCTTCTAGACCATAATGGCTTAAAAGTGTCTGCGAGATTTTATCTTCTTTAAAATTCCAAAAAACACCTTCAGATAAGCCACTTACAGTAGTAGTGATTTTATCTGTTAATTTCATAGCAATAAAATCACCTGGAAGCATTATTTTATATATGCGTTCAAAAATTTCAGACTCATTATCTTTAACCCATTTTAGTTTTGATGCGGTAAAATTACCTGGAGAATTTAAAAGATTTTCTAAGCAATAATTATGTCCTAAAGTATTAAAAGCTTCTTTACCAATTTCTGATGCACGACTATCACACCAAATAATTGATGGTCTAAGAGCTTGTTTGTTTTTATCGACTAAAACGAGACCATGCATTTGATAAGAAATTCCTATAGCAGTTATAAGCGACTTATCAATTTGTACATCTTCTATTAATTTAGGAACTATTGATTTTACATAGTTCCACCAAAGTTCTGGATCTTGTTCAGCCCAACCATTGTGATGAGCAATAATATTCATTTCGTCTTTAGGTTCGAAATTTTGCGCAATTACGACACCGTCTGAAGCTTGTAATAAGCTTGCTTTGATAGATGAAGAACCAATATCTAATCCCAGTAAATACATAGCTAAATTAGTTTGCTTTTTTTGTTGAATCTCGATGTTTTAAACGTGTTGCAATGACTTTAGTTTCATAAGGTTTTTCCGAGGTTTTGTTTTCAATTCTATCGATTAATAATTCTGCCGCCATTTTCCCCATATTATAGCCATGTTGAATAACAGCTGTTATAGAAGGCGATGAGTATTCAGAAATTAAACCATTTACAAAACTTATTAATGAAATATCTTTGGGTATTTTTAAACCCTTTTTTAAGGCCAATTTTATAGCAACGGCTGCGAAATCTTCTTTAACAGCAAAAATGGCATCTGGGAGCGGGTTTAAATTATAGACCTTTTCAATTTGTTTAAAAAGATCTTTTTCTTCATCGACTTCAAAAAGTAATGAATTATTTTCTTTGATGCCAAACTCGTCTAGTGCCATGCAATAACCCATTCTGCGTTCTTTTCCAATATTGATATAAGGTTTAAAGTTAATTAGAGCAATACGTTTACAGCCAGATTTAATTAACGTTTTTGTGGCATTATAAGCCCCACCTACATCATCAGCTTTTACCATATCACAGGCTATAAAATCTTCAGTTCTATCAAATAAAACCATAGGTAATTGATTGTTTTTTATGTTAAATAGGTGGTCGTAATTTCCCTTTTTTTGTGTGCCCGAAGAAATAGAAATTAATAACCCATCTACACTGCCTGAAGTTAGAAGTTTTATGTTCTTTACTTCTTCTATATAGGATTCATTAGACAAACAAATCATTACTTGATAGCCTCGTTTTTTTGTCATATAATCAATGCCTTTAATAACTGTTGTAAAGAAATGATTTGTTATTTCTGGAATAACAACCCCAATAACTTTAGAAACATTTTTACGCAGATTTATGGCGCGTGCATCGGGTTGGTAGTTAAGTAATTTAGAAAAAGCTTGTATTTTTTCTCGAGTTTCTTTGCTTATTCTCGGATTGTCTTTTAATGCTTTTGAAACCGTAGAAACAGAAACACCAAGCTCTTCAGCGATGCTTTTCATAGTTGTTTTCGGTTTCATGTTTAAGCTTATTTTAAGTTATTTCTTTTACCTTAATCTTGATAATAACATTCGAGATAAAACAAGGTCTACAAATCTAATTTAAAAACTTGTGCAAAAACAGAGGCGATCTACTGAAAAGTGGCTGTAAATCAAAAAGTTATTAACGGGAAAACGATTTCGCACGAGTCGTTTTTAAATATTAAAGCCTGAAAAGGTAAAAACTCAACAGGCTTTTTAAGATTTTATAGATGCTTATTTTATCTAATATATATACTAAAAGCTATAATTTAATTTTAATAAGGCTCTTCTACGCAAAACAGGAAAAACCACAAAACTAGTATCTGGATTGGCTGCTATAAAATCTGGTGTAGCTCCATTTGCATTAGCACCAAAACTATTAGCACCAAAAAAGTTGGCTAACCCTTCTGAATTAAAAAGATTTGTTACCAATAGGTCTGCTGATAATTGTTTGGTTATTTGGTACCCGGCACCAACGTTAAAGATACTATAAGCGGGAAGCTTAAAACCATTAGAAACGTTGCCATCGCGTTTGCCCATAAATTGCCACTTAATAAATGCTGAAATTTTATCTTTTTGATATTCATTACTAAGATTAAACATTAACTTAGGGTTAAATGGTAATATATTTCCTGAATAATCTATAATACTGTCATCACTTGTATCAACCGAACCTGCTGCATCATAAACTTTCCATTCAGTGGCTTTTGGATTTTGAATGATTCCGTTAAAACGAAGGATGAAATTTTGAACCGGCGAATAAACACTTTCCCACTCTAAGCCTATAGTTCTTGAAGTGTTAAACTGTATTGGGGTATAAAAAATACTATTATCACTAGAATCAAATTCAAAATTTGCAATACCAATATCTTTAAGCTGACTCCAAAATAGTGTACTTGTAAAAGAGAAGTTTTTAAGATTATACTTAACACCTATTTCTGCCTGATTTATTTTTTGTATTTCTCCTTTTTTGTTAATGGGTACATTAGAGAAGTTATTGAAATAATAATTTAATTCTGGAGCCTTATTTCCTTGAGAAAACCTAGCAAATAAAGCGCCATCATCATCAATTTTATAATTAATACCTCCTGAAAAAGATAAGTAGCTATAATTGTAATTGAAATTATCTTTTTCACCTGTTGGAGCTAAAATGCCATTATCATAAGCTGTATTATTATTCCCATCTAAACCTCCATCTTGTGTAAACGGAGCAAAACGATCTTTACTGCCTTTATGCTTAATGGTCTCGTAACGTAATCCTAAATCTAAATGAATAGCATCAGAAACTTTCCATCTATCATTAATAAAAGTTGATATTTGACTTACTTTCGCTCTGGAATTTACAAAAAATAAGCCACCATAATTACTAATACCATTGGAGTCGGATAGTTGAATTACTGGATCTCCTGGATTCTCAAGTGTTACTTGAAGTAGCCTTGGGTTAGGCTCGTATGTTACAAAAGCAAAACTCCCTTGAGTGAATAAAGATGTATCAGAAAACCCTAAAGCAAAACCTGTTGTA